>JBIKWE010000121.1:0-4973 GCA_044356445.1 Limisphaerales bacterium | reverse complement strand
GCCGTAACAGCCGGACCCATGGGTTACTGGCCACTACCCCGCCACTGCTGGCCACAGAGGATTTAGCCACGTTCCAGGGGGTCCTGCAGCAGCTGGTCGACCACTACGCCCCAGTGGGCCCCGTCGAGTGGCATCTGATCCAACAAATTGCCATGGCAATACAGAAGCAACACCGGGTTTGGAGTGCCGAAGCGATCGCCGGTGATCAGGCGGTAGCAGCCCAGGCGTTAGACGCTGTCTACCCTGAAGTCGACAACTCTGTCAGCTTTGGGGACAAGACCGCCTACCACCCCGCTGTACTGGCTGCAGAGGTGTCGATACTTAGCGACCTATACTATGACCTTCAGGACAATTTTGAAGGGTGTCCTACCGGGTCTGACCGGTCGTCCTGGGTGGAGTGGCTAACTGCAGGGGACGACCCCGACAGGACCCCTTACGCCGGGCTGGTGACCATGGTGGAGCGGGTGAACCATGCCTTAGCGGTCTACCCTCCAGCAGCTTGGAAAGAAAGACCCTTCCACCCGCTTCTACGCCTTCACGGGGCGGTCGAGGATGTGCTACCCGATATTGACGCTGACGACCTGGTCGAGGTCCTGCAGGACCTAAAGAAAGCGGTCGACAGTGCCCGGGCTGGAGTGCAGAGCCAGTTAAAGAGAGTGACTGACGTGCGATCGCAGCTAAAGACCTTGAAGACCCAACGGGATCGGGGTCATGCTCTACCGGAGTCGATACAGCTGCTGGCCAGGTACGAGACGCACATTAACCGCCAACTAGCTAAAGCGCTAGAGCAACTTAAGAAGCTGCAGGACGACCGGTTAGGCCAGGTTGATGGTGGCGGCGACCTGGTTGGTTCGTTTGGTAAAAATTGACTTTTGACCGTCACCGGTGTTGAGTGGTTGCCAGTATTGCAACTATTCAACCCCCAGGCATTCACCCAGGGGTAGGGGACAACTTCACCCAGGTCGGCCACTGGACTAAACCCGGACTAGACCGGGTGGAGCGGGGTCAGTTAAACAGCGGGTCGTCTCCCATTGCCTTTACTGCGCCTCTGGTGATAGCTTGCTCTCTGAACCAGTCACGACCCCCTTTAGAGGTGTACTGGGCTAATAAATACTGCTGGGCTTCAGGCGATAATAAAACAATCGGGTCTGCTCCAGGAAAATATATTACAGTCGACCTGCATTTACCCTCTAAAAACCTCCAGTTTTTCCTAATTAAACGGTTGAATTTATTTAACGGTAAAGCCTCGTCTATACAAAATTGCCTAGGTGTTTTGAAACCTTCGGCAGCTAACATCATAGAAAAGTTGATTGCGCGCTTATTCCAAGTTTTACCCAGTTCTTCGATTAAAAGTTTAACTAATTTACCCTTAAACACACAGCAGTTGACCGGGAACTTAAACCCGTCGTCGCCGCGACCGACCGGAATAAGAACATACCATTTTACCGGATCTCCATGGCTTACATGCTCTAACTCTTCTTTAAGCCAGTAGAAGAATGAAAAGTCTTCTAAAGCTTCCATAAAAAGTCTAGCCTGTAAGTCGTGAAAGTCGCCATCTTCAGTTTTTTCCTGAAATCGTCGCCAACACGCTTCTATAAGTTCGGCGTAAGCTCCTAAACAATCGCAGAGACTACCGTCTAAGTCTAAATACCCTTTTATTAAGTTTTTCTCTACAGCCTTAAGAGCGAAGTAGGCCCGTTCTTTGTCGCTATCGCTCAACTCACGAAACCACTTGATCTCTACCTGGGTTGTCACTGGGCTGGTCGCTTTAGTCATCGTCCTTTCCTCGTTAAAAGTGTTCAGAAGTGTCAGAAATTGTCCAGTTTTGTCGACTAGCTGGCCAGTTGGATCAGCTCTCGCCGACCATACTCCAGCAGGCAGAGCGCATCAGCGATACCGTCATGCGGGGTTCGGCACCGGGGCGGTACCAGGTTGACCCCGGGATAGGCCCGGCGACAGAATGCGATCGCACTCGCCTTATCTTTGGCGGTTCCGTGTAGAACCCGGGCTTTCCAGCGTTGCGGGGTGACCAGCTCCACCGGCACCCGCAGTGCTGCAGCAATACCCAGTAACGACCCGTACCCGCAGCCGAACTTAAAGGTCGAGGCGACTCCTTGGCCAGGCATTGACCCGACTTTCTCGATCACTATCCAGGCGGGGTTAGCGGTTTCAACCTGTTCCGCTAGGGTGACCAGGTCCAGCTCTTTACCGGCTAAAGGCATTGGGTGGGCAGTGGTTGACCCGTCCGGGTGGAGGATGGCGACGGCACCATGTAAACCCGGGTCAATGGCGATCAGTGTTTGGTTGTTGTTCATTTCGCTTAGGTAAATAGGTGGGTAGGTGAAAAGGCATCTATGTAAATAGGCAAAGTTGGTCAGCGACCTGGGGCCGGTCCCGGTTGAATATCCAGGCGGTATCTCGCCGGTCGCTGGTACAAGCTTTCGACCGGTTCAGACCGTCGAGCCGACCCAGGTCGACTCGGGTTAAGTACCAGTTATGCTCAGCAGCTAACCCGGTCATCGCCTGGTCGACGGGGTCGCTTAGGTAGTTAGTGACCACAATTCGAGATAACTTCCGGCTTTTTGCCATAGCGCCGGCGCAATCCAGGGTAAGCGCTAAGGTTTCGTCGGTCCATGGCGTATGCCAACGGTAAGCGGGGGTCATCTCTCCCCGTACTGGCCAGTAATAGGGCGGGTCGATGACAGCCAGGGCGTCGACCTGGGTGGATGCCTCGAAAGCGGTTACAGCCCCCTCCCAGGACCCGCTAAAACTTAGGAAATCGGGTGCTGTGGGGTAACAATGCTCCCAACCCCATAGCACCCCCATCTGATCGATAGAAGGCGCAATGTTGAGGTTGTCGGCGATCTTGCCGGACCGGATCACCCCGCCGAAGCTAAGCTTGTGCAGCATCAAGGTGATAGCGGCCAGGTAGTTTAGATCGCCGGTATCCCCGGCTTCGTAAGCGTCTTTGATAACCGACCAGGTGTTAGGAATCAGCTGCCAACCCTTACAACCGGTCGACTTCATGGCCTTAATCAAAGCTTGACGGGTCGACCGGGTGTTACTGGTCTCATCCTCAATGACCCGGGTTAAAGCAGGGGTGACGGGGTCACCGTAGTCTAGAAGCTCGTTTGTAATCCGGGTCAGCAGGTTGTCTAAGTGGTCTTTGATCGACGGGTGGTTTTCTGGGGTCGTCCAAGTTTGCCAGACCGATTGAACAGCCGGGTTAAGGTCGGCTGCAAAGATAGCAGCGTTCCGGGTCTGGGCCAACTTTGCCGATAATGACCCTCCACCGGCGAAAGGTTCGACCAGGGTGGAGGGGTTGATCCCGTCAGTAAATAGCTTGAAGCTCGACCGCTTTGACCCGGCGTAACGGGGTATAACCATCGGCGCCGGGGCAGGCTTACGGGTCTTCCCTAACTTGATGTGCTGCATCATTTCTCCCCCCAGTCGCTGCAGATACCAACCTCGACCAGGACGGGGACGGCGGTAAGAAACCGCTCCCCAGCTTCGACCATGGCGGTGGTGACAATGTCCTTCACCTGGTCGGCTATAGACGCCTCAGCCTCGACCACAATTTCGTCATGGACGGTATTGACTAGGTAGGCGTCAAGACCCCGCAGGCGGTCATGGGTGAGGGCTAGAGCGACTTTGAGAATATCGGCCCCCAGACCCTGAACCGGGGTGTTAGCCATGGTGGTCAGCTTGCGGTCCTTCGCCTGCAGAAACCGGCGTCGACCGGATAGGGTGCGGGCATACACTGAACCGCCCCTTAGTTTGGCGTCTAATTGCCGGTGCCAACGGGCTAGACCGGCGTAGGCCTCGAAGTATTTGGTTCTGAACCGGGTCGCCTCGTCAAGCGTCAGCTCTACCCCGTAGCTCGACTTGGCATAGTCCTTAAGACCCTTCGCCCCCATGCCATAGATCAGGCCAAAGTTAACGGCCTTGGCCGATTGTCTCTGCGCTTTTGTCACCTGCTCTAGGGGCACGTCGTTGACTAGCGCAGCGGTCAACCGGTGGAGGTCTTCGCCGTCCCGATAGGCCGCTATCATCCGGTCGTCGGGTGCAACCTGGGCCGCTATGCGTAGCTCGATCTGGGAGTAGTCAGCGACGATGAACCGGTACCCAGCTGCAGGGGTGACGCAGGACCTAAACCCGGTCGCTCTGGGTAAATTCTGAACATTCGGTTCAGAGCTGGTCATCCGACCGCTGTCAGCCTTCAACTGCCAAAACTGGGTATGGACCCGACCGGTGACCGGGTGACGGTGGTCTTCTAACTTCGATGCTGACGATACCGAGGTCTGTAGCTTTTTCCATTCCAGGTAGGGCTGGAGTAGCGGGTAACGGTCGGCGATCAACTGCAGCTTTTTCTGGTCGGTTGACTCGACCGGTATCCCGACCGCCTTCAGGACGTTCTTTAACTGGGTTGGGCTATTAGGGTTAAAGGACACAGACCCGTCTATCCCCGGCGCTAACTCGTTAGCCTGGGTAGCAGCCTGGTTAAGCTCCGCTAAGAATTTAGCTAAAGCGGTTTCACGGTCGGTGACCAGTTGGTCGACTAGGTCGTGAACCCGATCCCAGTCGAACCGTAGACCCTTAACCTGCATCGCGGCTATAGGTGAGATCGCTGCAAACTCCAACCCCGCCACGTCGATCAACCCTGCATCTTTCAGCCGTGGGATCTGTTTGTCCCGTATATCCAGGACAACCACCGCATCTCTAGCGGCGTATTGGAGTTGTTCATCAGTCAGGGGGCCGCTCCAGTCAGAAGCTTGGTTTTCTTTGGGTAGATGTTCGTCGAGATACTTCTTAGCCATTTCCTGCAGGTTAGCGGCTGAAAAGTGGCCGACTGTCAGCAACTGGTGAGCGAGCATCGTGTCGTAGATAGGTCCCCGCAGGTCATAACCTTTCAGCCCCAGCCAGGCGGTCTCGAACTTGGCATTCTGCAGTACCTTCTTTGCAGGACCCCCTAG
>JBIKWE010000126.1:0-4992 GCA_044356445.1 Limisphaerales bacterium | reverse complement strand
ACAACGATTTTTCGCGTAATGTACTCGGTGAGACCGGGCAGCCCGTCGAGCAAGGATTCGAGTACAATTCGGGCAGAAATAAACGCTTTTTGACGATCGAAGAGATTATTGCGCTCAACCATATTGCAGGTGTGTCGTGATTCCGTACGGGCGTCAAGCGATCTCTCAGGCTGATATTGAGGCTGTATCAAGTGTGCTGCGCTCGGATTGGCTAACTCAGGGGCCGGCTGTGCCACGATTTGAAGCTGCTGTCGCACAGCGCGTTAATGCCCGCCATGCAGTCGCCGTCAACAGCGCAACTAGTGCGCTGCATATCGCCTGCCTGGCGCTTGAGCTAGGCCCTGGCGATCTGTTATGGACTTCGCCCAATACGTTCGTGGCCTCGGCGAACTGTGGTCGCTATTGTGGGGCGGATGTTGATTTTGTCGATATTGACCCGGCGACATTGAACATGAGCGTTGCTGCGCTGGCTGAGAAGCTCGTCGCGGCGCGCAGGCGAGGGCATTTGCCTAAAGTAGTCGTGCCGGTGCATTTTTCTGGCGAGCCGACTGAACAGGAGGCGATCTGGGCGTTGGCGCAGGAGTTTGGCTTCAGGGTGGTTGAAGATGCTTCCCATGCCATTGGCGCGAGCGTGCAGGGCGAGCCGGTAGGCAGTTGCCGCTGGTCCGATATCACGGTCTTTAGCTTTCACCCGGTCAAGATAATCACAACGGCCGAAGGCGGAATGGCACTGACCAATGATGCCACACTGGCACAGCGTATGGCGATGCTGCGCAGCCATGGCATCACACGCGACACAGGTTTGATGGATAAGGAAGCTGATGGTGCCTGGTATTACGAGCAGCAGATGTTGGGTTTCAACTACCGTATGACCGACATGCAAGCAGCGCTGGGACTGTCGCAACTGGCGAACCTGGAAAGCTGGGTTGAACGACGCCACCAGTTGGCGGATACCTACGACGCAGCGTTTGCCGACCTGCTCTTGATCTTGCCCCACCGCAGCGCCGATGCGCGCTCCGCCCTCCACCTCTACGTGGTGCAGGTTGACACCGAACGTTCGCCCGTAGACCGCAAAACCCTGTTTAGCCATCTGCACGCAGCCGACATCGGCGTCAATGTCCACTATATTCCAGTGCATACCCAACCGGACTTTCGCAGATTAGGCTTTGCACCGGGCGACTTTCCCAACAGCGAGGCCTATTATGCACGTTGTCTTTCTTTGCCTATGTACGCCAGCCTGAGCGATGCGGACCAACGCTATGTGATCGACAAGATCAGGGATTTGTTGGCATGAATGTTGCGATCATTCCGGCACGCGGCGGAAGCAAGCGAATTCCACGCAAGAACGTAAGGCCTTTCTACGGCAAGCCGATTATTGCATACACCATTGAGGTCGCAAGGCAGAGCGGGGTCTTCGAACGCATCATCGTTTCCACCGACGATGCGGAAATTGGCACCATCGCCCAGTCCTATGGGGCGGAGTTTCCGTTCGTACGTCCGCCAGAATTGTCTGAGGACTACACAGGAACAGTTGACGTGGTCTGTCATGCTGTGCGCTGGTTGCTCGACAACAAAACGGACTGTACGTCTGTTTGCTGTTTGTACGCTACCGCCCCTTTTCTTCTCTTTCGACCTGAATCTATCCGTACTGGATTAGAAATATTGCAGCAATCCGGCCAATGGGACTACGTGTTTTCGGCCACTACATTCCCGTATTCGATCTTCCGAGCTTTTTCTCTCGGTGACAACAACAGCGTTGAGATGCTGTTTCCAGAACACTATACAAGTCGCTCGCAAGATTTGCCTGAAATGTGGCATGACGCTGCTCAGTTTTATTGGGGCACTGCAACTGCATGGCTGGAAAGAAAAACTATCATCGGTGATAGATCGACAATCGTAAAATTACCACGTTGGCAAGTGCAGGATATTGACACAGAAGATGATTGGTTTGTGGCCGAACAGCTATATCAGTTGTTCACATCCAAGGAGTGATTATGAACTTAGGCTCCCAATCCAGAACAATACAGGAAGACTTCTGGGCAGGCTCATTCGGCAGCGAATATATCGGTCGTAACAACAGCCCTGATCTGTTGGCCTCTAATCTGAGCTTTTTCGTTCATGCACTAGAAAAAGCTGGTGCAGTCTGTTCCTGTATTGAGTTTGGCGCTAACATAGGTATGAATTTGAGGGCTTTACGGCTGTTGTACCCCAATATGCGGCAACGCGCTATTGAGATAAACCATGATGCCGCCAATGAACTTGGCAACTGGCTTGGCCATTCAAACGTTTTTCTTGGCTCGATTGCGGATTGGGAGCCAACAGAACAGCATGATCTTGCGCTCATCAAAGGCGTTTTGATTCATATTCACCCCGATTTGCTCCAGCGAACTTATGAGAAACTCCATGCTGCGTCAAGCCGTCTGATATTGGTCTGTGAGTACTACAATCCGACCCCAGTCATGATTCCATATCGTGGTCACTCTGACCGGCTGTTCAAGCGAGATTTCTGCGGGGAAATTCTGGACAGATTCAGCGACCTGAAACTGGTAGATTATGGGTTTGCATATCATAGAGACCCGGCTTTCCCGCAAGACGACATTACTTGGTTTCTTCTGGAGAAACGGAGTTGACAATGCTCAAATATTGCACACGATGCGTGATGCCGGATACTAAGCCTGATCTGCACCTTGATGAAGAGGGAGTGTGTAATGCCTGCCGTGCCTATGAACGTCGGAAAGAAATCGACTGGGTGCAGCGCGGCCGCGAATTATCTGCAATCCTGGAGCGGTACAGTGGACATGGCGCCAACTGGGACTGTATAGTTCCGGTCAGTGGGGGTAAGGACAGCACGTATCAAGTGATTCGAATGCTGCAATTGGGGTTAAATCCATTGTGTGTGACCGCGACAACTTGTGCTTTGTCCGAAATTGGACGGAAGAACATCGAAAACATAAAACGCCTCGGTGTTGATTACGTAGAATTTTCTCCCAATCCAATTGTACGCGCCAAACTGAATCGGATTGGACTAACCGAAGTTGGCGATATTTCTTGGCCAGAACATGTTGGGATATTTACAGTACCGGTGCGCGCTGCTGTGCAGTTCAATGTGCCGTTGATTGTATGGGGCGAAAATTCACAAAATGAATATGGCGGACCTGCATCCGCCACGCAGAGCAATGTGTTGACACGACGGTGGTTGGAAGAGTTCGGTGGATTGCTTGGCTTGCGTGTCTCCGATCTGTCTTCTACATATGGTATTGCTTCAAAGTACTTGTTGCCGTATCAGTATCCGACGGATGAGGAATTGCAGCGTATAGGCGTAACTGGCATATTCCTGGGGTACTACTTCCCTTGGGATGGGCTTTCTAACGCGTTGATCGCCCAGGCCAATGGATTCACAACTCTGGAGCGTGCTGTTGAGGGATCTATGGTGAACTATGAAAACCTGGATAACCATCAAACAGGCATACATGACTACTTCAAGTTTCTGAAGTTCGGTTTTTCGCGTGCCACAGATATTGCCTGCTTGCATGTGCGCCGCAATCGCATCACACGTCAGGATGCCCTGGAGATTGTACGCAAAAGGGACGGTAAGTTTCCATGGACATACCTAGGAAAACCCATCGCTGAAATCCTGGAGCCACTCGACATGACCATTGACGAGTTCATCAAGGTATGCGATCGATTCACGAATAAGAAGATATTCCGGCGCGACGCAGCAGGAGTACTTGTCAAGAACAAATACGGCAATCTAGAAAAAGTAACCTACGATAATCTATGAGAGTTGGTATCGTAAACTATGGTATGGGGAATATCGGGTCAATTCGTCGCGCCCTGGAAGATTTGGGATCAGACGTCTTTGTTGCGGAACATCCGTCTGCTTTGTTCGATGCAAACCGTATTGTGCTTCCCGGGGTCGGGGCATTCGCAGAAGCAATGGGGCGACTTCACGATGAGGGTTGGAGTGATGCACTAGACTGCTTGGTCAGGGAGCAGGGACGCCCACTAATAGGTATCTGTCTGGGAATGCAACTGCTAGCAAGCAGCGGCGATGAAGGTGGTCCGAATCCAGGTCTCAATTTCATTCCTGGTGAGGTCAAACGACTGGATGTACTCGGCTGTACACTGCGAATTCCACATGTTGGCTGGAATGACATCACTGTAAATCTGGATGATCCCTTATTCGCACATATTCCGCAGAACACAGATTTCTATTTCGTTCACAGTTTTGTATTTGTTCCAGACGATAATATTGTCTGTATTGCGGAAACCCACTATGAAATACCAGTGGTAGCTGCGGTGCATAGCAATCACGTTTTTGGCACTCAATTTCACCCAGAGAAGAGTTCGAAGGCTGGACGCCAGCTTCTTCGTAATTTCCTAGAGTATCGAGTATGCTGAAAGTCCGAGTAATTCCAACTTTGCTCTGGAAAGACCTGGGCCTGGTCAAAGGGATTGGTTTCGACAGTTGGCGACGTGTTGGATCTGTCTTGCCAGCACTCAAGGTATACAACTCCCGTGATGTTGACGAGCTTATTTTTGTCGATATAACTGCCTCCATCGTAGGGCATGAACCTGATATTGACTCTGTGACTGACTTTTCTGACGCATGCTCAGTCCCACTTACTGTTGGTGGGGGTATTACATCCGTTAAGCAAATTACGATGCTACTGCGTGCAGGAGCTGACAAAGTTAGTATCAACACCGCAGCCTACTCAATGCCTGAAATTGTGAACCAGGCGGCTGCCCGATTCGGTACACAGTGTATTGTGGCTAGTATTGATGTAAGATATGTAGATGGAAATTATCGATGTTTTAGCCACTCCGGTACCGTAGACACCGGTCGTGCCCCTATGCCATGGGCGCGTGAGTTGGTAGATCGAGGTGCAGGGGAGATTCTACTCACCTCGATTGACCGAGACGGAACGATGCATGGTTATGACCTCGAACTGATCCATACCGTCAGTGCAGCAGTGGATATTCCTGTGATTG
>JBIKWE010000056.1:0-5016 GCA_044356445.1 Limisphaerales bacterium | reverse complement strand
ATGTGGGAAAATTTTCATAATCTCATCTGGAGTGGCATCAGTCGTAAAATCCCAATCGGAAGTATCGTGATTCATCAATAATCCTCTCACAGTGCCTCCAACAAGAAATATCTGAAAATTACGATCCTTAAATTTCTGCATAAAATCTAAGATTTTAGTGGGAATTAACATTTTTATTTTTTCAGAATGCAATTTTTAATTAATTAAATTCTTAACAATATCTATGTTTTCTTTATCCGGCCCTTTATTATTAATTCCCGGTACTTCAAGAATAAATGGCAAATTTTTGGTTCTTTCATCATTTAAAAAATTTGAAAAAACCTTAAGACCAACTTTTCCATAACCTATATTTTCGTGTCTGTCTCTTAGAGAGCCAAAGTCATCGCGACTATCATTTAAATGAATAACTTCAAGTTTATGCAGTCCAATTTTTTTATCAAAATGATTTAAAAAAATGTTAAAATCTTTTTCAGAGCTTAAATCATAACCTGAAGCATGAAGGTGACATGTATCAAGACAAACCCTTAATCGTTCATCATGTATATCTTTTATAATTTCAGACAATTGATCAATCGTTTGGCCAATTTTTCGAGTACCAGAATTTTCAAGTATAAGCAATGTATCCTTGGGGGTTTGTTTTAAAATATTATGAATATTTGAAATTAAAATTGGGTAATTTTTCTCGTTTCGACAACTAATGTCATTATTTTTATTTTTAAAAGATCCAGTGTGAATAATGCTGCCTTTAACTCCTAATTTGGAGCATAAGTCAAGCTCATGAATTAAAGCTTTTACTGATTTTTCACCAGTTAAATCTTTATCGGCTAGGTTTATTAAATACGGTGCATGAAAATACACAGATTTTATATTCAACTCAGCTTTTTTTGTCTTAAAATCAGAAATTAAATTTTCGGAGACTAATTTTGTCTTCCACATTAAAGGGGAGCTTGAAAATATCTGCAAACAATTTCCGCCAATTTTAATAATTTCCTCAAGGGCACTTGAGTAGCTTCTGCTTGCAGATAAATGTGCTCCTATTTGATATTTTATTTTATTCATACTTGTATTCTTAAAAAGAATAAACCATTATACAAATAAAATGTAATCTATGAAGCGTGCTTTGTTATAAAAAATATCTCAGATTTTTTTTGACTGATATAAAAATTTTTGCTAATCAAAGACCCGATATCAATATGAAGCATGTATTAAATAACCTCTTGACATAAATTAGCAGAGTTGGTATATTAATGCTAATGAAAGATTTAACTCAACGACAAATTGATATTCTAACCGCCATTGTTACTGAACATTCACATTCAGGGCAAGCAGTCGGCTCAGAAATCTTAGAAAAAAAATATAAACTTGGTGTTTCGCCTGCAACAATTAGAAATGAGATGGTGGCGCTTGAAAAAAAAGGTTATTTACAAAAAAATCATTTTTCTTCAGGCAGAGTTCCATCTGCCATGGGCTTTAGGTTTTATATAACTCAAGTTATGAAAGAAAAGGAGCTCTCAACTGTTGATGAAGTGGCATATAAACATAGCATTTGGGATGACAGACAAAAAGAGCATAGACTATTATCTCAAGCGGCAAGAGTCCTTGCTTCTCGAACAGGACTATTATCTCTTGTTGCAACAAGCTCCGGAGATTTGTACTATGCTGGAATTGGTAATATTTTGCAAAACTCTGAACTTCTTGAACCTGAGTTTTCCAGTCAATTATTGCATCGGTTAGATGAAATAAATTTTTGGGAGGAAATAGTGCGAAAAACATTGATTTTAAATGAGGATTTATTGTACATTTTAGGAGAAGAAGATTTTAGAGATCCAGTGTTTGAAAGATGTGCTAGTATTTTTGGAGATTTTGAGACATTATCAAGCAAAGGTATAATTGGAATTTTAGGTCCAAAACATATGAGATATGACGCTATAGCACCGCAAATTAGATTTTTTTCGCACCTTATAGAAGAAATTATTAAAGAGCATACTGAAAAATAATATTTATTAATAAAAATTTATGAAATCAAAAAAAGATAAGACGATTGTTGAGGACACAAAGGAAATTACGACAAATTCCAAATTAGAGGCTGAGATAGCAATGTATAAAGATAAGTACCTTAGAACATTAGCAGATTATAAAAATCTGGAAAATCGTCTAAACACGGAGCGTCAATCAATGAAAATATTTTTTGAAAAAGAGTTTATGAATGTATTAATACCTTTTCTTGATAATCTTGATCAGGCGTCAGTATTTAATCAAGATCAGGGGCTTAAAATGGTTAGGAATTCTTTTTACAAAACTCTTGAAACGCTTGGATTATCAGAGGTTCCGCTTTTAGGAACTAAATACACTCCAGAAACAGCAGAGGTATTGGAGGTTGTGGATGGTGAAAATGAAGATACGATTGTAGAAGTTCTACAAAAAGCATATGCCATAAGAGGCGTTGTCATAAGACATGGTAAAGTTCGAGTAAGTAAAAAAAATATTAATAGTTAAATTTAATAAAAATATGTCAAAAATAATCGGTATAGATCTTGGTACGACAAATTCAGCAGTTGCAGTTATGGAGGCTGGAAATGCTAAGATAATTTACTCTCAAGAAGGACGTAACGTTATTCCCTCAGTTGTTGATCCAACAAAAAGAATTGTTGGCGATGTTGCAAAAAGACAGCTTGTTTTGAATCCTAAAAAAACCATTTATTCTATCAAGCGCTTGATGGGAATGAGATACAGTGACGATATTGTTAAAAAAGAACAGTCCTTTTTGCCATACAAAATAGTTGAAGGGAAAGAAGGTCGTGTAAATGTTGAAGTTGATGGTAAAAAATATACTCCCGAGGAGGTCTCGGCAATGGTTCTTAAAAAGATAAAAGATGATGCTGAAGCGTATTTGGGTGAAAAAGTGGAAAAAGCAGTAATAACTGTTCCTGCATATTTTGATGATGCTCAAAGACAAGCCACCAAACAGGCTGGAGAAATTGCCGGACTTACAGTTGAGAGAATTATAAACGAACCAACAGCTGCTGCCTTAGCATACGGATTAGAAAAAACTCACACTCATACCATTGCCGTTTATGATATGGGAGGCGGTACATTTGACATAACAATTCTTGAGCTTGGTGAAGGTGTTTTTGAAGTTAAAGCAACGAATGGCGACACTCATTTGGGAGGTGATGATTTTGATCAAATTTTGATAAATCATATCGCCGATGAGTTTAAAAAGGAAAATTCAGTCGACTTAAGAAAAGATGTTCAGGCTTTACAAAGATTGAAAGAGGCTGCAGAAAAAGCCAAAATTGAACTCTCATCTTCAGCTGAAGCAGAAATTAATTTGCCCTATATTACAGTTTCAAATAATCAACCACTTCATCTTGTTTTAAAAATAACTCGTGCAAAGTTTGAAAGTCTGGTGGATGAGCTTATTCAAAGAAGCTTTACTCCAGTAAGATCAGCGTTAAAAGATGCCAAAATTGAACCATCAGCCGTCAACGAGGTAATCATGGTTGGTGGAATGACAAGAATGCCAAAAATCGTTGAAGAGGTTAAAAAGTTTTTTGCAAAAGAGCCTAATCGCTCGGTCAATCCTGATGAGGTTGTGGCAATAGGTGCTGCCATTCAGGCAGGTATTTTAACCGGTGAGGCAAAAGATGTTGTTTTGCTTGATGTAACACCGTTAACTATGGGTGTTGAAACTTTAGGAAGTGTTATGACACCGCTTATTGAAAGAAATACGACGGTGCCAACTTCTAAGTCAGAAACATTTTCCACAGCTCAAGACAATCAAACCCAAGTACAAATTCATGTACTTCAGGGAGAGCGACCCATGGCAAAAGATAATAAGTCGCTTGGCACGTTTACCCTTGACGGAATCCCACCAGCTCCTCGTGGAGTGCCGCAAATTGAGGTCACTTTTGATCTTGATGCCAACGGATTATTAACTGTTACCGCAAAAGATAAGGCTAGTGGCAAATCTCAAAGCATTACAATAAAAGGCGGTACAGGATTAAGTGATGAAGAGGTTAAAAAAATGAAGGAGGAGGCAACGGCTAATGCCAAGGAGGATGAAATGTTAAGGCATAGAATTGAAGCCAAAAATAAGGCCGATCATTTGATTTATACTGCTGAAAAGTCCTTAAAAGATCTTGGCGACAAAGTTTCTTCCGAGTTAAAAAAGGAGGTTGATGATAAGGTTGTCGAACTTAAAGCGCTTATCTCTAAGGAAAATTCAACAGCCGAGGAGATTAATGCAAAAACCGATGAGTTATCAACATCTTTGCAAAAAATTGGTCAAGCTTCATACGATGCTTCTGCCAAAAAAGAAGAACCAGTCGAAACTGAGAGTAAGCCTGAAAATAATGAAAAGAAAAAAACAGGTGATGTTGAAGAAGGGGAAGTTGTTGAGTAATTAAATTAATTATGTTGGATTATTACTCAGTTCTTGGGGTTTCAAAAAATGCAAGTATTGCTGAAATTAAGTCAGCTTATCGCAAACTGGCCTTAAAGTGGCACCCTGATAAAAATAAAGAGTCTGGCGCTGAACAAAAGTTTAAGGAGATAAATCAAGCATACGAAGTCTTATCTGATCAGAGTAAAAGACAGACTTATGACAGTGTTGGACATCAAGCTTACACATCAAGTGGTGGCTCTGGAAGAGGGCCATCTGGACAGGGTCCATTTGGTAATTCAGGTTATTATTACTCCAATATGGGAGGCAATAGCTCTGGCTTTGATTTTGGTGGAGTTGATCCTTTTGATATATTTGAACAATTTTTTGGAGGGCGCTCGCCTTTTGGCTCGCGCTCTGCAAGAAGGTCAGTTTATCAGATCAAATTAACTTTTCAAGAAGCAGTTCACGGTGTCACAAAGAAATCAGTAATCGCCGGCAAAGAACATACCATAAAAGTTCCAGCGGGAGTTGATACTGGTTCAAGAATTAGATTTTCAGAATTTGATATTGTGGTTGAGGTTATGGCAGATCCGATATTTAAGAGAGAAGGTCAGGACATAATATTAGAA
>JBIKWE010000055.1:0-5116 GCA_044356445.1 Limisphaerales bacterium | reverse complement strand
GTATTTGCAGATTTTCCTCTTGATCCAATAATTCAAAGAAACATCATTGCCAAAGGTTACAAAAATCCAACCCCCATTCAAGATCAGGCAATTATGCCAATATTGGAGGGTAAAGATGTTATAGGAATGGCATCAACTGGGACAGGGAAGACAGCTGCATTTTTACTTCCTATAATTCAAAAGACATTGAAGAGCCATTTAAGCAAGGCATTGATTATAACTCCAACAAGAGAGTTGGCAACGCAGATAATTGACGAAGGGCGATCTTTTGCTATCGGGACAAGATGCTATTTTTCAATAATTATTGGTGGAGTGCCAATATTTAGACAAATTGGAGCCTTAAAAAAGAATCCTCAAGTGGTTGTTGGAACGCCGGGACGTATCAAAGACCTTGTTGAAAGAGGCGCCTTGAAGCTTTCTGAATATCAAACAATTGTGCTTGATGAGGTTGATCGTATGCTTGACATGGGATTTATCGGGGATATTAAATACATTGTTTCACTCCTTCCAAAAGTAAGACATTCATTATTTTTTTCAGCAACGCTCAATAAGCAGGCTGAAGAGGTTGCAAAATCATTCTTAAATAATCCTCTTACCATTCGAATTTCCAGTCAAAGAGCGTCAGACCTTGTTGATCAAGATATTGTAAAAGTGCAGGGTAGAAATAAGGTTGATCTTTTACATGACTTATTGATAAAGCCTGAGTTTGAAAGAGTTTTGATTTTTGGCAGAACAAAGCATGGTTTAGAAAAACTGTGTAGAGAATTAATTGATAGAGGCTTTTCAGTTTCAGCAATTCATGGAAATAAGACACAGCCACAGCGTCAACGGGCGCTTGACTCATTTAAGAACAGTCGTATTAAAATTCTCCTTGCAACAGATGTGGCATCAAGGGGAATTGATGTTGAGAATGTAACTCATGTAATAAATTATGAGCTCCCTGAAACTTATGAGGATTATATTCACCGCATTGGTAGGACAGGTCGAGCTAATAAAAAGGGTTTTGCCTTAACTTTTGTGGACTGATTGCTGGGATTTAAGGTAATATAAATTCTGTATGGATTTTATATTCTCAGATGATTTGGCAATATATGCGTTGATTTCACTTTCATACTTCTTTTTTCTGTATCATAGTTTTAATTATCAAACTTTCTCAAAGATGTTGTATTTGATGACAGTCTTTATATCAGGCGTATTTGCTGTTGCAACATTTGGATTAATGGCTGGAATTTTTATCTTGATATTTGGATCGTTGATGATTGTTATGTAATTTATGCCTAATTGACAATGCTAAATAAATCTGTTTATAATTATATTTAGTAATAAAACTAAAACTACCAAAATATAAAAATGTTTTCCCTTAATTACAAACTGCTGCATTTTCTTACTGCATTTTTTTCTATATTTTTCTTTTTATGTCTTGGAGAGGGTGTGAGAGCACAACCACTGCCACCAGGTGCTTCTATAGTAAGTTTCCCTGCTGGACCAGGGCAAATAAGTTATCAAGCCACATGGAATGACAACAGGGGAACTAGAGAAGTACTAATTACAAAATGTAACAATTCTTCAGGAACATGTAATACCTCAAGCGATATCTCAAGACCAACAAGCTGCCCAACAGCTTCTTCTTTAGGCTTGGGCACAGGCACAAATACAGTTTTAACTACCTCCACTAGATTTTGCAAGTATCAAATTAACGATGCAGCTCCTCAGACAAATGGCTCTTTGAAAAAAAGTTTTAATTTTATACCAAGTAATATCGGCCTTGACCCCGGAGGGAGATATATCATTGCAGTAAATCAAACTGTAAGCCAATCCTTAAGTTGTACAGGTAATCCTGTATGCTCTGTTAATAACAACAATGCAACAGGCGCCGCTAATTGTTCTCCATCTACATCATGTTCAAATTCAGATTTTATCTATTTTAATGTCCCTGTCCCTCCAACCCCAGTCCCTCCAACAAATACCCCAACTCCAGTACCACCAATAGCCTCTTTGACAAGAACACCACTTCAAATCCTTGGCCATGATTACACTGCTATATGGAATGACGACAGGGGAACTAGAGAAGTACTAATTACAAAATGTAACAATTCTTCAGGAACATGTAATACCTCAAGCGATATCTCAAGACCAACAAGCTGCCCAGCAGCTTCTTCTTTAGGCTTGGGCAAAAATACAGTTTTAACTACATCCGACAAATGGTGCAAGTATGAAGTCAAAGATGCAACAAGCTGGGGTCAAAGGGGTGAAATTGGCAAAACATTTAGATTTTATGAAGGTAATATCGGCCTTGACCCCGGAGGGAGATATATCATTGCAGTAAATCAAACTGTAAGCCAATCCTTAAGTTGTACAGGTAATCCTGTATGCTCTGTTAATAACAACAATGCAACAGGCGCCGCTAATTGTTCTCCATCTACATCATGTTCAAATTCAGATTTTATCTATTTTAATGTCCCTGTCCCTCCAACCCCAGTCCCTCCAACAAATACCCCAACTCCAGTACCACCAAGCGCTACAATACAAGAAATTTCTATTGGCAATCCAGGTACATTTTCTTTTTCAGCTTCTTGGCAAGCACCTATAGGACTTAAAAAATCAGTATGGTATGGAAGGTGTGGAAAAGATTGTACGACTATATCAGATCTTTCACAAAACGAAACATGTCTTTCAGGATGGACAAAGAGTGGTAAGTTTTGTCGTATAGATAACATAACAACTAATAGCAAGAGCGGCGGTCTTGAGAAGATATTACTTCAACCCGGTAAATATGTTGTTGGCGTAAGCTCAGAGATAAATGACAACTTAAAATGTACAGGTAATCCAGAATGCTCTGTAAATGGAGGCGCCGCTAATTGTTCTCCCTCTACATCATGTTCAACTTCAGATTTTATCTCTTTTAATGTCCCTGTCCCTCCAACCCCAGTCCCTCCAACCAATACTCCAACTCCAGTACCTACAGGAATAATAACTATTAATAGTGGAGCTATGCCAACAGGATGGGGATGGGAAACAACATCTAAGGCAGCTAATGAAGATGCTCCCTCAACAACGGCACGTTGGACTGACCGTGGAACTGCGTCAACCGTTTCCTTGACAATCTCAACAATTGGCACTACAACACCATCCAATGAGTACTGGATCAGATTGAAGCAAGTATCTGGGCACACTACATCTCTTAAACGAGGAAGTAAGGCTGTTGCCAATGGTCCTATTGACATTGTTCTTACAACACAAGGAGTCACTGTAAGCGCAGGATATGTTCCACATACCCCAACCCCAGTCCCTCCAACTGCAGTCCCACCAACAGCAGTCCCACCAACAGCAGTCCCTCCAACTGCAGTTCCCCCAACTGCAGTCCCACCAACAGCAGTCCCACCAACTGCAGTCCCTCCAACTGCAGTTCCCCCAACTGCAGTCCCACCAACAGCAGTCCCACCAACTGCAGTCCCCCCAACTGCAACCCCAACTTCAGATCCTTGCCCTCAATTCGCACAAGGTAATGCAAATTGTGACTCTGTTATATCAACTGCAGATTATCAATGCTTTAAGGCTAATTTTAGTGCTCAAAAAATAGGTCTTACACCTACTCCACCAGGAAGTTGTGTGAGATTAGCTGATTTTAATAGTGACGGATATGTTAATTTGTTGGATTTTGCAATTTGGAGATATTACTGGAAATTAAATGGGGCGACACCATAATTGTCATATTGATATGGATAACTATACACCTTTAACACTGACAAAAATCAAAAAAAAGTTTAAATTTCGTTACCCAAGTTTTAAGCCTGTTAAATTAAAGCTTAAATGGATTTTAATGTTTTTGGTTGGCATCGCCTCACTTGGTGGTATGGCTTGGTATGTTAATCAATATCTGTATAATTTCTTTGCCTCAACGCCAAGCGCGAATGTTGCCGTTGTTGGAGAACAATCAAAAACTTTATCTCAAGGAGATAGCTTTAATGTTACTTTTACAATTAACCCACAAGATGCATCTTCACATAATATATCAGGCATGGATTTAACTCTGTCATACAATAAAAGTATTATCGAATATGACAATTCGGTAGGAGGATCAGGATTTAGTCCGCTACCTAATCAAACTTATGAAATTTTACATGAGAATAAAGATGAAACAACTAATCCAACTTTAGGTCTTGTTAATATAGTTTTGGTTAATTCATCAACTGCGAATTTTACCAACACATTGATCTTTAAATTCAAGACCAAGAGTGGCTTAACACCTGAGCAAATTACTCAGTCATCAGATATTAAATTGGTAAGTAATAATGCAAGTATTGTTGGTGAGGCGCCAAGCGCTCCTACTAACTTTCAATTTTCATCTTCATCCGATATCACCCTTGCCTCAGTTTCTTTTTCAACCCCAACTCCAACGACTGATCCCGTTGCGCCAAATCCAACTCACACCCCAACTCCAACCCCGACATCCACTCTAACTACAACCCCAGCTCCCACCCCAACTCCAACGACTGATCCCGTTGCGCCAACTTCAACACACACCCCAACTCCGGGAGCAGGCGCCAACATTAAAAATGTAAATTTGAATTTCAAATTTAGGATTCAAGGCGTGACATCAAGACCAAGAAATGCTGTTCCACTTGATTTTGAGGTAAGAATTTTTAAAGGAGAAGAGATCATTAAAACAGAGACAGCTAGGCTTAATCCTCAAGATGATGGAACATTTGCTGGTTCAAAAGAGTTTACTGGCATTGATATTACACCACAATATTCCTTGGCAGTTAAGGGGGGCAAGCACTTAAGAAAGGTTGTTTGTCAAAACAATCCATCTGAACCAACTCCCGGAACTTATAACTGTCGGTCTTCCGATTTAACATTTACCGAGGGTCAAAATGAGATAAATTTCTCAGGCATATATATGTTAGCTGGTGATATTCCTGTTCAAAATGGAGTGGTTGATTCTTTGGACATTGCATATATAAGACAGAATTTTGGCAATACTCAAACAGACAATCTTACAAGAGGAGACTTAAACTTTGATGGCATTATAGATACGCAGGATTACGTATTAATAATGTCTGCACTCTCATTTAAATATGATGAGAATTAGTTTTGATTAACTCTTTATATTTAC
>JBIKWE010000054.1:0-5122 GCA_044356445.1 Limisphaerales bacterium | reverse complement strand
GTAATTCCATCAAAAGTCAGAAGAAAGATCTTAGAGCTATATTTTACAGAGTTAAACAGGTCTTTTTATCTTAGAGAAGTGGTGCGTTTGGTTGACGAGGAGGTAAATGCCGTTAAGCGAGAGCTGGATATACTTCATAATGCCAAAGTTTTGTTGAAAGAACATCGGACAAATAAAGTTTTTTATTCACTAAACAGAACTTACGTCTTTTTTGATGAGTTTTTGAGAATATTCACTAAAGAATCAAATCTCGCTAAAACGATTTATCGCAACATCTCTAAATTAGGTAAAGTTAAATATATTGCAATTTCAATGAAGTATCCCAAAAGAGTGCCAATTAAAGAGGATGAAATATATGCGTTATTTGTTGGTGTCATGGTATTGCCAGAAATTGAAGGGATTATGCAACAAGCAAGGGAGGCGATGGGTTTTGATGTGAATTATACGGTAATGACAGATGAAGAGTTTATATATCGTAAGAAGAACAATGATCCTTTTATTGGTAAGTTTCTAAAACAACCTAAGGTTATGCTTATCGGTCACGAGGATGATCTCTTAAAATAACCAGACAAACCAAATATGAAATATGTTAAATATATATTGGGAGGACTTTTAATCTTGATACTTTTATGGATTAATTTGTCTAAACCAGTTCCAATAAACGTAAATATATTCGGCAATAAATTTAATACAGAGATTCCTTTATTAGCATTAAATTTTCAAATCGGCGAAACTGTGGTAAGAAAAGACTTTCAGACAAAGTTGGGGCTGGATTTAAAAGGTGGAAGTCATTTGGTTTTTGAAGCAGATACGAGCTCCTTAAAGGCTGAGGATCTATCTGATGCATTATCCGCCTCAAGAGATATTATTGAGCGCCGGGTTAATCTGTTTGGCGTATCAGAGCCGGTTGTAAAAGTTGTTAAAACAGGGGATAAGCATCGTATACAAGTAGATTTGCCGGGTGTTACCAATATTAATGAAGCCACAAAATTAATAGGTCAGACGGCACAATTAAATTTTAAAGAAGGCTCAGGAGATCAAAAAGACGCAACTCTCAGTGCCGAACTATCATTTCTGTCTTTGACTAAGGATACGGGGTTAACAGGTAAAGATGTCAAAAAAGCTAGTGTAGTTTTTAATCCTCAAGATGGTCAGCCACAAGTGCAGCTGACTTTTACGCCTGAAGGCACCAAAAAGTTTACAGAAATTACTAAACGAAATATTGGAAAATCGGTTGGTATCTTTCTTGATGATATGATTCTCTCAGCGCCAACAGTTCAGCAGGAGATAAGAGACTCAGAAGCTGTCATATCCGGTAATTTTACAGTTGAAGGAGCTAAGCAGCTTTCAACAGCAATAAATTCAGGCGCACTCCCAATTTCAATCAATTTAGTTGAGCAAAGGAGCATTGGTCCTTCACTTGGGTCTTTGGAGATTCAAAAAAGTTTAATTGCCGGGCTTTCAGGTTTAATAATGGTGATGCTTTTTATGATTGTTTATTATGGTAGACTTGGCGTTATAGCTAGCATTGGACTTATAATTTATGGCCTTTTGACTTTTACAATCTTTAAAATTATTCCTATTGTGTTAACATTACCCGGAATTGCTGGATTTATCTTATCAATAGGTATGGCAGTAGATGCAAATATTTTAATTTTTGAAAGAATTAAGGAAGAGCAACGTTCAGGCAAGCCCTTTTCGTTATCAATGAAGCTTGGTTTTGGTCGGGCAATTGATGCTATAAAAGACGCAAATATAACCACATTACTTATTGCCTTTATCTTATTTAATCCATTAAATTGGGAGTTTTTGCCTCAGTTTGGATTAGTTAAAGGATTTGCATTAACTCTTGCCATAGGTGTCGCGATGAGTCTCTTTACAGGAGTATTTATTACTAAAAGATTAATTGCATTTTTCTCAACAGACAAATAACTATGATTAACTTTTTTAAATTTTGGAAATTGTATGCCACTATTTCTTCAATAATAATCACTTCGGGAGTTGTGTCTATAATTTTTTTTGGCTTTAATCTCTCCATAGATTTTATCGGAGGGACAGCGTTGACATATCGGTTTGAAAATAAGTTTAACTTAGAAAGCGATGCTGTAAATACATTTTTAGAAAAATTGGGGCATAAAGTTGTTTCAATTGATGTTGAAAATGATTCAATTTTAAATATTAAAGCTTCTGCAATTTCAGAACAGCAAGAACTTGAATTAAGAAATGAGATACGGGATAAACTTGGTGTGAATATGGAGATTCTCAAATTTGAAACGGTTGGGCCAACTATTGGAGCAGAAACTTTGAAAAAAACAGTTTATGCAATCTTACTTGCTATTTTAGTTATAATTCTTTATATAGCCTATGCATTTAAAAATGTAAACTACGCCATTTCAGCAGTTATAGCTTTGTTTCATGATATATTAGTTGTGGTTGGTTCATATTCAATTATTTCTCATATTTTCGAGGCTGAGTTTGACCTTTTGTTTGTTACTGCCATTTTAACAACTCTGGCTTTCTCTGTGCATGATACTATTGTTGTTTTTGATCAGATGAGGGGATATAAAAAGAGTGCTAAATTTGCTGGTTTAAGCGTTGAAGAACAAGCAAATCATGCCGTTACGAGCACGATTGTTAGATCTCTTAACAACTCTTTAACAATTATTTTTATGCTTATTGCATTGGTGCTTTTAGGTGGCGAATCGATTCGTTTTTTTGCTGTTGCACTGCTTCTTGGCACGGTTACTGGAACTTATTCCTCACCTTTTGTGTCTGTTCCAATTGCTGTCTTTCTTGAAAAAAGGGCAAAGAAATAAAGCTCCGACTTATGTTACAAATTTTAAAAAAAACGGTTGGTGCACTGAGTGAAAATTGCTACTTATTTATAAATGACAAAGAGTGTTTGATTATTGATCCGGGCGATCAGGCTGATTATATCCTTGAGGAAGTTTCAAGACAGAATTTAAAAGTACTGGCAATTTTAATTACTCATGGGCATTTTGATCATGTACTTGCTGCTGGTGAGATAATATCTTCGGTAAATAACTGTCCATTAATGATGCATAAAGACGATTTTTTCCTGTTGGAAAGGGCAAAAGAAACTGCAAAGCACTTTACAGGGTCCGACCCTCTCACGCTGCCCATTGCCACTTTTTCGCATCTTAAAGAGCAGAAATACACAATTGGAACATTTACTTTTGATGTAATTTATGTGCCGGGTCATACGCCGGGTAGTTGCGCATTTTATTTCAAGGAAATTGATACCCTTTTTTCAGGTGATATAATTTTTTCCAATGCTTTTGGTCGGACTGATTTTTCTTATTCAGACAAGAATAAGCTGAATAAATCAATTTTAAAAATTGCCAATTTACCAAACAACACAAGGATATTTCCCGGTCATGAGGAAGAAACAAGTGTGTCCAGTTTAAGGTTAATGCTTAAAAAAGCTAAGAAGTTTTAAGTTCAGTAATTCTTTTTAATAAAATTGTGCGATCGTTGGGAATTTTTTCATCGTCAACCTCGTTAAATATTTGATTTAATATTTCTCCAACTCGCTTACCCGGCATAATACTTAGCTCTCTCATAACATCCATTCCATTAATTTTTAGGTCTTTTAATGAAAATGGCACAACCTGTATGTCTACAAGTCTTTTTTTAAATAACTCTGTGCGCCATGAGGTCTCTTTAGCTCCAGAACCAAGTCTATCTGCTCGTCTTAAATCAAGCATATCGTCCACCATCTCAACTCCAATGGTCCTTATAAATCTTCTTAAAGACTTGTCAGACTGTTCTTCTGTTACTGTAAACTGATGATTTCTAATTAATAAACATAATTTGTTTTTTTGATCTCTGGAGAGCTTGAGTCGATCTGCAATAGTCTCTGCTAACTGTGCTCCTATAACCTCATGATTATAAAATGTGATAATTCCGGTTTTTGAGTCTTTGCGATATGTTTTAACCTTGCCAATGTCATGTAGAAGTGTGGCTAATCTAGTCACAGGATCTTTAGTTTGGACATGGCTTAATGAATTTACAAGGTGCGTCCCAACATCATATATGTGATGTCTCTTGGGGCTTTTTTGATCAATTAAAAAACATTCATCAAGCTCAGGTAAAATATTCTTTAATAACTCAAGCTCTTTTAACATTAAGATGCCTTTTTCAGGTTTTTGCGATTGTAATAGTTTAAAAAGTTCCTCTCGCACTCTTTCACCTGAGATTGAGTTTATCTTAGCTGCATTTTTAAAAATTGACTGCTTTGTTTCGGACTCAATCTCAAAATCAAGTTGCGTAGCCTGTCTTACCGCTCTTAACAGCCTTAAGGCATCTTCTTGAAATCTGTTGTCAGGCTCTCCAACAGCTTTAATGACCCTTTTTTTTATATCTGATTGTCCATCAAAGGGATCAGTATACGACACACCATCAAACGCAATGGCATTTATTGTAAAGTCTCGTCTCGCCAGATCTTCCTCAATTTTTTTTGTCCAAGTAACCTTATCAGGGTGTCTTGAATTTGCGTAATTAGACTCCTTTCTAAAAGTTGTGACCTCAAAAATACATTGCATATCATTAAGGACTTCAGGAATTCCAACAGTGCCAAAATTATTCTCATAAAAGCTATGTGGGAAAATTTTCATAATCTCATCTGGAGTGGCATCAGTCGTAAAATCCCAATCGGAAGTATCGTGATTCATCAATAATCCTCTCACAGTGCCTCCAACAAGAAATATCTGAAAATTACGATCTTTAAATTTCTGCATAAAATCTAAGATTTTAGTGGGAATTAACATTTTTATTTTTTCAGAATGCAATTTTTAATTAATTAAATTCTTAACAATATCTATGTTTTCTTTATCCGACCCTTTATTATTAATTCCCGGCACTTCAAGAATAAATGGCAAATTTTTGGTTCTTTCATCATTTAAAAAATTTGAAAAAACCTTAAGACCAACTTTTCCATAACCTATATTTTCGTGCCTGTCTCTTAGAGAGCCAAAGTCATCGCGACTATCATTTAAATGAATAACTTCAAGTTTATGCAGCCCAATTTTTTTATCAAAATGATTTAAAAAAATGTTAAAATCTTTTTCAGAGCTTAAATCATAACCTGAAGCATGAAGGT
>JBIKWE010000053.1:0-5123 GCA_044356445.1 Limisphaerales bacterium | reverse complement strand
ATGCGCAGTGGAAATCCAAATAAAGAAGTATCTTTATTTTAATCTTATAGATCTCTCTGTTAAGTATTCTTTAGGAAAAAAAATTAAATAAATAAAATATGATAGAGAGTTGTTCTGAAGGTTATAAGTATAATCCAAACCAGCTAAAACAAAGGCTGAAAAATTTAAGAATTAATGAAAATATCTTGCGAGAATGTGTAGGAGGTTCAATGGATCCATTAGTTAAGCTTGGAGAAATTGAAGTTCTTTCTTCATTAAAAAATAAAAACGGTATTTATGAGGGTATAGAAGTTGGAGATATTGTAGTTGCAGAAGTTGGTAGAAGACTTTTTGTTCATTTACTATACGAAATAACATTCGTAAACAAAACAATGAGATTTCTCATTGGGAATAACCAAGGTCACATTAATGGATATGCGCATAAATTGCTGGGAAAAGTTATAGGAATACAACATAAAAGTGGAGATGTGGAGACTATAGAGCAACGAAAGCTAGAAATAAATTGGAGCTTGCCAGAATTGATTCGATAATAATTAAGGTTGGATAAAAGTCAAAACTTGGTCGAGTCACTGGAACCATTCTTTTTACTCATATGAATAAATTGCATAAACACATGGCATCAGTATAGGATCTATCTGATATATGACAAGTATCATTAAAAGAAGAGAGTAACATCGCGTTGTATAAGATTTTATCTTTGTTTAAGATACTGTCAAGAATGTAAATGAAGCACTGGTTGATTTTAAGCCAAGTGATGGGTAATGAAACAATCTGGGATACATAATTTAATCTTCTTTTAACATATACAAAATCTTTCAAATAGTAAAGCTCTGCATATCCTTTACCATTTTCACAACAGCAGGTATTTTTAGTCTTCTCTTAAGAAATCTAAAAAATATTTAAAAAAGATCTTAGCCATATTTTATGGAATACATAGATATCGATTAAAAAGTAATGATTTTGTGTGCTTATTGTTAAAGATAAAAACTTCATAGAATTGCTTTAGTGTCCAGAGAGTGTCTTGACGGCCATACTATTACAATAAAGATATTGTTAATAATGTGCAAAGAGCCGCGGGAGAGGGAACCCGCGGCTCGAAAATTTAGGAACGACACATTATGTAGGAAATGGCTTTTCCTAACAACAAAATGCCTTTCCCTACCAAAACCAGCACCACCCCGCCAGCAAAAACTGCTATTGTGTACCATCCAATTAGGATGGTCAGAATTGTCATTGCTGACCACATTACTGCCTTGATCGCGAGAGCTTGCTTGTTTACGCGATCTAAACACCCCTCGTCGAATTCTAGGAGGTATCCCCCTGCAACAGCTGCGGGCAACAACGCCAGTCCGAGAGTGATCAAGAATAACCCCAAATTTCCATCCATCAACAATGCAATCATTTCCCCTCCTTTGGGCCTCAATTGGAGGCCATTTGAACAGATAGATGTGCTAACCACTACTAACCATAGCATTTATGGGTAGTAATGTTTAGCTTGCTATCTGCAAGACTTCTTAAAGATGTTAAGGAGCCTTATTTTGTATCAAATTGAAGCAAGTATATCAAAATGCAGACGATTAGTCAATCCACTATAGGTTCTTCGTAACATTTAAAATAATATTTTAAATATCATCAAGACACATAGGATTATCTTTTGAATAAATGCTTGCTTGTTCCCCAAAAACAAAATGAAATTTATTAAATAAACTTCATTTTGTTGTGGACTACTTAAATTAAAACATTCCCTCGAAAGTTATCATTACTGTTTTTTCTATACTCATGACGCTTTGATAATTAATCGTAAATTTTATCGAGCTAATTCTTGTTTTTGAAACTGTCCTACTTAAAGATCGAGTGGGTTATCAGGGGTAAATGGTGGAAAATTTTTCAAAAAAAAATTTTCCTGTTACGCAAGGCTTTTTGATTCCAAAATAGGATAATTTATATCCAGTTACCTTCTTGAGTCCAGATTTTATACAAGTTAAGATGTCTGAGCAAAACCAAGTTCAAAAGCAAATTATAAACCTCTACTTATTTTTTCGGGAGTCCAATAGTTTTAAAATTGTTATATGTCTGATATGCATTACTAATTAAAAAATTTGTAAATTGTCAACAACAAGATTAAAGCATGATTAATACTATTAAGATTACAAAATATACTTAATAATTTTATATACAAACATATAGCAAATTCAAACAGATAGCAAATTGTAAATGGCATAAATGTTTGACAAATATAATCTTATAGTATATAATTATTCAAAGTATTTAATAAAAATGCACTTCAACATATAGTTTTATAAGTTAACGAAGAAACAGTAGGTGGCATCTTGAAATTAAGATATCGAAATAATGCTTCTAATTCTTAAACGGCAGTATTTTTTGATAATCAAATTTAAAGATATCGTGTTGTATGCAATGTTGTTTTAAAAGCATACGCAAGTCGTGTTTACAGTATGTAGACGTGCATAAAGCACAAATGACCCATTGTTTTTACTTCAATCTAATATCTTGTCCTTTGATTGAAATAGAAACAATCAAGATCTAGAATATGTTGAAATTTTTGATGTATATTAGCGATTGCCTAATAAGCAGTCATTTATTTAAAAATTAGATTCAAAAGTTTCAGGCAAAAATAAGATATATCAAGCTGATATCTACCGATACGATGTATGATCAACGTTTCAATTGAATGAAATTTGCGATATATCTTGTTTACTTAGAATTATTCAAAAAGCAATGCGATTATTTCAACTAAATTGAAAGATGGGTCAGTGCTTTGAATAGTACTTATAAGTGCAAATAGCAAAAGGGTGTTAGCTTTTGAGAAATACTTGTTGGCTTGGTAGTACAGATCACCCGGGTGACAAACTATGGTTTTGTGGATGTTTCTTTTCTTGAGAAGATTAAATCTAATCTTTTTAAGGGAGGGAGATAAGTCGATTTTATAATTAAGTCTTTAAAGAACAAAAAATATGATAGAACAAAATCCAAAAAAGGCAAATTTTGCAGAAACTGGAGATCGATCATTAAAAAATGGTTTTAGAGGAGATGTGTTTGAACCCCACGTATTATGGGGAGGTGAATCTTCACTAGCGGCACACATATTAGGACGCCCCACTCTTCAGAAAACATTTGTCAAAATTCATGATAATGTTTCATTATTAGCTGGATGGGGGGAGAATGGTGAGGGTGCATACGCACCTTCATTTGCAGTCAAAGATGATGATCCAAATACATTTGCACTACTGTACCGAATGAGTATGGAAGAAGGCAATGTAGTAAAATTATATCCTTTTGTAAAAAAGTACGCAGCTATTTTGCCAATAACAATAAAATCGAACGCCCGAGATTTTTATAATGAAACAAACGACCCTGAGAGAAGCAACGATTCCTCCGAAGAAAAATTGGGACCAATTTTGTACTTATTTCAATATTTTGGACTTAAAGATAATGATCGTGATCCTAGAAAAGTCTTTAAAGCAGATAATGTTAATGATCCTACCAGATTGCTGGTATTTGCTTCAAGAGTGATGCAAGAAAGAATGAAAGGTAACTTGAATAATATTGAAGAATTTGTCAAAACAGTATCAGATATGTTTGGTAATAATATATATCAAGTCGTTTTAGATCTTAATAAAGGTATTATTTCTCTTGTAGCAAGAGATGCAGTAAAAAGAGCGTTTCCTTTATTAATTAGAAATAGTGAGGATAAAATGAAATTTTATTCAGAAGCTTGTAATTTAATAGCAGAAACTGGATTGCTTTTGATAAAAAACGCTCCAAGAAATACAGAACATGGATTCTTTCCATTTTCAGCGATTGAAAAAAAACAACGGTGTCCTTTGGATTTTTATCCATTTCTTGTGCGAAGTTATACAACATTTTTGTCACAAATACCACAAAACATTGAAGAAGGAAAAGAATATTCTCCGTCAAAAATAACATCAGATGTCCGAGCATTATATAACTATTTATTTAAGTTGCTTGGAATAAAAAATCAAGATTATAAGCCAACAGAAACCTTGAATGAACGTCCTTTTTCAAATATAGTTAAAGCAATGAAAATATCGCTTGTTAATAAAATCCGTAATGAAGGTAATAGTGAAGATTCTGTTTCTGCTCAAATTAATGCAGTTGAGGCAATTTTTAGTGGTATTCAACAAAATATTAAGGATTTAGAAAAATCATTAAATATTCCAACACAAAAACTTGCTCAGTTTAACAAGAGGTCTTCTCAAAATGGAGGATATACTGTGCAATCTTTAAGAGGTATAGTTGAGGAAATAAGGGGACATGGAGGAAATCCGAATGAACGTAGTTTACAGGGAACAATTTTTAAGGAAAAATAAGATGATTCACGAGGAAAGGAGTTATCTTTAAAGTACTTTAAAGGCAAATAGTCTTCCACTAAGAAGAAAAATAGGTGGGAAGCTTGCCAAAGATGAGTTGTAATTTCTTAAAAAGTCATAGAACTTTGCGAGCGCACGTCAAACATTCGACTCTTCCTTTAAGTAGATTAAATATAGTCTTTTCAACGAAAGGAGTCGTTCTTTCAGCTTGCTTTAAGTAAAAGGAGAGTCAAATGTCGTACAGACGTCGATCATCATGGAGTGACAGCTTGTATGTGTGGAATACGCTGGCCGTCATAATTGCATTACTCGTATTGGCTGCCCTCACATAGTTGCCAAACCAAATCATGGTCGACCAGGCAGTCGATCGTCTATACGAATTGAGCGATGCTAAAAATATTGAGGTGGTACGTCACAGTAACAAATCAGTTGCTTTTGGGAACACTAGAGATGTAGTGTTCAAGTTGCTGGTTGATGGAAAAATGGAGACATGTCGCTGCACAAGGGGGATGTTTTTCCCCAATGGTCAGCCGTCTCTGCAGCGACGGCGACTATGTGCAAGAGCACCCGCTTTCTGGAAAGGAAGATGATGATGGCGAAGATTTGCCATTTATTGTCATACTTAATATCTTATCTCTCAGCCACCCCGCAATTCGAGTACTATCCCACTCGGGGAGCATTCCATTAAACCTTCAAGACAATCTAAATATCACATTCTTGACTTTATTCTTTATATGTCCTATAATATATAGCAAATATGAAAAATCAAAC
>JBIKWE010000011.1:0-18016 GCA_044356445.1 Limisphaerales bacterium | reverse complement strand
AATTTATCTTCCATTGCTATCCATCCGCCCCACTTTACTATATGATCCCCTTCTTTATTAATATAAATTCCTGATTGCCTCCAATATAAAGTGTATCCTATAAAAATGATAAGGCATAAAATAACAGCAAACATTGCACTTAGCTCTACAATAAGCTTATCGCTTGGCACAGAAATAACAGTTAACAATATCCAGAAAAAAATAAAAAACGGAAGGAAACAAAAAACACTTATTAATACTCTAAAAAAATAGTACCAGTTTGAGATTGAAACAATTTTTGTTTGATTTTTCATATTTGCTATATATTATAGGACATATAAAGAATAAAGTCAAGAATGTGATATTTAGATTGTCTTGAAGGTTTAATGGAATGCTCCCCGACGAGGATTCGAACCTCGAACCTTGAAGTTACATGAAATCTTTATGTTTCCATAAAGCATGGACTATATCATTACCTTTTTTATTAAAGATGAAGGTAGTGGGCGCTTAAAGATGTACTCATCTAGTCTCTGCACCTGCCATTACTTAATAGTTGTTAACAATTTTTAGTAATGGATTGGCTCAGGATTACCATAGAATTATCTTCTTTAGGCTTCCCTGAATTCACCCACTTTTCCATTCAGCATTTCTGCTGAAGGCTGCAATATTCCGGCATGTATTTCTCTGTGACAATTTGCACAAACTAAAATACATTTATCAAGCTCTTTTTTTGTCTTCTCCCAAGAACGTGTTAAACCATCTTGAGATAATCCAAATTTTTTAAGACTTTCATTTATATGATGAAAATCTAGAGCTGATGTGCAGCGATTGTATCCGCAAAACATACATTTTCCACCTAAGTAACTAATTGCCATATTGCGCATCTTTTTTCTTCTCTTAGTTACTGCATTTTTTAAATACTCTCGCCTATCGGCATATGCTCTATGTATTTTCATAATTAAATGATATACAAAAACATAACTTTTTTCTACAGCTTCCTGCTCTACCATTGAGCTATCGGGGATATAAATTGTAAAGTGCGCGCTTATCTCATTTACAAAAAACTCTATATACAAGATTTGTATTATACCAATTAATGATTTTTTTCAAAAGGGTAATGTAAGCTCTGTTTGAGCACTGCCTGAATCCTCCATATATTTTTTCCAAGACACCTTTATGGGGACCTTACCGAATTCGTTTAGATAATATATCTCACCTTTTAAAACGCCATAATCAAACAGTTTTTTTGTGACCAAAACATCGTCAAGACAGTATTTCTTAAGCTCTGCCATTTTTCCCTCCCGGTAATAATCAATTGCCATTAAGCCGTGTCCTGTCTTTTTTTCATTTAATGTGGCAGCGGCTACATCATTTAAACCGATACGACGACCTATGCTGTCTCTTATGGAATCAAGAATATCAAACTGTGAAAGCGACTCGATTTTGCCCGGATAATATGCTTGAAGAACAGGAAGGTCGAAAGTTCTTGAATTGTAACCAATTACATATGATGCGTTCTCAATTATTGGAAAAAGTAAGCTTAATTCTTTTTCTTCAAAGACCTGCCCCTTATCTGTCTTGTAATCATATATAGCACATACAGAAATTCCAAGTTGATGCGGCTCACTAAACTCTCTAAAGCTATGCTTTGTTTCCAAATCCAAAATTACAGGAAATCTATTCATTTATTAATGCACTTTTTTGGCAACTTCTTTAATAATCTCAATCTCAAACTTTTCTTTTTTATGACCCCTTCTTAAAGCCTTAGGAAAACTTGCTTGGCCCATCTTTTGCTCTAATCCTAATCTTAATGTATCTATCATCTTAAAAAAGATGTCTATTTCATCATCAACAAGGTCTTTGATTTGATCACTTGTAAACTCCTCAAGCTTTCCTAAGCTCCACAATGCATAAACAAAGTCGGGATTGTCAAATTTTAGCTTTGAGATATCTCCTGAAACAGGTCTGACTTTAAAGTTCATGACTGACAAGTCTTTAATCATCTGCTTGGTTGACGGTCTTCTTTCAAGCACTAAATCATTAAATTTTAAAATTTTTTCTAATAAATCTGTTTCTTGTGTGTCATTCATAAGGTATAATGTGAAATATGTTATTTGAAAAAATTCAAAAAGATCAAATTGAAGCGATGAAATCACGTGAAAACGGCAAGCTTCAAACTTTAAGATACATTTTATCACAAATTAAAAACGAGCAGATTGAAAAACGCAGAGAGCTTAGTGATGAAGAGATAGTTTCAATAATAAGAAAAGAGGTTAAGAAGTTACAAGACGCCTCTTCACAATTTCGTGAAGGAAACAGAGAGGATTTAGCAAAAGAAAATGATGGGCAGATACAAATAATCTCCACATACCTCCCTCAAGAACTGTCTGATGAAAATTTAAAAGAAAAGGTAATGGAGCTCATTAAAAGCAATGAGGCGGTTTTTAATAAAAATAAGAATGCATTTATCGGTATTGCCATCTCAAAATTAAAAGATCAGGCAAGCTCGAGTCGTATTGCCGAAACGGTTAAGGCGCTCTCTTAATTCCTTTAAAACTTCGTTAATCAGCTCTTCTTAAAGATATATAATTAATACATGGTAGGTCTTAAAAAGATTATATTTATACTTCTTGGAATTTTTGCATTAGTTTCTCTCACGCAATCTCTTATTCAATTTTCCAAAAATATGGCATTTTTTGAAGCTTACAAAAAAGAATATGAAGCTGAATCAAAACGCAATCTTGAGTTAAAAACCACAATTAAAGACTTACAAAATATTTCAGAGTTTGAAAAAATCGCAAGAGATAAGTTAAATTTGCATAAAGAAAATGAGTTCGTTTTAATAATTCCTGACCCAACTCCAACACCTGCTCCAACCATAAAGATAGAGCCTCCCAAATACAAATTATGGCTAGACGCACTCACCAAGGGTCCGACCCTGTAAACGCATCAAACAGCAACTTGACTTTTCACAACAATCCAACTAAACTATCTCTTATTAATCAAAAATGTCTTTATCTCTATCCGGGGTAGTGTACGGCTGCACAGGAGGCTCATAATCTCCTAGGCTAGGTTCAACTCCTAGCCCCGGAACATTTTTCTTCATTTTTTATTATAATTAAAGCTTGTAAAGTTATAAAAATACTATTTTTATGAGCGAAAAAACATTTCTATTAAGCTTAGTTATTCCTGTTTACAATGAGGAGGACAACGTCGATCCACTTTTAAAAAGGATTATCCCTCTCATATCAAGCAACTATGAGATAATTTTTGTTTCCGACGGCTCAAGAGATAAAACTGTTGAAAAGATAAAAGCTCACGCATCAAAAAACAAAAATATAAAGCTTTTGGCGTTTAATAGAAATTTTGGACACCAATCCGCGCTTGTTTGTGGATATAAATTTGCCAAAGGAGATTGTGTTGTCACGATGGATGCTGATATGCAGGATCCTCCTGAAATAATCCCTGAAATGATTAAAAAATGGCAAGAAGGTGCAAAGGTTGTGTATGCAAAAAGAGAAAAACGAGATTCTGATAGCTTTTTTAAAAAACATACAGCTCAGCTTTTTTATCGCTTCATAAACTCGCTTTCTGACCGAAAAATCCCAGAAGATGTTGGCGACTTCAGACTTCTTGATAAAGAGGCAGTTGAATTTTTAAAGAATCTTCCTGAACATTCGCCATTTTTAAGAGGACTTGTGGCATGGGCGGGCTTTAAGGAGGCATATGTATACTTTTCAAGAGAAAAAAGATTATCAGGAAAAACGCATTACTCCATCTCTAAAATGTTAAATTTTGCACTCGATGGCGTAACTTCTTTCTCAGCAAGACCGCTAAGGCTAGCAAGCTATCTTGGTTTTGCCTCAGCAACTGCTGGATTCTTGGGGGTTATATATGCTGTTATTGGCAAGTTCCTCCTCCCTATTCCATGGGTTACGGGCTGGACCGGACTTTTTGTGGGTATTATGTTTTTAGGCGGAGTTCAGCTAATCACAATCGGCATAATTGGCGAATACATAGGAAAAATATATCTTGAAGTATTAAACCGCCCCCATTTCACAATAAAGGAAAAAGTGAATATATGAAAGGCTATTTTAAGATATTTATCTTCTCTATCATATCCTCGCTAATTGCTTTTTTAATATATGCAGCTTTTTTTAATGAAAAAGAGGAGTTAAGTCCTGTGCCAAACAATGGGATACAGGTTCAAAATCAGCGCTAATCTCCAATTCTAAACTGAAATATTGTGCCTTCTCCCCCAAGAAATAACACATCTATGGTGAATAAAATAAGATAGGCACTAAGATAAACCACCAAACCAATAACTGCCCATGTGAAAGTCCCCTTTGCACTGTCTATCTTTCCGGGATCACCTAACGAGGTTAGATACTTAAAGCTTCCAATAACAAACATGATAAAAATAACAAGTAAAATAAAGGCATTGGTCATAAAAAGCAGATTTCCAGTTACAACCTCAAGACATTTGAGTGTTGGGACACCATCTACCATACAGCCCGAATCCTCCCAATCTCTTATTTGGGCAGAGGCTGGAGAAGGAAAAAACACCCATAAATATATAAATACCGCAGGTATTACTATATTTTTAAGGTGTTTAGAAAGCATAATCTGATAATGTATTAAGAAATAAAAATAATTCTTATCTAATACATCATATAAGGATGTGTCTTAATTTACAATGGCATCACTCCTCCATTATCCGTACATCTTCCAAGATATGTATTTACCATACCTCCCCTTGTACCATCATTCTTTAAACATACACAGCAATTTACCGGATCTTCTGTCACCTTCACAAGAGATGGCAATGTCAAAAGAGTAAAGTGTGGGTGGCTCACTATTAATTCTGTTACGACGTATTTATTTGTGTCATCTTACATTACAGTGTTTATAGGGTCGATGTCGGTGCCGGTGTCACTGTTGCACCTTCTCCAAATAGAGAGGGTATTGTAATTGGACAGCTTAATCCAAGACATATTTGTTGTCTAAAGATAACTTGTTCAAGTGTCCAGATTATGGCAAGAACAATAAATATCATCAGCACACCAATCACAGCAGCTTGTATTTTGTTTTTTGCTCCAGTTACTGCTTCTTCATCACCTCCTGATGTTATCCAAGAAAAGGCTCCAATAAGCATGTAAAAAAGAGCCGCAAGACCTGCAATTATAAAGAATACTCTTATTCCAAATGTTAATATGGATGACAAAGTAATAGTCGGAAGACCAGTTACGATTTGAATTGGAGGGGAGGAAGGCAAGGGAGTAGGAGAAGCAGTAATCGGCAGGATGACACCAGAATATAAAAACATAAATGTCATTAATGCTAAAATAACTGCATGTATTTTTAATAAGTTTTTCATATTATAAATTATTTATCGAGATTTTTTACAAGAATTTTTAACCTGACACATATACTATAAATTAATAAGTTCATTGTTGTCAAGGGCATTTTAAAAAAAAGATTACTGACCCTTTGGTCTATATGACAAAGCCTCCAAGATGTGTGTTGATTTTATATCTATAGAGCCGTCCAAATCAGCAATTGTCTGCCCAATCTTTATAATCTTGAAATATGATCTGGCAGAGAGATTTAGCTTTTCAACTGCTTGACTTAAGACATCTTTAGCACCCTGCGCAAGCTGGCAGTATTTTCTTACATCAGATGACGACATCTCGCTGTTAAAAGAAAAAATAGCATCTTTGAATCTGATTGCTTGAATTTTTTGAGCTTTTAAAACTCTGCTCTTTATAACCGAACTTGCTTCAGCTAAGCTCTCATCAGATAATCTATCAACCTCAACTGCCGGCACATCAAGGTGAATGTCTATCCTGTCAAGAAGCGGCCCTGATATTTTTTTTTGATATCTTGAAACAATGCCCGGATGACACTGACAAGCCTTTTTAGGGTGACCCAAATATCCACAAGGACATGGATTTGAGGCGGCAAGAAGCAAGAAGCGAGAAGGAAAAGTTAACGTTCCTGAAGCTCTTGACACTGTTACCACACCATCTTCTAAGGGCTGTCTTAATGACTCAAGAATGTTTCTTGGATACTCTGGAAACTCATCCAGAAACAACACACCTCTGTGTGCCTGAGATATCTCACCCGGTGTCGGACTGCTTCCGCCACCGATTAACCCAACACGAGAAATTGTGTGATGAGGTGATCTAAACGGCCTAAGTCCCGCAAATATCAGCTCTAAAGCCTGACCAGCAACCGAATGAATTTTGGCAACCTCAAGCATTTCCGCATTAGATAAAGATGGCATTATGCCGGGCATTGAGCGTGAAAGAAGAGTTTTCCCTGAGCCCGGTGTGCCCCGAAGATGCACATTATGAAAACCTGCAGCTGCAATCTCAAGCGCCCGTTTTGCCTGCTCCTGACCTTTAATCTTTGAAAAATCAAAATGACTATTGTTGGTGTCTGCTGTTAAAATGCTTGTGTTTTTTTCAGGTTTTATCTTTTTGACATCAGTTAAATGCAGAATCATATCTTTAAGCGTCTTTACAGGGAAAATCTCGATATCCTCAAATATTGTTGCCTCAATTAGATTTTCCTGAGGAATATAAACCTCTTTTATATTTTTTTCTTTTGCGAGGATGATTAGAGGGATTATCCCGTTTACCCGACGAATCTGACCCTCTAAAGACAGCTCACCTATAAACATCGAGCTTGAAATATTAACTATCTTTAATCCTTGTGATGCAGAAATGATGCCAACAGCAATGGCAAGATCAAAAACTGTTCCTGATTTTGGCACGTCAGCTGGTGCTAAATTGACAGTAATTCTTGAGTCTGGCATTTCGTAATCAGCATTTGTTATGGCAGTTCTTACCCTTTCTTTTGCTTCATCTATGGCTTTGCCGGGAAGCCCAACTATTGTAAAGCTGGGAAAACCGCGCCCCGAAACATCAACTTCAACATCAACCAAAACTCCAGAAATACCCACGATTGTGCCAGCAATAATTCGTGATAACATGTGTGTAATTATATCACATGTTTTATTTTTGATTAATTATTTTTTATCTATTTTGCTTAAACCTAAAACTCTGACAATAAAGTAACATACACTTGCAATAACCAAGAAATCAATAAGAGCGCTTATAAAATTTCCGTACAATATTTTGGTGCCAAGAAAAGATATGTATGCACCCTGCAAGCCGTTTACACTGCCTAAAATTAAGCCTAAAATAGGATCGATGATATCTTTAACTATGGAGTTTACAACTTTAGAAACCGCCCCACCCAAAACAAATCCAATAGAAAGCCCAACCACGCCCTGTGCTCTTATAAAATCAATAAAGCCATTTATTGACTGTGACAGATTTTGTTTATCAGGCAGATTTGATTTAATGCTTTTTATATTTTTAATCATTTAACTAAATTATAGTATTTTAGATTTATATTGTCAAAAAGCTCTTTAAATATATTTTTGGTATAATGATATTATGAAAAATGCCCTTATGGCGGCTTTCACTGGTTTTGCCATTATCTTTTTGGTTGTATTTCTTATTAAATCTAAGGCTGAGGGGCAGGTTTTAGGCATTGTGTTTGCGCCAAGCAGCACCCCGATACCAACTCCCACAATAACTCCGACACCCACCTTAACCCTGACCCCCACGCCAACAATAACTCCAACACCAACAATCACACCAACCCCAACACCCACAAATACACCCACTCCTTTACCAATAAGCCCTTTTGAAGGATATTTTGATGAATTTAGTAATAAATATTCGGTGAGCAAAGATTTGCTTAAAAAAATTGCATATTGCGAATCAGGCGGACATCCGGGAGCACAAAACGGTAAATATGGTGGAATGTTTCAGTATAGTGTTGAGACATGGCTATCAACCCGGACACAGATGGGACAAGATACGAATCCAGACCTGCGCTTTGGCGCCAAGGAGTCTATAGAAACATCTGCTTTTAAAATTGCAAATGGCGGTATTTCAGCTTGGAAAAACTGCTCAAAATAGGGTTTTAAAACATATCCATTCTAATCATCTCCTTTACCCATGGCGCAAGAACAGCTTGCAAAGGAGTGTTCTTGCGCATAATCTCATCTTTCTTTTGCAAAGAATATCCATATGCAAATTCAGGATTGACTTTTGGAGCAACAGAGCTTTGTATAGAGTAAATATGGCACATCTCATGTTCAATATATGGAGATTGCGTGTCTGGTGCGCGATAATATATCACGCCTTTATATTCAGGCTTACTTTTAAACTCTTTTTTGGTTAGAGATAGCTCTCTCTCCAATGTTCTATATATTGTCTCATCATCGTTTTCAATCTCTTTATCAAAAAGTTGGTGCGAAGAAACTGTCACATCAAATACGTTGTCAAATACCGGATGTTTACGATGTTGAAGCACAGCCATATCCTCAATCCAGACAGTGATTGTTATTGCCCGATGTAATATGCCTAATTTATGAGCCTCCCATCGCTCTATTTTATCAATAATTTGATCATTCTTATCAACTTTGGCAATAAATTGTTGATTATTGTAATAATCCATTCTTGAAATTTTACCAGCTTTTATGATTAATTACCGTTAAACTCATTTAATTTATCTGTAACTGCCCGAACTCGCTCATCGATCCCTTTTAATTTTGGCTTATCATCGTCAAAATCCATATGCATGACTTTTTCTTCTTCTTTTTTGTCTGACTCAACAAAAACCTGAGTATCTTCCTCTTCCTGCTCTTTTTTAATTTTTTCCCTTAACATAGATTCTCTGGCTATAATTTTTTCAGTCGCTTTTGCCGCCTCAAGCTTAGCTTTTAAATACACGATAAGCTCTTCCCCTTTTAAACTGTTTATAAGAAATATTGGTAATAAGAATCCAACATCGTCTAAGCCTTGTTGTTGCAATTTGACATCTTCAGACATTATCTTGTTTAAAGTATTTGTTAAAATAACCACTTCTTGCTGTATCCAATCCGCTCTTGTTTTGATACTTTCAGAAACTGGAACCTCGCCTTCTTCATACTGCTTACTCCACATCTCCTTAACCTCCTCATAATCCTCAATTGAGATTGTTTGAGGGATGGCAATTGTTTTTTCAATATTCTCTTGAGGGGCTGTTGCAACCTCAAGCTGTTTACCCATTACTTGGCTGACCTGTTCTTTGGAAATATTTTCTTTTAAGGCAACATCGCTTACTATCTCCTCAGAGTCAAGAACCGTATCTGCAATATTTTCTATCACTGTTTGAACATCTTCTTTGGCAACGCCTGATGCTTTTTCAACATTTTTAACAACCTCTGCAGGACTTTCCCCAACATGTGAAGCATAAGAGGTTATGACGCTTCTTACCTGCTGTGGATTAAGCTTTGTTTCAGTTGCCAAAGTTGAGACAACTTGTTCATTTTGAGCAGTTACTGTCATAAGTGATTTGACGGTTTTTACCTCTTGAGTTGTGAGCTTTGAAACCTCTCCTGTGGATACTGTTGTTTTTTCTTCAGTTTTTTGAGATTGGTCTTTAATGTTTTCTTGTATTTCTGAAATTGGCGCTGAAGCGATTGCTGATGGTGCCTTTGCTGTTTCTGAAACTATTGACCTTGCTTCATTTAAGATATTGACAACATTTTGAGTCGTTGTTTGAGCTTTATTGGCAATTTCTTGAGTTTGCTGAGTATTTACTGAAGTTGTTCCGGCGGGTGCAAAATTCAAGACTGACCTTACTGTCTCGTTTGAGGTATTAGTTTTTTGACTTATTGTACTAACATACTCATCTCTGGTTACAACTTCTTTAATGCTTGAAACCTTAACCTCATCTTTAGAAATCGTTGAAGCGGTTGAAGCTCTAATTTCTGAAATAAGTCTGGTAATAGTATCTGTTTTTATCTTTTGATTTGCTGTCAAAGAACCTGTAATTTGAGCTTGAGTGGAAAATGTTCGTGCCTTATTGAGCACATTTTTTACTGTTACCACAGTGTTGTTTGTCTCGGAGGCTATAGTGTTTAAGACATTTGAAATTGGCCTTGAGATATTCTTAACATATGACTGCATTATGTTATGAACATTTTGTGTATTAGTGCTGGCGCTTGTTGCTATAGAGCTTATAGCTCTCTGGTTGTTTAATATTGATTTATTAAAGTTATTAGTTATATTGGAAAGCTTATCTTGAGAAATACTGGATTCGCTTGACAAAAACTGCATAATTGAGACTTTTTGTGGCAAAGATTTAAGGATAGTTTCTCTAATTTTTGTTTTTTCAGACACTGAGTTTGAAGTGGCTTGAAGTATGACTTGAGCTTTTGTATCATTTTTAATTGCTCTTGAGAATAGCTCTGATCTTAAGTTCATAAACACTTGTCTTTCTGCGGGCTTTTCTGCTTGCACAGGATTGGCAATAAGCTTTAAATTTTTCACTGATTCAGAAACACTGGTTTTATTGGTCTCAAATTTGGCAATATCGGTCAACTTAGTTGCTTTAAGGTTAAGAGATTTGGTGATATCTATGGTTTTTAATGTTTTAACCTCAGTAATTACTGGTGTGTTCTGCGCGAGGGTCGGACCCTTGGTTGGGGTCATTGGTGGTTTTGGACCGCTGGGCTTGGGAGAACGCATATTATCATATATTGCCATGAGAATATTTTTTGAGGCATATATGCCGTCACAGCAGTAATCTCTAAATATTCTAAGAAGCCACCATGGAAAAAATGTTACAGCCCAAAGCATTAAAAGCGAAATTAAATACTCAGCAAATGTATCAACATAGCTTGCATTGTTTAAGGCATTAATTTTATTCTCACCAAGGAGTCCATCTCTTTGAGCTGGTCCGCCATAAAGTAAAAAGATGCCAGTTGGATACACATATCCTTCCTTGCTATTAATTCTTGAAAAATCAAATGCCCAAGGAATGCCCTTCTCCCATATTTTTGCCATTCCACCAAGAAATAATGCCAGAAGCGGCCCATAAAACAACCATTGAAAGAAAACACCAATCCAGATCCACCCCGTATTTCTTATAAATATAAACGGCATAAGTAACGCCAAAAACGGTGACACAAATAATAAAAACCAAAGCAAGATTTTACGAAGTAAGAGCATTATACCCATGACGTAATATGTTACATTTGTGAGCTTTAACATAAAAAGCTGTGTTTCAACGCCTTCTTGAACTCTAATATTTAAATCTCGGCAACCAAAATACTCTAAGTAATTTTTTTCTGTTGAGCCGAGCAATCCAGCACTTGAATCCCTTGAGAAATAGATATTAAATAGCTGGTTGCCTCCCAAATTATCAAGTGAAAATCGGCTAATAATTTCACTAAGCTGAATTAAAGTGAATACGATTGCCGATGACATCAAAACATAAAGAAGCATTAGCCCAATTTTTGTTAAGGTTGGAAAAATACGAATTTTAAAATCATAATTTGTTCTTTGACTTACTATGTATCCAATGCCAAATATTGCAGCTACAATTACAACGCCAAACAAAGCAATGCCACTACTAAATCTCCAAACTTCATTAAGAACTGGCGCCGAGTCAATAACGCCGGTATTAAGTGTCCAGTATAAAAACTGTCTCGCGCGTTCGTTTGCTTTGCCTTGAGCTGTAATCTGGGGATCTTCAACCCAAAAATGTTTTTTGACTGGATCGCTTAAAAAATCCTGATAATTTGAGGCGCAAGTCTCGCCAATTTTTGGATAAACCTGATCTACAAGCTCCCTTGGGCAACTGTTTCTTTCATCTCTATTTGCTATTGCCGTATTCGGACTACAAACGATAAGCTCTTTGGCTGATGCCGGAAGATTGTATATACTATGAAGTTTTGCTGGAGTTGGGGTTGGCTGATCTTGGGCATAGGATACTGGTGTTAGATTTAACGCTAAAAAAGATAAGAATAAAAGAATTAAAAAGAATGAAAACTTTTTAATTAATAATTTACAGAAATATAACACCTTGAAACAGGACATAATTTCATATTAATACAACTTAAGAAGATTAACAACCAAAACTAAATTAAAATCAAGTCATGAAAGCTCGTATTTTTCAAGCAGCTTCTGATTACCCTCTATCTGATATCTCAACAGTTCAGAATAAACACCTTCTTGATGAGAGAGTTCATATGGTGACCCCTCCGCCACAATTTTTCCATCATCAAGCACAATTATCTTGTCAGCGTTTTGAATTGTTGAAAAGCGGTGAGCAATAATGATTACCATTCTGTTTTTCATTAGTTTTTCAAGCGCATCTTGAACTAATTTTTCGCTTTTGGCATCAAGCGAGCTTGTTGCCTCATCAAGAATTAAAATTGGCGAATCAGCAAGTATTGCTCTTGCTATCTGAAGTCTTTGTTTTTGGCCACCTGAGAGCTTTGTGCCTCTTTCGCCAATTTCTGAATGGACACCTTTTGATAACTTAGAAACAAACTCATATGCGTTGGCTTTTTTTAAGGCATCTATGACCTCTTTCTCTGTGGCGCCGTCTTTGCCATAAGCCACGTTTTCAAAAACAGTTGTTGAAAAAAGTTCGTTTTCCTGAAAGACTAAAGATATATGAGATCTGACTTGTTTGTGGCTTAACTCCTTATACTTTTTGTCGTTTAAGAATATATCGCCATCTGTTGGCTCATAAAGCTTTAATATAAGGCTGATTAATGTTGTCTTTCCAGCCCCAGAATGACCAACAAGCGCAACCGTTTCATTGTGTTTAAGTTTTAGATTTATATCTTTTAACACCAATCCGTCACCCGGATACTCAAAAGAAACATTTTTAAAATTGACTTCTGGTGCGCCAAACAAGGGTCCGACCTTTTTTTCGTCAATCATTTCAACTGACTTAAGATTTAATATCTCAAAAAACTCCTTTGACCCAGTTTCTGCTTGTTTAATTCGCTCAATTATAAAACTCATGGCAAAAAGAGGTCGGCGTATCTGATTAAGATATTGCAAAATAAGCACCATCTCACCCAAGCTCATCTCTCCCAAAAATGTGCTTCTAAAAACAATAATCATAATTACAACAATGCCCAGCTCAAGTCCAAAATTTCTAAAAAAATTAAAAATGTGATAAATCAATGACTGTTTGTCATATATTGCCACGCTATCTTTTAATTTTGAAGAAATAAAATTCCACTCCTTACTTTGAGTGCTATACCCTTTAACAAGTCTTATATTCGCAATAACTTCTTGAATCCTGCCTCTTGATGTGTCATCTATAGCATTTTTTTTAACTTGAAATTCACCCCATTTTTTTGTTGAATACTGAGTAATTGCAATATAAACTGGAAAAATCATCAACACTAAAACAGCTATTGGAATGCTATAAAAAGCCAAAAAAACTGTGATAAAAATTGTTCTAATAAGTGCAGGTACAATGAAATTTGTTGACGCCCCTAAGAAATCTTGCAGGGAAATAATGCCTCTATTAAGCTGATTTACTATCTTGCCTGAAAGTTGGGTATCAAAATAATGCTGTGGCAATGTGAATATTTTTTTGTAAAAAGTCTCTGTTAAGTATCTTCCGATTCTGGCTGTTGTAAAATCGCCTATTCTTTGATTTAGCGCCTCAAAAACAACTGCCAAGACACTTGAAAAAAGCATTGCCAAGACCAATAAATACAATCTATTAATATCTCCAAGTCCGGCTTTGAGGTGAAGCTCTATCTCATCAACAATTAGCTTTAAAATATATGGCGAAAGAAGCTCAAGTGCTGTGCTTAGAAGAATAATTAATGTTATTAAATATAAGTATTTGCGATAATTTCGGGCTAAAAAAATAACTTTGAAAATGTTTTTCATTAATACAATTTTAACAGATTTTATATATCTAACGTATTTTAGTGGAGTATACTATCTATTTTTGACAAGAAAAAAAGCTAATTATTGGCACAGTTCCAATAACAAAACTCAACTATTGCCCAGATATTTTCTTTTGAAACATAAACATCTTCATAAAAATCAAGAGACCTATTGTCTCCAAGAATTAAATATTGATTTTCTGGAATAGTTGTCGACTTATCTCCTCTTAGAGGAGTTGTGGGTAAAAGATTTTGTGTAGCTCTTTTGTTTTTAAAAATTTATGGCCAAACCTTATTATCAACATATATTTGTTTTAGCACTGAATTGCCATCCTTGTCAACCACAACATGCGCATCAACATTCTTATTCATAAAATTCATGGTCTGCCCTTTACCTTCAGGAATAAAATACTGCTCAATCCCGTACTCTATTTTCAATGGAGGTCCGTTATGAACATAATTTGGAATGTCTGATATCTGAGAATCAATTCCACCACTAATTACCCTGCCCTTTATAAACAAATCTGCCCCATTAGGCTTATTGTTTTGAACTCTGCTTACCCTCCAATATTTCCCACTTTGCCTCAAAAAAGCATAAACAACATCTCCATTTTTTACTTGCTGACTGATAAAGTAGTGATGTGGAACTAAGGAAATATCATATTGGAGAGATACATAGTCACCCCTCAAAACATCTCTTGGATCAACTGGATTTATTCGTAACAATATCTCTTCACCACCGCTTATAACAGATGATTTAAACATTATAATGACGAAAATAATACTGATCTGAAGACCTAATGCCAATATTATTTTTGTAAAATTATTTAACATTTTTGATAATTATTTATGATTAAAGTGAGTACATTTTCATAGTCTATATTATTAGCTGATATTGGAAATCATATACCGTCTACCCCGCTCCATAATCCAACCAACTACAAAAAATAGTATCCCCGCACCAATGAAAAAAATACTTTTATCCAGAAAAGTAAAAAACCAGTCAAAGTATTTGGCAATGATAAGTAAGAATAAAAATAGTGCGCCAAAATTGATAAGCCAAGTTTCGCCGCGCATATAACCCAAATAAATCAATCCGAACAACTCCAAAAAAATAGCAATATTATAAATTAATGTAAATAATTCCCTCATAGCTGAAATACTAATCTGATCAGTGGCAGTAAGTAGGCCCGTAACTCCAAATAAACAAATTAAGGCAAAAATCATCATCATCTCAATGGGGAATATTAATTTTTGAATTGTTGCCCAGAGTGTGGCGCCAAATAAAAGCGCAAGAATTGTAAAAAGAGAGTAAGTTAAGTAATTAGAGTTTAAAAAAGAAACCCCTCTTGTCATTTCTTCAAAAAAACTAATGCCTGCTTGCGTTGATAAGAGATATAAGGCAATCGTTACTGAAAGCACTCCAATGCTTGAATACGCAAATCCAAATCTCTTGTAATTAATTTTTTTATCATGCATTCGCCCGATAACATAAAACAGAATTGCAATAAAAGACAAGCCCGCAAAAATGGCAGATATGGTTACGCCTTGACCCTCTATCCACTGGGTTGCCTGAGCAATCCACCAACTCATTAACACCAAAAGACTGAAAAATAAAACATAAGACGTTTTTAACCAATACGCACAAATTAATCCTGCCAAAGATGTTATTAAGAGAATAATCTGCCATGAAAACAAATCCCCTAAATTCTTATTAAGAGCTTGCAGTGTTACACCAAGAAAAAAGAATGACAACAGAAGAAAATTTTGACTAACCCAATCTTCTTTAGATAGTGCAAATTGCGTATACCATTCTTTATTTGTCGCTGGATGGTTGCCTCTCTTTTTTAGTTGTGTAAAATATAAAGATAAGCCGAAAATAAAAATTGGCCAAAAAAGATAAAATAATATGTTAAATATTTCCACTGTTATTTAATAAAAGTCTCTTAAATCTATTGATACTCTTTTTCGTATTATTAAGCCTGTAACAAAAGTAATAATTGTTGAAAGTAAAAGTAACAACAACGATGTTGAGAAAAGCAAGCTTTGTCTAAACCCTAAATAAATTTCAAACGGATAACCAATAAAGGCAATAAATCCAAGCGGGATTGCTAGATAAAAAAGTGAAAAAAACTGGGTGGCAAAAGCCATTGCCACAACTCCAGTCATCCAAAGCATAAAACCATCAGGCCAATCTGCCCTTATGTTAAAGATTTGAGCAACCAAAAATATTCCAGCTCCGTATATAATGGCACCTAATAAAAAAAGTGCTTCGGCTGTTCTTAATAATTTAACTTTTTCCTTCAAAAAGTATCCTGCGCCGTTACAAAAAATCATTAAGGCGACGATTACTGCGATTTTTACTTCGCGACTCATTTCTTGCCAATTTGCAGCTATGAATGAAAAAACTCCCGCACTAATTAAAATCGCCCCAATGGTCACGATAATACTAACCGTTCTTTTTGATATGTCTTCTTTTTCTTGATATGAGGAAATGTGTTTAAAACCCTCTTGAATATTTTCAAGAGACCAACCATTTAATAGGAGCTCTTTATAAATATCTTCTCTTGATTTTCCTTGCATTAAAGACGTATCAATATACTCTTTAAGTTGAGAGTCTGCCATTTTTTATATAAATTTAAATGATTTAAATATATCATTTTGATAAAAAACATCAACTTTATTTATAATTACCTTCAATTTTTAAAATAGTCTTTTGTTAAGCTGCAATTGATTAATTGTTATTTAAAATAAATTAAACCCTTAAAGAATAATGAGATAACTCAGTGCTTAATTTTTTTAAAGAAAAATTATTTTTGACAAGAAAGATTTCTGCCAAAGGCACGACAAACACTATCAACGCATTTATTTTCTCAAATATTTTACATCAGTAATACATCCTAAATTTTCATCTAAATTACCAATAAGATATTCATCTGAAAACTCAGAGTCTGTTATTGGTCCGCAACCAAACGGAAAAAAAGATAGCTCTTGATAAAAATTGTACGAACCATAAGAGCAGCCTCTGTACGCCAAATAGCAATCAGAGTCAACCTTACAATAATCAATGTCTTTTATGTATTTAATTAATTCATCATCTTTAATACTTACTTCCAAAACAAAATTTTCGTCCTCATATACTTTATTTGAATCTAATTTGTGATTTTCTAAAAGAATATAGTAATACGGCTAAAAAAGCAGTGCCGCTTAATGCATCGTTAATAAAGATATTCTCTAAAGTATCTTTTCTTTCGTCGATAAAAATCGAAACAATTGGTGACTTGGTATCAAACTCGCCAAATTTTAAATTTGATCTTGAGATTTCAGGAAGCCCTAAAATTCTTTTAAATATCTCAAGTATATTCTCGTTTGTTTTTACTTCTGTTTTTTTGATAATCCTAATTTCATACAAGGTCAAATTGTCAGCTGACACTTGTTTTCTCGATAGAGGAGTGTTTATAGGTGTTACGGCTATGTCATTTTCATTTGAATTTGAGATATTATTGTTTTTTACTGAAGTATTATAAAAAGGGAAAGACAGTGGACTATTAGGATTGTAGTATAGATACAATCCAACTAACACGGTTACAACTATCAACAAGAAAAGAAAAATCGAAATAACTTTCTAATAATTTGGTGAATTTTGTCTAATATACCTCTGACTTTCTTGTTGAGTGCTTGTTGGATAGATTTCCGTATGGTGGAGATGCCGGGAGTCGAACCCGGGTCCGGAAAGGCTTAAATACAAACGTTTAGCAAAGGATAGATATCTTTTTAGCTTTAAGTAAGATAAAGAAAAGATTTCAAACATTTATCTTACTGCTGATTTTTATAATTTCAGCTAAGGGTCGGATCAGGAACCGACCCAAACCTATCCGAGGGTTGTACCCCAAAAGACCATCGGAGTCGTCTAATGGGAAGCAATCTATAAGCTTAAGCAGCAAATGCATAAGCTGATTGTCTGACTGATGTCAGATTTTCAAGCTTTGCAAGAGCGGCAGATACTATAGATTGAGCTTCTTCTTTAGCAGAAGTTGCATATAGGTTTTTCCATATATCGCATAGGTTGCGCCTTTGCCGTTTGTAAAAGAGCGTATCTTCCCGTCGAAACCTTGTCATCCCCATTAAGCATTAAGCATTAAGCATTAAGCATTAAGCATTAAGCATTAAGCATTAAGCATTAAGCATTAAGCATTAAGCATTAAGCATTAAGCATTAAGCATTAAGCATTAAGCATTAAGCATTAAGCATTAAGCATTAAGC
>JBIKWE010000052.1:0-5396 GCA_044356445.1 Limisphaerales bacterium | reverse complement strand
TAAAACTAATGATGTTAGTGGAATCTTGTTAAACAAAAAACAAACAGGTGTTGAAGCTTTAATATTAACTGACAAAAAAATATTAGACAGTATTAAAGAGTATCTTAAATTCAATGAATAATGACAAGCAAATAAACGTTGCGTATTTTGGCTCACCAGAAATATCAGCATCATTACTACAAGAGCTAATGCAAAACCTGCATATTAACATTAAGCTTGTAATCACTCAAGAAGATAAGCCATTTGGCAAAAAGCTTGAGATAACAGCTTGTCCTGTTAAAAAAACGGCGTCTGAAAATAATATTGAGGTTTTTGATTTTAAATTAAAAAATCACGTCCATGAACTAATAGATAAAATAAGCCTTCACAATATTCAACTTGGTATATTATTTGCATACGGAGCTATTATCCCAGATATACTGCTTAAAAGCTTCAAATATGGTATTTTAAACGTTCACCCCTCATTACTTCCAAAATATAGAGGAGCATCCCCCACTGCATTTCCCTTTATCATGGGTGAAAAAACATCCGGCGTGTCACTTATGGTTTTAAATACTCAACTTGACGAAGGCCCTATTATTAAACAAGTTAAAATAAACATCTCGGAAACAAGCTCAATAAACTCAAGGGTGGAGCTAGAAAAAAATATCCCAAGCATTAGCATTAAACAAATTGATGAAACCTTAAAAGATATTTTAAACAACACTTTTTCAATGAAAAATCAAGATCATTCTGCTGCAACATATACCAGATTGTTAAAAAAACAAGATGGCTACATCAATAATAAACTTATTAAAAAAGCAATTAAAGGTGAACTCATACTTAATAAAGAAGAGTTACCAGAGATAATAAAATGGTATTTATTTAAAAATAATATCTTATCTTTCGAGCCTGTCTTGGCTTCTCATGTTGTTATGAATATGCAAAAAGGATTATCCCCTTGGCCAGACATTTGGACAACTTTCAAAACACCCCGAAATGAAATAAAGAGAATAAAAATTTTTGAGTGCTCAATTAAAGATGAGTGCCTTATTATAGAAGCTTTGCAGATTGAGGGTAAAAATAAGATAAAATATAAAGATTTCATAAAAGCCTATAGTTTATAGCTTATCTTTTTTTATGGCTTCACTAAGCGACATATAAATTTTAAAAAATAATTTTTTCGCATAATAAAGACTTATAATATAAAATTATATTAATAATACGTTTTAGAGCTCTGTAAAGCTTTAATAAATAAAAAATCCATTAAATTATCTGTTATATTTAAAAATATAGTCAAAATTATTATAAAAAGTGATTTTTCAAGCATTGATGATTTTATTTGTCAAAAAATTTAAAGACCGTCACAACAATATAAACATCATATCACTGAAGCATGCATATGAGCTTTAGGCTTTTGCTGCAATTTAAATCAAAAATTTAAAAAATTAGCAAGAAATAGGAAATTCTGCCAAAATCACCCCTTATGAGTTATCTACACTCATAAAAGACATATACGTGAATCTTTTCAAGATTTAAAAAATAAATAGTTGTAAAAAATTTTAATACTACCCCTAAACTTTTTATACCAGAATTCCCTCATATGAAATTATGAAATCCTTACAAGATTTTTTATTAAGACTAATTTTTAAAGTATTAATTTTATATATCAAGATTCAAATATAATTCTTTATCTTTTTTATGATTTCCAAGATCTGTCATTTTGATATTTTAAGCATATACTGTACTCCTGTATAGTATAGTTATTATTCTGTCTTAAAATGTTATTAATATTTCCCGCAAAACATCAATTAAATAATCATAAATGTTATACACAATTTATTCACAATTGTTAAACATTTTAAATAGTTAAATTTATGTTAAAATTTTCACATGGATCTTGAAATATCTTTAATAGACAAATCAATGCCAGTGCCACAATATCACAGTCAGGGTGCGGTGGCATTTGACCTTTATGCAAGGATTGAAACAATCATAGAACCATTTACGCCAACTATTGTGCCAACTAACTTAATTGTTAAAGTCCCAGACGGTTATTTTCTCATGCTTGCCAGTCGCAGCTCAACGCCAATAAGAAAAAAGCTAATTGTTGCAAACGGAGTTGGGGTTATCGATCAGGATTTTCATGGAGAAAAAGATGAGATTGGAGCATTGCTTCTAAATTTTTCAAATAAGCCAGTAATCGTTGAGAAAGGAGAGCGCATCGCTCAAGCAATCTTAGTTAAGGTGGCAAAAGTTGACAACTTTTTGTTAAGAAAGGATTCTAAAAAATCTTCACGAGGTGGATTTGGAAGTACCGGAAAATAATTTTTAATACCATATCTTAATATCACATATATATAACAAAATATAACACAAATATGAATAATGGTGAACGGCAGTATTTAAATTTACTACAAGAACTATTAACTTACGGCACCTTTAAAGAAGACAGAACGGGAACTGGCACTTATAGTGTATTTGGAAGACAATTGCGATTTAATCTTGCTGATGGCTTTCCCCTTCTGACAACAAAAAAACTGTTTATAAAGGGCATTATTCATGAACTTTTATGGTTTTTAAGCGGAGACTCAAATATTAAATATCTTGTTGACAACAACGTCCACATCTGGAATGAGTGGCCATATAAAAATTATGTCAAGAGTCAAACCACGCTCAATCAAAAACCGCTATCTCTTGAACTTTTTATAGAACGCATTAAGTCAGATACTATTTTTGCCAAAAAATGGGGAGAGCTTGGCCCTGTTTATGGAGTTCAATGGCGAAAATGGAAAACTCACACTGGCAAAAAGATAGATCAAATTAGTAACTTAATACATCAAATTAAATCAAACCCTAACTCTAGAAGACTCATTGTATCTGCATGGAATACGGCAGACATTGAAGAGATGGCAATTGCCGGCCTGCCTCCCTGCCATACTTTATTTCAGTTTTATGTTGCTGACTCAAAGCTCTCATGCCAACTATATCAAAGAAGCGCTGACTCATTTTTGGGCGTGCCATTTAATATTGCCTCATACGCATTATTATTAAGCATGGTTGCCAAAGTTACCAATTTGGAGGTTGGTGATTTCGTACACACATTCGGAGACGTCCACCTATATTCAAATCACAAAGACCAAGCAAAACTGCAATTAACCAGAGAGCCCAAGCCTTTTCCGAAATTAAAAATAAAAAATCGCAATCAAGACATTTTTTCATTCAGAGTCGACGATTTTATAATCGAAGATTACGATCCTTATCCCGGGATAAAAGCGCCGATTGCGGTCTAAAATATGCCGTATCCAAAATGATATAAATATATCAATGTATCTCTTAATACATATTTATATTTGTTCAAAATTTATACAATAAACTCCCCTAAATCTGCACTGTGTCTTAACCTTGTCGTTTAGAGTAGAATTTTTAATTCATCCACTCCGAAGATAATTCACATATGAATTAAAACCTTTTAAAAATAAATTTATATTGTCCCAGTAAGATGTCATAATTTATGACAGTTTAATCTTTTTATAGTTTAAGAATTTATAAAGATTAAAATGCTCAAAATTTGATAAAATTATTGCATGAGAACGCTTTTCGTTTATGACAAAACAGTAAAAGATAAATCTTCAAAAGTTCGAGGGGTTGGTAGATACATTAAAACATTAAGTGAATTCCTGCAAATTTTAAATAAAAGAAACGATCTTATCAACAACAGCTCAACGTCAATACTTGATAATTATGAGATCTTTTTTACTCCAACAACACAAAAATTAAGCAAGTCAGCCATATTATTTAACCCTTTTTTTAATCCAATAGCCAAACCGGAGCTTTTTTTTAAAAAAACTAATAAACAAATTGCAGTTATTCATGACCTGATACCGCTGAAATATAAAAAAATGTACCCAGTCGGCTTAAAAGGCTGGTTTTTTAAAAAGATAAATGCGTGGTGCTTGAGAAACTATGATGCCATAATTACCGATTCAAAAGTTAGCAAGGATGATATTGTTAAAATTTACAAGGTGCCTTCAACTAAAGTTCATGTAATATACCCAAGCGTGGGTCAAATTTTTTTACCTCATCTTGACACAAAAGAAGAGTCTCCGACCCATCACCACCCTTTTTTAAAAAATAAGATGCAAGCAAGCCAACCTGAGTTTACACAGCTGTCGCTGCGAGAGATAACGCATAATAAAATTATTAGTGAGCTAAAGGATTATCTAATATACGTTGGTGACGGAACTTGGAATAAAAATCTGCCAAATATTGCACGGGCGGTTAAAATGTCAAACATCCCCTGTGTTTTTGTAGGTAGCTTATTTGACTGGGAAAAAATAAAGACCCTTCCCCAAAAGCCCCATCCTTGGCAGAGGTCTTATTTTGAGTTTTTAAAATTAGCAGACGGTGATAACAGATTTATTTTTGCCGGCTTTGTTTCTGATGCGGAGCTTAAAACTTTATATAAATATGCAAAAGCTAATATTTTATTGTCTTTTGATGAAGGATTTGGATACTCTTTTATAGAGTCATCATACATGAGCACACCAAGCGTGTTATCAGACATACCTATTTTCCATGAAATTGCTAAAGACTCTGCATTATTTGCCAACCCGCAAGACCCAAAGGATGTTGCGGAAAAAATAAACACCTTAATTTATGACAAATACAAGCGTGAAAAATTAAGCATTAAAGCTTTTGAAAGAGTGCAAAGATTTAATCCTATAAATTTTAATAGTCAGATTGCTTTGCTTGTAAAATCTTTATATACAAAAAAATAGTTTTAGCTTATTCCAAAAAGTTTTTTACCATTGTAAGTTGTAATATCTACTATATCCTGCTTACTACTGCCTTTTATTTTTGCGATCTGGTCAATTATTATTGACAAATATCGGGGCTCATTGGGATATTTTTTTTGAGATCTAAGTGGTTCAGGAAGCAAAAACGGTGAATCAGTCTCAATAACCAACAGTTCAAGTGGAACTTGATTTATAAAATCCTGCTTTTCTTTATCATAAGTGATGTCTCCATCAACCCCTATAAATATTTGATTTTTTAAAGCAAAGCTCAAAAGCTCATTCTTAGCCTCACAACAATGAAAAACAGATTTAAGTTTTAAATTTTGATGCCAACTTTCATCAAGAATGTGAAGCAGGTCATCTTTTGCTTGGCGATTGTGTATTATAAGGCTCTTATTAAGCGAAATAGCCAGCTCAACTTGTTTGCAAAACGCGTATTTTTGAAGTTTTAGAAATAATAATGAGACGCTATAATCTCCGTAAACCGTTTTACCATATTCATGTTTATCTATACCAACCTCCCCAACCGCCCGCACTTTATGACTATTTTTTAAGATTATATCCCTTATGACAACAAGATCTTCATCAACCAATTTTTCCAGCTCTTGAAACTTTGAG
>JBIKWE010000010.1:0-19099 GCA_044356445.1 Limisphaerales bacterium | reverse complement strand
TTTTTCTTTCTCAATTTATTAATCCGCTGATTTTGATATTAATTATCGCAGGCTTAATAACTTATATTTTCAATGAATATAAAGATACTTTGGTTATTTTAATTGCGGTGTTAAGCAACGCAATTATAGGCTTTTTCCAAGAGTTTTCCGCTGAGAGACGGATGCATGCTCTTAAAAAAATGCTTGTTCAAAAATCAATTGTTATTAGAGAGGGAGTCGAGATCGAGATCCCTTCTAAAGATCTTGTGCCCGGCGATTTGGTCTTATTATCAGCAGGAGCCAAGATACCTGCTGACATGCGAGTAATTGAAGGTAATGATCTAACTGTTGATGAATCTGCACTTACCGGAGAATCTTTGCCAGTTGAAAAATCGGCTCATGCTCAAACAAAAGAAAAATTAATTCCAGCCGATCAAAAAAATATGGTTTTTATGGGAACAATAATTCTTAAGGGAAGTGGTATTGGACTTGTAACACTCACAGGTGAAAGAACTATACTTGGTGGAATTGCCGAAAAAGTAGCAACGGTTAAAAATGCCAAGACACCTCTTCAGATAAAAATGGATCGCTTCGCTCTTTTTATTTCAGGAATTGTACTAACTGGCGTGGTTATAATTTTTTCGACTGGACTACTTAAAGGCCTCCCGACTGAAGTGCTTTTTTTCCAAGCAATTGCTGTTGCTGTTGCGGCAGTTCCTGAGGGCTTACCGATTGTTGTAACTATTGCAATGGCAATTGGAGTTCAAAAAATGGCTAAAAAAAATACCATTATCAGAACACTCCAATCAGTTGAGACATTGGGCAGCACCACAGTTATATGTTCTGATAAAACTGGGACTCTTACACAAAATCAAATGACAGTTGAATCAATTTTTGACGGCATTGACGAATATAGTGTTACTGGAGTTGGATATGAAGGTGAGGGTGAAATTCTTAAAGATAATAAACCTGTTAAATTTCCGCACGATGGACTGCGCACTCTTTTACAAATTGGGGTTCTTAGTAATGAAAGTGTGCTCTATAAGAAGAATGGGAGAGTATTTGTAAACGGAGACCCAACTGAAGGAGCTTTAATAGTTTCGGGGGCAAAAGCTGGAATTCACCAAAATATTCTTTTTGAAAAACATAACTTAATTGATATTTTGCCGTTTAACTCGGGTCAAAATTTTATGGCAAGTATATATAACATCAACAATGAGCACATAATGATGGTTAAGGGTGCACCAGAGGAGATTGTAAAAAGAAGTAATAAAGTCGAAAATGGTTCTTTTGAAAAGCATGAACACATGTCTGAGCATTTTGCCAAAAAGGGATTAAGAGTACTTGCAATGGCTTACAAAAAAGTTCCAAAAAATTTAACAAAAATTAGACCAGAAGATTGCCATGATCTTATTTTATGCGGACTACAAGGCATGATGGATCCACCAAGAGCAGAGGTTATTACAGCAATAAAGGGTTGTCAGAATGCAGGCATAAGAGTGATTATGATAACTGGAGATCACGCAATTACTGCTAAGGCTATTGGCGAAACACTTGGAATTTGTCATAAAAATGGCGAGGTAATAAGCGGCATTCAACTTGAGGAAATGTCTGACACTGAGCTTTTTTCAAAAGTAGAAGAAGTTTCTATTTTTGCCAGAGTTTCTCCAAATCATAAATTAAGAATTGTTCAGCAATTAATAAAACGCGGTGAAATTGTGGCCGTCACTGGTGATGGTGTTAATGATGCGCCGGCACTGAAAGCCAGTCATTTGGGGATTGCCATGGGACAAGCTGGCACTGATGTTTCAAAAGAAGCAGCGAATATGGTTCTAAAAGATGATAATTTTGCCAGCATATTTCAAGCGGTTTATGAAGGTCGAGTTGTTTTTGAAAACATAAGAAAAGCAGTTGCATTTTTAATCCCTATTGGCTTTGCAACAATAATAACCTTATTCACAACAACAATTCTTGGTTTACCAACTCCATTTTTACCAGCTCAGCTTTTATGGATAAATCTCGTTGCAAGTGGGGTGCAAGACTTAGCTTTAGCGTTTGAACCGGGTGATAAATCAGTTTTATTAAGACCGCCAAGAAACCCTAACGAAGGAATAATGTCTAAGCTGCTTCTGCAAAGAAGTGTATTAGTTGGATTATTTATCTCAATTGGAGTTATATTAATTTACTATATAAGCTTAAACAGTGGTCAGAGTATTGAAGTTTCAAGAACTTTAGCTGTAACAACAATGGTAGTTTTTCAATTTTTTCAAGTTTTAAATGCCAGATCTGAATCCATGTCGGTATTTAAAATGAATCCCTTTTCAAATAGATTTTTGATTATCGCTTTATTAGGGTCAGCCATTGCTCATATTTTCGTTCTATATGTGCCAGCATTAGAATGGCTCTTTAGCATGCAAGCATTAAGTCTTAGAGAGTGGCTTATGATAACTATTACCGCTTCAAGCGTGATAATGGTTGTGGAGCTTGACAAGATAATTAGAAAAAAGATTGAGGCGCGGAGGGGAATCGAACCCCTGCAATAGAAGTTTTGCAGACTTCCGTGTTTCCACTTCACCACCGCGCCTATTTTCAACTCTTATTTTACTTTATATTCTTAAAAAAACCTTATCTAATTTTTATTTTCTTTAAAAAACTATTTTAAAAACTAAATTTAAACCGATAAAAAATTAGGAAAATTATATAATATAGCCCATATGTCAATGGTAACTGTCACAGCCCCCGCCAATATTGCATTTATTAAATATTGGGGAAACTCAAAAAATAATTTACCTCTTAATCCAAGCATTTCAATGACTCTTAGTTCTTGTGTCACAACTACAACTGTATCAAGTGCTGAAAAAGAGGAAGATTTGATTTTTATAGAAAATGAAGGTGGTGAAGTTTCAGAATTAAAAAAAGACTCGATAAAAAATATAAAAGCATATGAACAAATAGAAAGAGTTAAGAACATAGCAGGATTTAAAGGATTTTTAACAGTTTCAAGTAAAAACTCTTTTCCATCAATGGCTGGAATTGCATCTTCTGCTTCAGGATTTTGCGCACTAACTTCAGGAGTTGTTCTTTTTACCGGACTTGAAAATATTTTTAATGATAAAAAAGAGTTGTCAAAATTGGTTCGTCTTAGTGGATCAGCATCTGCTTCAAGATCAGTTCACAATGGTTTTGTAGAGCTAAAGACGGGAAAATCTGAAGATGAATCGTTTGCTGTTGAGATTGCACCACCTGATCATTGGAGCCTTTGCGATGTTATTGCAGTTGTTTCTTCAAAAAGTAAAAAAACACCATCTTCAGAAGGGCATTTATTAGCGCTGACTAGCCCCTATTTAAAAACTAGAATTCACGAAATGCAAAAAAGAATTGGTTTGGTTAGAGAAGCAATTTTAAATCGTGATCTTGAAAAAATAGGCATTTGTGCGGAGCAAGATACCATATCAATGCATGCTGTTATGATGACTTCTATTCCGCCACTTTACTATTTTACTGAAGGAACAATGTCAGTAATTCATCAAGTTTTTAAGTTAAGAAGTTCAGGACTGGCGGTTTATTTTTCAATCGATGCTGGTGCAAATGTACACTTAATCTGCGAAAAAAAAGATGAAAAAAAAGTGGTAGAAGAATTTAGTAGGAATGAATTTGTTGAAAAAACAATTGTTAATTATCCATGCCCGGGAGTTTGTCAATTATGAAAATAACACTTCTTAAGCTTGGAGGATCTTTAATAACTGAAAAAAGTAAGGCTTATACTCTGCGCGGAAAATTTATAGATAGATTGAGTAAAGAAATTTTCCGCGCAAAAAAGGATAATCCCGAAATAAATCTCATAATCGGCACAGGTGCCGGATCCTTTGCTCACCAATCAGCGACAAAGTACAATACTGCAAATGGAATTTTCAACAAGAAAGATATTTATGGCGCGTCAGTTGTACATTTTGACGCGCAAAGATTGAATCAAATTGTTGTTGAGTGCCTAATAAAGGAAGGCTTGCCTGCCTACCCTCTTCAGCCTTCGGCGCTTATTGTTTCTTCAAATAAACAGATAGAAACTTTTGACTCTTCTATATTTGAAAATTTCCTTCATAGAGGGTTCCTGCCAGTAACATACGGAGATGTGATTTTTGATCATAAAATTGGCACAACAATTTTGTCAACGGATACTTTGTTTAAGCATTTGGCTATAAGTCTTAATAAAAAAGGTCACCAAGTTTTTGTAATTCATGCCGGAGATTATGATGGCGTTTTAGATGAAAATGAAAACATTATTGAAGAGATAACTACTGAAAATTTTTATGATTTAAAATCGCTTGGTAAATCTGAAAGTATAGATGTTACAGGTGGCATGAGAAAAAAAGTTGAAGAAATGCTTGAATTAACAAAATTCGATATAAAAAGTCTAATTCTTAACGGGACAAAAGATAATGTTGTGTATGAATCTATTGTTGGAAAGCTTCATGGAACACTAATAAGATAAATAATTAACTCATAAAAAAATTGGTATTGACTTTATGAGTATTTTTACCGTATTCTGTATTTTATTATAAATTTTCAAAATATGGCAAAATCAAAAACAAACAAAAAAACAGTTAATTCCTCTAAGACAGTTAAATATGATCCGCACGAAAGTCCTATTATTCAGGCTGGAATTGTTTTGATAATAGTGTCTGCAATCGGCATAACGGCTTATGTTTTTGCCATGTTTTACCGCTAGGCAATAAAGTTTTTGGTTTGGTAAAATATAAAGTGTGAAACAAGTAATATCTTCTGGTGGTTTGCTTTATCGTGTAAAAAACAATACTTTATACTGGCTTTTAGTAAAACACCAAAAAGCTGGACATTGGAGTTTTCCTAAAGGTCATGTTGGCGATAATATTGAAAAGGAATCTAATCAAGAGGCGGCATTAAGAGAAGTTTTTGAAGAAGGAGGCTGCAAAGGTAAGATTATTTATCACGAACCTTTCACAAACTCTTACAATCTGTATGAAGATGCAGAATTTGTCAGAAAGACGGTGCTTTACTTTCTTATGGAGTACTTGTCAGGATCACCTGAATTACACGACCATGAAATCAGCGAGGCAGGATTTTTCACATATGAAGATGCTCTAAATCTGCTAACCTTTGAAACTGATAAAAATATCTTAAAAGAGGGCAATGCTTTTGTCTTAAATACGAGAAAGTAGGTTTTTTTGAGCGGTGGAAGGGACTTGAACCCTATCTTTTTTTTGAGCGGTGGAAGGGACTTGAACCCTCGACCTTCTCCTTGGCAAGGAGACGTTCTACCAACTGAACTACCACCGCAAACTGAAAACCACTCAGTCTAAATATTCTATTATCTGTAACTTTGTGCCGAGAGTCAGAGTCGAACTGACATCTGAGGTTTTTCAGACCCCCGCCGTGACCTCCTTGGCTATCTCGGCAAATAACTTACTGTGCGTCTGGATGGATTCGAACCATCGACCCCTACTTTATAAGAGTAGTGCTACTACCACTGAGCTACAGACGCTCATTATACTTTAACACATTTGATAAATGCTGCGCAATTTCGCCTTGTGGACCGGAGGAGACTTGAACTCCCAACCTCTACAATGCGAATGTAGCGCTCTACCAATTGAGCTACCGGCCCTCATCCAACGCTATACCTTTTGGTGCACTCGAGAGGAGTTGAACCTCCAACCTTCGGGACCGGAACCCGATGCTCTATCCGGTTAAGCTACGAGTGCTTTTTAAGCCCTCTTTAAAAATATTTTTAAACTAAACCAGTAAGTGCCAAAAGTAATAGTAGTATACCAAAAATTATTCGGTACCAACCGAATAATTTTAAAGAGTTTTGTGACAAAAACGAAACTAACCATTTAATACTAAAAAATGCAGTCATAAAAGCACTTACAAAGCCAAGCATTAACATATCTAAATTTTGGGTATTTGAAAAAATAACATATCTTGATTCATAAAGATCAAATGCAGAAGCTGCAAATATTGTTGGAATTGACAACATAAAGGAGTACTTTGCCCCATCCACTCTTTTATAACCTAAAAAAAGCATACCTAATAGCACCGCTCCTGCCCGTGAAACGCCCGGCATGAGGGCTGCTGACTGAATAAAACCAATTAAAATCGCATCTTTGTATGTAACATCCTTAACTGATTTATAATTTTTGGATAACCTATCATTAAAAAATGATTCTACAAATATAAAAATTATCCCGATAAAAATGAAGGCACCAATTATGAGGTATTGGCTCTCAAAAAAAATCTGTTTAATAATGTCATAAGCCAATAAGCCGATGATTGCCGTTGGTATAAAAGAAACAATTAGTTTTAAAGCCAATTTAAAATCTTTTAAAATTGTTAAAAAATAAAGAATCACCACAGCAAAAATAGCGCCTGATTGAATAAATACATTAAAAAGTTTAGTAAATTCGGTTTCTGGTATACCAAGAAGTCGTGTTGCCCATATCAGATGAAAAGTTGATGATATTGGCAAAAACTCAGTAACTCCTTCTATAATTCCAAGAAAAATACTTTGAAGTATTGTCATATCACAGTATAATATATTAGTCTATGAAAAAAATTGCCATAGTGCATGATCAATTACGTGAGTTTGGAGGTGCCGAAAGAGTTCTTGTTGCCTTAAAAAAAATATTTAAAGATGCAGATGTTTACACATCTTTTTTTGACCCTAAAACATTAGGCGTTAATGCGTATTACTTTAAAGATTGGAATATAAAAACTTCATGGGCTCAGAATGTGCCATTTCTTGATAGGCTATATTCCCCTATGCGTTTTATCACCCCTTGGATTTGGGAATCATTTAATTTCGATGAATACGATGTTGTAATCTCATCATCAGGTGCATATATGTCAAAAGGTGTTTTAACAAGGCCAGAAACTTTGCATATTTGCTATATGCACCATCAGCCAAAGTACTTATATTTTTACGAAACAAGTCGTGACTGGCAAAAACATTTACCAATTAGAGTGTATGGTCATATAATCAACCATGGCTTAAGAATATTTGATTTTTTGGCATCTCAAAGACCCGATAAAATTATCGCCAACTCTGAAGAGACTAAAAAGCGAATAAAAAAATTCTATCGCTTGGAATCTGAAGTCATATATCCTCCTGTTGAGTTGGCTAATGAAAAAAATGTTCAAATAAACCTCGACGAGAAATTTTTTAAAAAAGATTCATACTATATTACTACTTCTCGACTATCAAAGGCAAAGCATATCGATATCTTGATTGAAGCATCAAACAGGGCTGGTTTTAAATTAAAAATTATTGGCTCTGGAAGAGATTTAGCATATTTAAAAAATATGGCAGGAGCTAATGTGGAGTTTCTGCAAAATGTAAAAGATTCAGAATTTAATAATATTTACAAGAATGCAAAGGCGTTTCTTTTTGCATCTGTTGATGAGGAGTTTGGTATTGCTCCTGTTGAAGCCATGAGTTACGGAATGCCAATTATTGCATACTCATCTGGCGGTCTAAAAGAAACTGTTGAGAATAATAAAAATGGATATCTATATAAACAATTAAGCTCCGAATCTTTAATTGAATCTATTAATAATCTCGAAAAACTAAGTCTTAATGATTACACAATTATGCGAAAAACCGCAAGAAAATATGCAGAACAGTATTCTTTTGAGGCTTTTAAAAGAAAAATTGAACAATTAATTTCTTAAAAATGCCAGAGCTTCCAGAGGTTGAAAGTATAAGGCTTCATCTTCATGACCAAATAATAGGAAAAACAGTTAAAGCTTTAACTGTTGTGGCGGATAGAATGTTGATAGGTGATGAAAAAAAACTAATTTCTGCCAAAGTTAAAGATACCTCCAGAAAAGGCAAAGTATTAGTTATTCATCTTGAAAATGAAGGCTATAAAATATTTGCAACTATTCATTTGAAATTATCAGGTCAACTACTTTATGCAAACGATTTTAGTAATGCAAAATTTAAAAGAATAATTCCGCGAGCAAAATCTGATACAATGCCCGCGGTTTCAACCAGAATTACAATTCTATTTGATGATGCATCAGCTATTTTTTTTAACGACATAAGAAAACTCGGTTGGCTTCGCATTGATAATAAGCTAAATCTGCCTTCGGGAGTTGATATTTTATCTCCTGATTTTACAAATAAATATTTATTAAGAACTATTAAAACTTTTAAACGTCCTATTAAAAATATCTTGCTTGATCAAAACCTGATTGCTGGATTAGGGAATATTTATGTAAACGATTCACTTTTTGTTGCAGGCATTAATCCGCAAAGAAATACATCAACATTAACCAAAAAAGAGATACTTGATCTCTATAAGTCGATTATGGACACAATAAATCTTGGTCTTGAAAAAAAAGGGTCATCTGCTCAAGATGAAATTTACCTTTTGCCAGATGGCACACCGGGAGAGTATCAACATTTTTTTAAAGTATACGGTCAAAAGGGAAAAATTTGTCAAAAATGCAAAAAGGAAAAAATTCAATATATAAAAATGCAGGGAAGAGGAACTTTCTTCTGCCCTAAATGTCAAAAGTAGAAATTTACCGCTTACTGCTTACTGTTTACTGTTTATTGTTTATTGCTTATCGCTTACTGCTTATCGCTTACTGCTTCCTGCTTACTGTTTACTGTTTATCGCTTACTGCTTACTGCTTATCGCTTATTGCTTATCGCTTCCTGTTTATTCATATCTAATCGCCTCCATGGGTGATAAATCAGCTGCTTTTTTGGCAGGAAATACACCAAAAATCACACCAATTAATGTTGAAACCCCAAGCGCAATTAAAACCACAAATAAATCTATATACGCCGGAAAAAATGGTTGCACAAAATATACCACTATGTAAGACAGTATAAGCCCCATCAGTCCACCAAATAAAGAAAGCATAATCGCCGAAAGTAAAAATTGAGATAAGATATCATTTTTTCTGGCGCCAAGCGCTCTCTTTATGCCAATTTCTTTTATTTTTTCAGTTACCGTCACATACATTATGTTCATAATGCCAATTCCTCCAACAACAAGCGATATTGTGGCTATTGCAACAAGCAGACTATTTACTGCTGAAAAAATCTGAGATATAGCAGAAATTAGATCTTCTTGTCTAATGATTGAAAAATCATCATCGGAATAATCTCTTAATAAAAATCTCTCTATCTCATTTTCTGCAAGAGAAAGAGCTTTTTCGCTAATTGCCATAACTTGAATATTAGAAAATACTTTATCTTTATTAAAGATATATGCTGTTTTATACGGCATATACACATAAGCGTCAAAATTAGGTCCCCCAAACCCAGAGCCACCTCTCTCCTCGGCAACACCTATTACAGTAAATTGTTGATTGTCAATTTTAATTTTTTTACCAATCGCCCTTTTTGGAGTTCTGAAAAATTCCTCAGCAATTTCAAACCCTATTACCACAACCTTTGCCCGCTTATTATTATCTTGTGCAGTAAATAGTCTTCCAGCCACTGTTTTGGTGTTTAGAATAGAAAATCCAGCCTCAGAGATCGAGAACAAATCATACAGCTCTTCCTTACCGCCAAAATTAATATTTATAGATTTTGTATAAACAGGTGTTACCTTATCTACAGATCTTAACTGAGAAATACCTATAACATCTTTTTCAGTAAACCTTACACTAAATGCCCCGCCACCTCCACCGCCCCTAAAAGAGCCACCAGATATGACTTGCCCGGGAAATACTCTCAAAACGTTTTTGCCCAACTCTTCAAACTGCTGCTCCACAAAAACACGAAGTCCTAATCCAAATGCTGTAAGTAACACAACCGAGGCCACTCCAATTAAGATACCTAAAGACGTTAAAAATGTCCGCCCCTTATTTCTTATAAGTTCTGATAAAACTGTTTTGAATGTAAATATCAAATAATCCATATTTTATGTTACTTGTCCATCAACAACACTTATTCTTCTTTTGGTTTTTTTGGCAACATCAGGCTCATGTGTAACGATAATAACTGTAATATTTTCGTCTCTATTTAATTCTGAAAGTAACTTAAGTATCTCATCACCTGTTTTGGTATCCAAGTTCCCCGTTGGCTCATCAGCCAATATTACTTGAGGCTTCATGATTAGTGAACGAGCAATTGCAACTCTTTGTTGTTGTCCACCAGATATCTTGTTGGGATATGACATAGCTTTCTCAAAAATTCCAAAACGCCTCATCAGCTCGTCAGCTTTATCAGATGGGTTGTAGTCCAATTTTTTTCTTGCGTAAATTGTTGGTAAAAGAATATTTTCTTTGATTGTTAATTTTGATATGAGGTTAAACTGCTGAAATACAAATCCTACAAACTCATTTCTTATTTTGGAGATTTCATTGTCATTTAATTTTGAAACCTCCTTGCCATCAATATACACTTCACCTCTTGAGGGCTTATCAAGAAGACCTATTATGTGCATCGCAGTTGATTTACCTGATCCTGATGGTCCAAGAATTGAGATCAACTCCCCTTTTTTTATTTGGATATTAGCATCTTTTAATGCAGTAAAGACAACATCTTCATCAATCTTGTACTCTTTCCAAACATTCTTTAGCTCAACTATATTTTGAGAGCTCATATCACTCCTCAACTAAAATTAATGTTTCGCCTTCACCAACCCCTGAAATAATTTCAATTTCATCCCCAACCTCTAAGCCGGTACTTATGGTTCTTTTTGTTTGTTTACCATTGTTTATAACGTAAACTGATCTCGTTTCATCATCGTTATCAATGACGTAATTTTGAGGCACGCTAAGAACATCCTTGTGCTCTTTTACAATAAAAGTTACATCACCTGTCATGCCTAATCTAAGATCGGCTGACATGCCTGAAATTGCCAATTTAACTTCATACACTGTGCCTGTTTCGTTTTGCTTGGGGATAAAACCTAATGAAGTTACTGTACCCGTAAATTTTTTATCAGGAAATGCATCAATAAATACTTCTCCAGTCATACCCTCTTTTATCTGAACCACTTCGGTTTGATCTACTGATAATGAAAAATATAAAGAATCTTTATTTATAATTTGAAATTTATCTTGGGGGGTAATGTTCATACCCGTCGATTTAACATCCATTTTGGTTACAATGCCTGAAATTGGAGCGTAAATATATGAATATTCTTTTGAGATGGTTTGCAGCTCAACATCAAGAATCGAATTATTAAGGTCAAACTGTGAATTTTCCAGAACTCGTCTTGCTTTCTCACGTATCTCAGCAGTTGAGCTTAATGACTCATCTTTGTAATCCTCACCAGTTTGTTCAAAATTGCGCCTAACTTTATTGTAATTATTCAAATATTTCTCAATATTTTTTTGCAATTGTCTTTGATCAAGAGCGGCAATACCCTGATTTTTTTTAACTTCTTGTCCCTCTTTTACTCCAAGCCAAAGCAATTTACCGCCAGCTTGAAAATGAAGATCCACTTTTTCATCAGCGTCTATAAAGCCTGAAAGATTTAGCTCATCTCTAAGAGTTGTTCTTTTTACAACATACTTTTCAGCATCTGACGACGAATTTTGCGATGATTGATAAAAATATAGACCACCGACACTTATCAAAATTAGAATTATCGAAATAATTATTTTTTTCTTTGAAAAAAATTTTTTAAAAAAAATAAAGCGAGAAGTTTTTACAATTGAGGCTTCATTTATTAATGTATTTTTTTTATCCATTTTTTAAGCTTACAGGAATGGGCGCCAGTCTGCAACCGGTATAATATTTGAAAGTATAAAATTCAAGGCGTAAAGATAAATTGCCGGCAACAGTATAATGAGGGTTATTATAAATTTTTTAGAAGTTAAAATAGGAGCAATAGCGATTGCGGCAAAGGGCCATATTGGCAACATGTATCTTGATAAATCTCTGTGCTGTACAAAAATTGATGCAATAAAAAAAGCTAATGGAAAATAAAAAATCGATCGATATTTTATTTTTGCCAAACTTAAAACTGCAAATAAGTATAAAAACAAATATAAAATAATTTCTTCCAACCACACAGTGTTAACCCATTTTGCAGAAGAGTTAAATACAGAAAAAGGATATAACATAGGTACCACACCTCCTGTGTTAAAAAACGCAAAAAAATTATTGTATTGAACTGCATAGAGAGAAAAAACAGCAACTACTCCAAGCGGAATTAACCCCAAATAAAGCCAAGAAAAATTAAAGGTAATTTTTTTTTCTTTTATCATTTTTTCCAAAAAAACCATACCATAAGCAACAAAAAGAAGTATTCCCGGAAGTTTGGTGATAACTGCCAAAGCACCCAAAAATCCTGAAAGTAAAAATTTATTTTTCTCAAAAAAATAAATTGAACCTAAAATTAAAAAAATAAATAAAGTTTCTGGGGCACCTACCGACCTTGTAATTAAGAACCTTGGTAAGAATATAAAAACAACTACAAGACTAACTGGATTCTTAACTAATTCCAGTTTTGTTAAAAAATAATAAAACATCAAAGAAAGCAAAACTGAGAATAAAATTGTCACAAAAATCATACTTTTTAAAACGCCCATAATCGGCGTAAAAAGCCAAATAAAGAAAGGGTAAAGTGGCAAATGTGCGGCATAATATTCTAAAGGAAGGTCAAACTCAAGCCGAAGTCCAGCTATATTTTGTGGAGAATACCCACCAGCAAGCGCCGGAACGGTGTAATAAAGACCATCGAAGTTTTGGTAAATTCTAAATATCCCTATTGAACCGGGGCTTTCAACAAAATTAAACGCCCTTAACAAAAATGGCAAGTATAATAAAAATGTTGACCCAAGCACACATGCTATAATGAATATTAGATTTTTTTTGTGCTTTTTTATGAAATCTATTACATCAATCATCTCTAAATTGTATCATTTTGCAAAGCAAAATAAAGCTTACGCAACGTTTTTTGTTCTCCTAACTTTTTTTTTATTTTTTTTAAGACTATATAAATTTGAAGAGTATGTGATGTTTTTAGGCGATCAGGGTAGAGATGCCCTTGTTGTTAAGAAAATAGTGACATTTGAGAATTTACCTTTAATCGGGGCACCAAGCTCAATTGGACAAGTATATCTTGGGCCCTTTTATTATTACTTAATTTCTCCCCTTTTACCGTTATTTAATTTCAACCCAACAGGCTTAGCATTTGGGGTTTTTGCTTATTCAACAATCCTTCTTTGGTTTTCAATGTATTTTATATCAAAGATTTTTGGAAAATATTCGGCACTTATTTTTTATGCTTTCACTGTTTTTTCAACTCTTTTTATAGAAAATGCCCGATTTTCATGGAACCCGAATTTATTACCTTTTTTTGCCTTTTTAACAATAATTTACTTCCATAGCTGGCTTGAGAGACCGACTGTTAAAAATGGCTTAATTTTTGGTGGACTTTTGGGCTTATCTTTGCAACTTCATCATTTAACTCTATTTTTAATCCCCTCAATGGCAATTTTTTATATTCTAAAATTTTTCAAAAATAAAAATAAAAATAATAACAATATCCCCACTTTAAAAAGCTTAGTTCATCCATCGATCGCATTTTCAACTGTTTCAAGTCCTTTAATTTTATTCGACCTGAAACACTCTTTTATCAATCTTAACGCATTTCTGAAGCTCATTTTAGATGGATCTGGCTCAACAAATGATCAAAGTTTTTTTGAGAGATTTTTAAGAGGAGTTGAGGTCATGATTGAGAGTATTATATATACGGACTTAAATAATTATTTTTCGTTATTCCTTTATTTGGCGATACTAATCTTGGGATTGTACATTGCAAAAAAATCAAAAAATAAGTTGATACTCATTGTTACAACAACTTTATTTTTTTATTCAATTTTCTTTGCGCTTATTGCAAGTAATACCACTAAGCATTATTTCGTAGCGGTATACTTATTTATACTTTTAATTATTTCAGTAGGAATTAGCAAAATTAGACCAGTTAATTTTAAGATAACGCTTGGAGTGCTGTCTATATTGGTTTATACATATTTTCAATTTGACAACTACTTCTTTTTTAAACCAAATACATTTAATCAACTTGAATATGCAAAGAAAGTTGCAGAAAGCTTTATTGATAAAGTTGAAAATCAGCCAATTCAGCTTGTAACTATTCCTTTTACCGAAACGCATGGCCAATTCAGGTATTTTTTAGATATTTTGGGCATTGATGTATTGCCTGAAGACTCAACACAGCAAGCTGAAGAGCTGTATGTAATGTGTTTTGAAGAATGTAATCCCTTAGGCGATGGTCAATGGCAAATTGCCGTTTTTTCAAACAAGACTCTTGATCAGACTTGGAGTGTTGAAAATGTTAAAATATTTAAAATTATCCATGGAGATAAATAATTTTATGAAAATCACACTAATAATTCCCTGCTACAACGAAGAGGCCAATATCCAAAAAGGAGTTCTTGATAAAATTGGAAACTTCACTAAAAATGAGGAGCGCTTTTTAGAAGTTCTTATTGTTGATGATGGATCATCAGACCAATCTGTTTCTATCATTCAAAATAAATACTTGTCACATTTTCCAAAATTTAGGCTTATTAAAAATCCTCATATGGGCAAGGCATATGCTGTCATAAAGGGTATAAACGAATCTAAGGGAGATTTCACAATGTTTTCAGATATTGATTTGGCAACTCCTATTGAGGAAGCAGAAAAGCTTATTGATTTTGCCAATCAAAATTACGATATAGTTATTGGTTCAAGAAGCAGCCATCGTGAAGGCGCTCCCCTGACCAGAAAAGTAATGGCACTTGGCATGATTTTTATTCGCAACTACATAATTGGTCTTAAAGGAATCAAAGATACGCAATGCGGATTTAAGATGTTTAAAACTTCAAGTGCTAAAAAAATAGTGTCCAAACTGCAAGTTTTTAAAGATAAAATTAAAACCGAAGGATCGTCAGTTTCTGCTGGTTTTGATCTTGAATTTCTATTTGTGGCATCAAGGCTAAAATATCGCATGAAAGAAGTTTCTGTATCGTGGCGACATGTTGAAACTAAAAATGTAACATTTTTAAAATCTTCAATTGAGGGACTCATGGATATAATATTAATTAAAAAATATGCACTTCAAAAAAAGTACGATTTTTAATTTTATACTCCCCTTAATTTTGCTTGTGGTCTCCTCTGGCATCATTTTCTACAACTTTCCAACTATTCCTCAAAATATTGCCATAGATGAAGCCGAGTTTATTCTTCTTTCGAAACACTTGGAAAATTCTCCTTATACTCCGTATAGTCAACTGGCAACAGGTCATGCAACAATGTATTTCTATATGTTGCTTGGCGCAATAAAATTGTTTGGTGAGAATGCATTTTCAGTGCGAATTATATCTGCGGTTTTTGGAGTTATTAATACATTGATTTTTTACCAGTTAATGAAACTTGTGTTTGAAGAAAGAAAGAAGCTTTCTGCTGACATTAAGGTTTTTATGCCGTTTTTGATAGCTTTTGCCTTTACAACTATGAGATGGTATTTTAATTTTGCAAGATTCGGTTTTGAGGGTACTACAGTTTTATTTTTTGAGCTATCTGCCATTTTGATGTTGTTTTTATATCGCAAGCACAAAAAGCTTTTTTTACTCTTACTAACAGGCTTTTTTAGTGGTCTTGCTTACAACTCTTATACTCCGGGACGCTTATTTTTTATAGTTCCTCTAATTTTTATAATTTATGAATTTGAAAGCATGAAGCAATTGGTAAGAAATGGTGCCAAACCTCTATTAAACTTTCTTATCCCATTTTTAATCATAATCCTACCCATAAACCTTTACTTTACGCAGTACGACGACAATAGAATTTACGAGCTTTTTTATCTACAAAATGAACAATTGTCACTGCAAGAAAAAGCTGATTTTACATGGCAAAACGTAACAAGAGTGGCTGGCATGTTTTTTATTCAAGGCGACCTTAATGGTAGACACAACTTTCCGGGAAAGCCGATGCTAAATCCCATTCAAACTCTGTTATTCATTGTCGGCTTTTTGGTTTGTTTAAAAAATTGGCGTAAATACTATAATTCTTTTTTCTTACTTTTTTTTATAATAGGGATTATCCCTCCCCTGTTAACATATCCATGGGAAAACCCAAACTCGTTAAGAGCTGTGACAGTTTTGCCATCTCTTGCATATTTTATAGGGCAGGGAATAATGCAATTTTTTAGAATCCCATTAAAAAAGAGCTTGTGTCTTATTATCTTTTTTATGATTTTGACAGTTTCGGCATTTTATGAAATCAGAACATATTTTGTTTATCAGAAAGCTGTATTTGAAACAGCCTTTGAAATTGCGCCTAACAAACTAATAGAGCATATTGAAGGTAAAAGTTTAGTTAAATAAAAAATGATAAGCTTTATCAAGAAACATTATCCGATTCTAATTTATTTAATATTTTTTACCTGTGTTTTTTCCGTAAAAATTATAAATAATCCAGCTCCATTTTATGACTGGGATGAGTCTATATATGCACAAGTCGGAAGAGAAATGATAGATAATAAATCATTTTTAGTGCCACTTTGGCAAGGAGAATATTGGTTAGACAAACCTCCTTTGGCACCACTTTTTTACGGAATAATTATGTGGGCAACGCCTTTTATCCTCCCTGAAATTTCAACAAGACTTGCAACGCTTTATCTATCTGTGCTTGCGTTAATTTTAATGTACAAATTGTATTTTAAAGTTTTCAAAGAAACATATATAACAACTTTGGTTATTGTCATAACCTCAGTGACTCAGATTTTTTTACAAAGAGCTCAAGTATTAAATGTTGATATATTTGTTTTAGTTGGCTGGATAGGATACCTTCTATTTTACAAAAAATTTACAACATCATTAATCTTTTTATCTCTTGCTGTTTACAGCAAATCGCTAATTGGATTTTATCCAGTTGGCATAATATTGTTTTTTAAGATTTATCAATATTTTGCACATGAAATAAATTTTAAAGAGCTTAAAAACACTTTTATAAAAATGTTTATTCAAGCTTTAATACTGTTTTCTTGGCATATTTTTATGACTATAAATTTTGGTGGACAATTTCTTTATCAGCATTTTTATGAAAGCCATTTTAAAAGAGTGACTGCGTCTATTGAATCACATTTTGGACAACGAACTTTTTATATTGATCTTTTACCAATGCAGTTTGGTGCAAGCATCTGGTACTCTATTTTAGGTTTTATAATTTTAGGTTGGCAATTTTTTAGAAAAAAAATATCAAGCAACGAGACACTTAATTCATTATTTTTCTTTCCTTGGTTTTTATTTTTAAACCTAACCAAAACGAAAATATTTTGGTATGCGCATCCATATATTGGACAGTTTGCTTTCTTAATTGTGTATCCAATTACACTTTTAAAAAGATTAGGCTTATTTTATTACACCATAATATTTACGAGCTTAATTTTAATAATAAATTACAGCTTTATCAAAAACACAGTACTCGACGATTTTTACTCCTCTAAAGGCGCACACCATGAGGTTGCAGTATTTGCAAAAAACAAATGCTCCAAACTTAATGTTTTAATCCCTCCCGATGGCAGAACGGCCTATACAACTTTAAAAGAGATGAACTTATTAATATCTACAAGTCACTTATGGGGCAATCACCCTTCAATGGTATACTATTATGAAAAACCTGTCAGATTTCTGTATTATTTAAATGAAGCAAACAGTATCTTATCAAGCGAAAAAGGCTGCATTGTTTTATCAAAAGAAGACGAACAACTTGGCATAGGTAAGAAAGAAATATATTCTAAAGATCACTTAAAATTATATAAATTAAATTAATAAATAAAATGTTTGATATATTTGCCATATTTAGCTGGTTAAAAAAGCAGTTCACAATAAGAGATTATGTGATTATTGTCTGCCTTATCTTGCTTTACTTTGCAACAAGATTAATAAATCTTGATAAGTGGCCGATTTTTTCAGATGAAGGAATATACATTAGATGGGCTAAAGTTGCGTGGCAAGATGCGTCATGGAGATTTATCTCAGTTACTGATGGCAGGCAGCCTCTTCAGACTTGGGGGACTATCCCTTTTTTAAAATTATTTTCACCAAATGATCTAATTGCTGGTCGCATGTTTTCAGTAACTACTGGCTTTGCCGGAGTGATTGGCATTTTTTCAATGCTCTACTATTTATGGGGTAAAAAAGCAGCTTTTATAGGAACCTTGCTATACATAACCTCTCCCTACATGCTTTTTTATGATCGTATGGCTCTTGTTGATTCGGCAGTAAACGCCGGTTTTATATTCATATTGTTTTTATCAATTGTCTTGGTTCAAAAAAGAAGATTGGATGTTGCATTAATGATGGGTTTTGCTGGAGGAATTGCGTTACTTGCCAAATCATCATCGCGCATGTTTTTAGCGGTTGCCGGACTTGCACCAATTTTACTTCTTACTAAAAAAAATAATAAAAAGTTTACTCAGTCTCTAAACTATTTTTTTCTATTGAGCATTGCAATTGCTATAGCTCTGTTGTTTTATAACGTTCAAAGATTATCCCCCTTCTTTCATTACGTTGAACAAAAAAATACAACCTTTGTAATGACATTTTCTGAGTTTCTAACAACGCCTTTTGCATACATCAAGCACAATTTTTATCTCATCCCACTTTACATTACATGGGAGTCTGGGTTTTTAATCACCATTTTTAGCATTATTGGAGCTTATTTGCTTTTTAAAGATAATAGATTGCTGTCACTATATATATTGCTATTTTTAGTTGTTCCTTATATCTCAATTGGCTTTTTTGCCAAAGTATTATTTGGCAGATATGTATTATTCATGGGGAGCATTCTTGTTATTTTTGCAACCTACTTTTTTTATAAAATAGAAAATAAAAAGGCATTTTTATATTCTTATGTGGGACTGTTATTGTCCATGTCTGTTTTTAACTACTTCCTGCTGTTTGACCCAGCAAGAGCATCTTTCCCACCAGTTGACCGTGGTCAATATGTTGAAGGGTTAACAGCAGTATGGGGGGCTGAAGATTTGATGAATATAGTTAAAGAATCAGCAAAACAAAGGTCCACATTAGTTCTTGCTGAAGGTGATTTTGGGCTTGTTGCTGACGTCTTAAAAGTATATGAACAAAATGATGATAATATAGA
>JBIKWE010000009.1:0-19243 GCA_044356445.1 Limisphaerales bacterium | reverse complement strand
GGAGATGGGGATGGAGATGGGGTTGGCGAGGGGGATGGGGTTGGAGAGGGGGATGGAGTTGGGGTTGGGGTTATACATATTTGATCTAATATGTTAAGAAATGCAGTTGACCAATCAGCAACATTTGGTTTGTACTGATAGTGAGCTGCATCTGAGGAAATTGATCTTAATGTATTTTGATCAGCATCAGTACCATATCCAAGAACAAAATATTCAATTCCTGAACTTTTTCCTCTTGTTGCCTCTTCTAATGCTTTTTGAACGCTGTTTCTCTCAGAGCCATCCCAATTATGATTTGCCAAACCATCTGATAAAAGTATCAATATTCTTTCGCGAGATTGATTAGTAAGCTGAGAATTTGCAATTTTTAGACCACACTCTATACAAGTTCCTTCTTTAATATGTTTTACTTCTCTTGCTTTTTGTTCAACTGAGTTTAGATCTGAGCTTAATGGAGAGTTAAGCGATGATGAGAATTGTTGGTTTAGATCTCCAGCTCCATCATTGCCTTGTGCTCCAAAAGATGAAATACCAAATTTAACCGTATTTTGAGATTGTGATTTTACTCTCTGAATCAAGCCAATTGTTGCATCTTTTGCCCATTCAAGCTTTTTTCTTCCATCAGTTTCAGTTCCATTCATTGTAGAGGAGCGATCAATTACAATCATTATGTCAGAATTATATGTACATTGTTGAGGACTGGTCACGGGCGCTGAAACTGTTGGAGATGGGGTGGGAATGGTAGTCGGGGTTGATGTGGTTGGGGGAGTAATCTGTGGCTGAGATGTCCAACTTGAACTACCAATTGATGCAAATACAATCGGATGCCTATTGCTATCATTAAACTGATTTGCAATTTGATCTGGAGCATCCCACATTTCATAAATTTCGATAGGATTTTGATTAGTGGTCCATATCATCTCTATATTTTCATCACCCGACGCCGTCTGATTTTCACATTTTTGCAAATCAAGACAATTTGCTTTGAAATTTCTGCGTATAACATCTGATAAACGAGCTGTGTAATCAGGATTTTTTTCACATACACTATCTAAAAGTACTGGTCCTGAGTTTGAATCTTGAGTGTTATAAGGGGTTAACGAACGAAGTTTAATGTTAAAATCACCTGCAATTATAAATGGCTGAGATGGTTGATTGTAAAATTCACTCTGAGGATTAATAATGGGCTCAAGAGCATAAAAGGCATCTTTACACTGAAAATCGCCATGCGTGTGTATATTATCAACTCTTAAAATACCATATGGTGTTTGGATTTTTACAGACAACACAACTCTTCTTTTAGTATTATTGATTTCCCACTCTTTCTGAGAACCCTGAACAAAAGGATACCTGCTTAGAATCGGATTAAGCTCTCCTCCTGTTCGAGATTTGATATATGTCATATAGGGAAACTTAGATTTAAAAACATTTTCTATTGTGTCAATTTCTCTCCGTGCCGGCTCTTGCAACATAATAAGCTCAACATTCTGTGTCATTACATAGTTGGCAAAACCTTGCCATTTTGTTAAAGGATCATCAGGAACGGGAACACTGCCCGGATTAAAGTTAATCATTCTGATAACTGGTTTACCATTAATAAAATTAGGTGACATACCGACTTCACTTGCTGAAGCAGGAAGGGATATTTTAAGCTCTCTTGTGCTTAAAAGGGCAACGACTGGACCATAATGGTCAGTTGGCCACCTACGAGTTTTATCTAAATATCCTCCGATTGATTCTAAATACTGAACATTAAACGGTGCCTGATGCCCAAACTCATTATTTGACATGTTTACATACATTACCTGATCAATGCCACAGGCTGAATTGTTGGGAATATTTTGCCCTTTCCATTTATCAATACAAGCCGATATAAATTTTCCTACTATTTTATTTGCATCCGTATTCATATCTCCGGTAAGGATTAATCTGGCTCTAAGACTTGCTAAATATTTATTTCTATCCTCTCCTAATATATTCGGAGGCACGTAAGATTGTAAAAATTGTCCAAAAATAACTCTTTCTAGGTCTCTAAATTGATTGACCATGGGTGTTCCATCAGTGTTTGGATAAGCTCGAGGATGCGTATTACAAACAACTAAAACTCCTGCCGGATGTTGAACTTGGACGCACTGCACAACTCTAGCTTGTCTGGCTGCGCTTTCAGGTCTCCATATAACGCTTTCTCTATAAGAATTGGGGATAATGGGATATTTTGAACAAATTACAGAAAAAAAATCGCTGAACTCCCGTTGTTTTTCACACTGATAAGTTCCTTGTCCTAACTCCTGCATAATCTGAATAAACTCCTCTGTATCTCTATCATTAGAGGTTTTTTCAGGATGACTTTCTTTCATTTCTTGAAAACCAATAATTTCCCACTTCTTCCCTTCATCAAGCGATTCTTTAATCATATTTTTCAAGGGAGACACTCCTTCTTGATCGCCCCTTCCATCATTTGTCACATCTTTATCTAAATTTAGAGAGATCACGCCGATTTCATTTCCTCGGCTTAGTAAAACAACTTCCTGTGGTTGTTGAGTTGCTCGACTATTTTGCGTCACTCTATATTGATTAACCATTATCCCTGAAATCACAAGGATAGAAATAACAAGGATCAAGAGTAGTATTTTTATTACCTGTAAAAATCCTGACTTTTGTGTCTTGAAAGAAATGTTTTTAAATCTCATTATTAATTGATTATATTATATCCGTAAGTCTTTAAGGATATAGAAAAATTTTAAGTAATTTACCATCAAAATAATTTAATTTGTGTGATACTAAATATATTTTATTAAGAGATTTAAAGCTTTCATTTGAAATGAAACACATCTAATACAATCATTTAATAATGATACTAATAAAGTCATAACAATATTCCTAAAATTGCCAGACCTATTGGCACAAGAATTACAAGTACAGGATTTAAACCGGGTGGCTGTTCATTGATTGTTAAATCCTTAATTGGTGTTGGAGTTCTTGTTGGTCTTGGTGTTGATGTATTTGTTGGAGTTGCTGTGTTTGTTGGGGTTGGGGAATTTGTTGGGGTTAGGGTAATAGTTGGAGTTGGAGAATTTGAAGGAGTTGGAGTTAAAGTAAGAGTTGGAGATGGAGTTAATGTTGGAGTTGCAGTTGGGGTATGAGTTGCAGTTGGTGAGGGGGATGGGGATGGAGATGGGGTTGGCGAGGGGGATGGTGTTGGAGAGGGGGATGTAACGGAAGATGGAGTTGGAGAGGGGGATGGCGAACTATTTGGTCCGGGAGCAACTGAAATATTATCTTTATAAAATGCAATAACCTCATATGGATTTAGCAATATCATATTATCAGAGCTTATTCTGACAGCGTTTCCTCTATCTTGAGAAATTGTGTTGTAACTTGAGAGTACAATATCTGATGATCCTGAAGCATTTAACTTAACATTTAAGCCCGTATTTGAAGCGTTCACAATAATACCTTTGTATCCGATATTTTCTTTAAACCCAACAATGGCATAGTGGGGCAGGTTATCTCTTAAGTTGTATCCCGCAGCTGATGAAGGATGTACGATTCTCATTTTATCTTTCGATATTGAATTAAAAACTTTGATCAAGGTCCTTGAGTTGACTGAAAATTTTAATAAATCTCCAACACCGACATATCTAACCGGAACACCTTGCGAAACGCGATCCTCTGTCCCTCTTACTGAGGCGTAATTAAAATAAGCATCAAGAAGCACGCCAAAAAAACTCAGCTCTTGTTCTCTTTGTAAAGGGTCGAATTTTATCTCAGTTATCGCCAAATTAGCCCTTCTATCGGGCCAGCAAACCTTGATTGAAGTACCGGCAATATCCCTTGAGGCGTCATATATCGTATCCCAAAATATGGCGATATCTTCAGCAGGGTCGGACCCATATGGAAATAAATCAATGTTAAAGCTTAACCCATCAATCTGGGGGTATGAAATTGCATTTGAATTAGAATAAGATTGACATTCTTGATCACCACCTTGAACACGATCTCCAATAATTTGACGTGCTCGCTCTCTATTCCAGTTTGTAAAATTTGAGGCATAAAATTTCGCACTGGGAAAAGCTGCTGCGAATTCTATTGTTTTTTGTTTGTTAACATTATCGTGATTAGTTAACTCAAACAATGCTTTTTTCTGAGGATATTTTTGATAAAATTTTTGGGCTAAAGCATTGAGCTTGTCATAAGTATCAGATGAAAATAGAAAGATTAAACCAGCTTGATTAATTCTTTCAAAATTTGAGTTATCAATTAATTCGGGACTAAACTCTTTTAACTGTACAAATGATGTAGAATTTCCGAAGGTATCAATAATAAGGTTTACAGCCTCAGCATTATTAATATCACTTAAAGTAGTCCCAATATCAAGCATATAAAAATCTTCATGATCACCCCTTGTATTGAATGAGATTTCCTTATTGGGTACTGAGGCACGAGAAGAAATTTTTACCTGATAGGAAGAAATTGCATTAGATAACAAATAAATTCCAATAAGAATGAAAAATACTGCAATAAAAAAAACAGCTTTTTTTAGCATATTCAAAGTATACAGGGTTGAAGCATCTATGGTAAAATCTGATTATGAAACGTTTACTTTCAGGGATTACACCAAGCTCAAATCAAGGTCTTCATCTTGGCAATTACTTAGGGGCGGTCAAACCACACATTGAGTTTCAAGAAAAAGGGGAGTGCTTCTATTTTGTTGCTGATCTTCATTCTTTAAATACGGTTTTCAAGCCGGAAGATGTGACCAAAAATACTGAAAATATTTTCATAGAATACTTGGCATTCGGCATTAATCCTGACAAAACAACCTTTTATGTGCAAAGCGACATTCCTCAAATAACATATCTTCAAACAATTTTAAATAATACCGTTACAGTATCGGAATTATCTAGAATGCATGCATACAAAGATAAACTTCAAAATCATGAAGCTGGTAACAATATAAGTTTTGGGCTCTTCTCATATCCAGTGTTAATGGCGTCAGATATTTTAATTTTTAAACCTGATATTGTGCCTGTTGGAGAGGATCAATCTCAACATGTGGAAATTGCTCGTGAGATTGGCAAAACTTTTAACAATAGATATGGCACAATTTTAAAAATACCTGATTTGTATGTTAACAAAGAAGTTGCTCGTGTACTTGGCACAGATGGTAAACGAAAAATGAGTAAAAGCTTAGGTAATGTTATATCAATTTTTTCTCCAGAAGATGAAATAAAAAAGCAGATTATGAACATAATAACAGACCCATCAAGAATTCATCCGACAGATCCCGGCAATCCTGAAAAAAATCCCTGTTTTTTATTTCTTAAACTTATAGAGCACGATTTGTTAAAATCAGATTCGGATCCCACAACCTTAGAGATGGAACAACAATATAAACAAGGTAAAATTGGTGATGTAACAATCAAAAGATATCTATTTAATTCTTTCATGCAATACTTTAAAGACGTAAGGGACAAAAAAAAAGAACTGGCAAAAAATAAGGATTTCATAAATGAAATAAGAGTCAAAGGTCAAAAAAAAGCTACAGAACTTGCTGAAAAAACACTAACCGAAGTAAAAAACGCCGTTGGACTGTGGAAATAAGTTGACCAAACGCTATTTTTTCGTGTTAAAATTCAGGTAATAATTTTATTTCATTATGAACAAAAAAAATAATATAGATAACTTGAGGCATTCAGCGGCTCATTTGCTAGCCTCAGCCGTACTTGAAATTTTCCCTAGTGCTAAGCCGACTATCGGACCTTCAATTGAGGAAGGATTCTACTACGATTTCGACTTCAGCACACCAATTTCCGAGGCTGATCTGCCTAAAATAGAAGAGAAAATGAAAGAGCATGCCAAAAGATTTACCGACTTTCAAAAAATAGAAGTTACATCTCAAGAGGCGCGAGAACAGTTTAAAAATAATGAATATAAGTTAGAACTTATAGATGAGCTAGAGAAAAATGGTGAGGTTATAACTTTTTATAAATCAGGTGACTTTATAGATTTATGTCGTGGTGGTCATATTGAAAACCCTTCAGAATCCTTAAAAAATTTCAAACTACTGTCTATTGCAGGGGCATATTGGCGTGGAAGTGAGAAAAATAAAATGCTTACAAGGATTTATGGGACGGCATTTTTTACTAAAGAAGATCTTGATGCATTTCTTATGCAAAAAGAAGAAGCTAAAAAACATGACCACAGAAAATTGGGAGAACAACTTAATTTGTTTATTATCAGTGAAAAAGTCGGAAGAGGGCTTATATTGTGGTTACCAAAAGGTAATATTATTAAAGAAGAACTAGAAAAGTGGGTTAAAGAAACCGAAGAAAGAGAGGGTTATTTGCGTGTTACAACGCCTCATATAACTAAATCAGGCCTATACTATACTTCCGGTCATTTGCCATATTATAAAGACGACATGTATCCATCGATGAAATTTGAGGATGGGGAAGAGTACTTTCTAAAACCTATGAATTGCCCACATCATCACATGATTTATTCATCAAGCTTAAAAAGTTATCGAAATTTGCCATATAGGTTGGCCGAGTATGGAACATGCTATCGTTACGAAGCATCAGGAGAGCTTTTTGGATTGATGCGAGTGCGAGGATTTACCCAGAACGACTCTCATATATATTGTTCAGTTGAGCAAGCTGTGGATGAATTTGTGTCTGTTATGAAACTTCATGAGTATTACTACAAAAAACTTGGGATAAACAAGTACCACCTTGAACTTGCACTACGAGATCCTAATAACACAAAAAAATACCATGGAGATGCAAAAATGTGGAAATTGGCCGAAGATTTGATGCGGAAAGCCGTCGCAAAAACAAATATCCCTATGGTAGAACAAGTGGGTAGTGCGGCCTTTTATGGTCCTAAAATTGACTTCATAGTCCACTCGAGTATTGGACGGGAATTTGCCGTGTCAACAAACCAAATTGATTTATTTATGGGTAAGAGATTCGGACTGAAATACACTGATGTTGACGGATCAGAGAAAACCCCGGTAATTATTCATCGCGCACCTTTGGGATCTCACGAACGCTTTATTGGATTTCTAATTGAGCATTATGCTGGAGCATTTCCACTTTGGCTGTCTCCAACTCAGGTATCGCTAATTCCGATCGCTGAGCGCCACAATGATTACGCAAAAAAGGTCCTAACCGATTTGACAAAAGTCGGTTTACGAGCTGAGATAGACTCAAGGTCAGAATCTATGCAGAAAAAAATAAGGATAGCTCAGTCGCAAAAAGTAAATTATATGATTATTATTGGTGATAAAGAGGTTGAAACTAATAACCTCAGCATCAGGACAAGAGCTGGCGTGACGGGGAACATATCAACAAGCAATCTGATAGAAAAATTAACCAATCTAAACTCTCAGCGAAGCAATGAAGAGATTGTATTTTAGTTTATAACCTATAATATTATAAAGTACTTGATTGTTTTAGAGAATAAATGTATAATATATATTGCCCCGCTTGCAGAGCATGTTTCCTTAAGTGAAACATTCTGTTTGCTGGGGCATCTTAAAAATTAAAATTTTTTAAAAAACATTGAATAACAAATTTACTCGCAGATTTAACAACAAACCCGCCGGCAAATTCTACTTTATTAATCAGCGCATTCAGGAAGAACAACTTCGAGTTATAAACCATGACGGTACTCTTGTTGGAGTTTTGTCCCGTCAAGATGCATTAAACGAAGCTGCGCAACAAGGATTAGACCTTGTGCTTGTTGCGCAAAGTGCCAAACCTCCAGTTGCCAAAATAACAGATTTTAAAAAATTTTTATACGAACAAGGAAAAAAAGATAAAGAAGCCAAAAAAGGTGCGAAAAAAAGTGTTGTCAAGGATATTCAAATATCTCTTTTTATCGGTCAAGCCGATCTTGATAGATTGATTGAAAAAACAAAAGACTTTATTTTAGAGGGAAATCAAGTTAGATTAAATTTAACTTTAAGAGGTCGCGAAGTTACCAAAAAAGATAAGGCACTTGAGTTAACAAATAACTTTATCAGTAATTTAGGAGAAGTAACTATTGCCAAGGAACCTCGTTTAGAAGGACGAGTCGTAAGGGCAGTTATCACCAAGAAAAAATAATTTCTATTTGCACTTTTATTTTTTATATACTTGATTTATAATATTACTTTCGAGGTAGTAACTATATATGTCAAAAAATAAGCAAAAAACACATAAAGGCGCATCAAAGAGATTCAAAATCACAGCATCAGGCAAAGTTTTGCACAGAGCACAAAAAACAAGACATCTCATTCATGGTAAATCAGCCAAAAAAATGCGTCATCTTAAACAAGAAAGAGAAGTTAAAAAATCATTTGTTAAAAAAATTAAACAGCTATTAGGTTTAGCATAAAAATATATGACACGTGTAAAAGGGGGCATGGTCTCCAGAAGAAAACATAATCGCATTTTAAAACTCGCTAAAGGATATTGGATGTCCAGAAGCACTATCTTTAGTAAAGCTCAAGAAGCTGTCCTACATGCTGGTAATTACGCTTTTGCTGGAAGAAAATTAAAGAAAAGAGACTTTAGGTCACTTTGGATCGTTAGAATAAACTCTGCCCTTAAGTCAAACGGGATTAAATATAATTCTTTTATACATCTTTTAAAAGATAAAAAAATAAAAATCGACCGTAAAATTTGGTCACAAATTGCAGTCGAGCATCCACAGGTATTTGATAATGCCGTCAAAAAAATAAATGGGTAATATCCTCTCCATATTTGAATATTTTTTTGGTAGTATATACGAATGAAATCTTCTAATGATTTATTGAAAGATCTTGTCAGTGATCTAAAAAAAACTAATTCTTTATCAGAAATTGAGCAAATCGACATAAAATATTTTGGTCGCAACGGTACAATCAATGACCTTATGAAGGGTTTAAAAAATATAAAGCCCGAAGAAAGAGGTCCGCTTGGCAAAGAATATAACGAAACTAAAAAAAAGGCGCTAAGTCTGATTTTAGATAAAAAAAATGAGCTGATTAATCAATCAGAGTCCTCTCACAAGATAGATGTTACCTTGCCGGGAAAAGCTTATCAAAAAGGAAGTCTGCATTTAGTTACATACGCTATAGAAGAAATTGCCCGCATTTTTGAAAAAATTGGCTTTATTCGAATGTCATATCCTGAAGTCGAATGGGAGCACTTTTCTTTTGAAGCGCTAAACATGCCAAAAGATCACCCAGCACGCGATGATTTTGAAACATTTTTCATAGATAGACCAGCTGATAAAGAGTTAGGCAAAATGGTATTAACACCCCATACATCGTCAGGACAAATAAGAGAGATGATGAGGCTCAAAAAACCGCCAATAAGAATGATAAACATCGGAAAAACATATCGCCCGAACTGGGATGCTTCTCATGTGCCGATGTTTCATCAGTTTGAAGGTTTGTGTATTGACCGCGATATAAACATCACACATTTAAAAGGCACAATAGATTATTTTGCCAAGCAATTTTTTGGTGAAGAAAGAGAGATTCGTTTAAGACCATTTCATTTTCAATTCACAGAACCCTCTTTTGAGGTGGATATTACTTGCGATATTTGCAGCGGTACAGGAGTTGTAACTGATATTAATAACGAAAAAACAAAGTGCAAATTATGCAAACAAGGTTGGCTCGAGTTAGGTGGAACTGGAATGGTTCATCCAAATGTATTAAAAGCCGGTGGCATTGACCCTGATGAGTATACAGGTTGGGCATTTGGATTTGGTGTTGAGCGAGTTATGATGATGAAGCCGGGAGTCGGAGTTTACAATATGAGAATAATTTATGATGGCGATATAAGAGTTAACGAACAATTTTAAAAAAATAATGAATATTAAAATTACATACAATTTTTTGCTTGATTATTTGGAAACTGACGCAACAGCTTATGATTTGCAAAAATACTTATCGCTTTGCGGACCATCAGTTGAAACAGTTGAACCAATTTATGACGCCTTAGGAAATATTGAAGATTATGTTTTAGATATCGAAATTACATCAAACAGAGTTGATATGGCAAGCGTGTTTGGAGTTGCAAGAGAATCAGTTGCCATCTTGCCACAGTTTGGCAAAAAAGCAAAGCTAAAGTTAAATCCACAACAAGAGTTTATTTTTGAAAACTTAAACGCGGAGCCAATTCCATTACATAAAATAAATGTTCAAATTCAAGACCCAACACTTTGTCCAAGATTTGCGGCCCTTGGCTTTAGCATTGAGGGAGTATCTCAAGCACCAGATTTTATAAAAAAAAGACTTGAACTATGCGATATTCGTTCCATAAATGTTATTGTTGATATATCAAACTACATTATGCTTGCACTTGGTCAACCTACACATATGTTTGACCTTGATAAGATTGCCAAAAAAACGCTAATACTTAGAAGATCTAAGACCGGGGAGAATATAACAACTCTTGATAGTCGAAATATTACACTTCCGGGTGATGATATAGTTATAGAAGATGGAGAAGGTCGACTTATTGATCTTTGTGGCATTATGGGTGGACAAAACTCTGAAATTTCAAATGACACAACTAAAGTTTTATTTTTCGTACAAACTTATCACAAAAAACATATCCGCCAAACCTCAATGAAAACAGGACAGCGTTCAATGGCGGCAACATATTTTGAGAAAGGACTTGATCCTAATAATGTTGAAACAGCTCTTGTTTACGGCACGCATTTACTAAACAAATTTGCAAAAGCCACGTGTTGTACAGATATTATTGATATGTACAAACATAAAGTATCGCCTTCAGAAATTTCTCTTTCTATTTCTGAAATAAATAAAGTTATGGGAATAGAGCTTGAGGAGCTGAAGATTAAATCAATTCTTGAAGCTTTGGGCTTTGAAGTAAAAAACAACTCTGATAAAAATTTACTTCATATAAAAATCCCGACTTCAAGAGTTCAAGATGTATCAATTAAAGAAGATATTATTGAAGAAGTTGCCAGAATTTATGGCTATCATAATTTACCAAACAATATCCCGCCACTTGTTTATGTTAAACAGCCAAAAGAGCTGGAGATGTTGTTTAAAATTTCAGATAAAATAAAAAAGTATCTAAAACATTTGGGACTAAACGAATTTTTGCAATATTCAATGGTGTCAGAGGATTTATTAGCTGATTTAGAACTAGATCCAAAAAAACATTTAAAGATTGCAAACACCATTTCAAAAGAAATTGAATACATGAGAAGCTCATTGCTTCCATCAATGATTCAAGCAGTTGAAAATAATGAAGGCAAGCGAGAAAATTTGAAGTTTTTTGAGATTGCCAAAGTTTATTTACCACAAGAAAAAAATCTACCTAAAGAAGAAAGTAAGTTGGCTATTGTTAGTAACGAATCTTTTTTTGACACCAAAGGCATAGTTGAAGGAATCTTAACCGAGCTTGCAATAACCAATGTGGAGTTTATCTCCTGCTCAAAAAACTCATTAATGATAGAAAATGAGCAAGCTGAGATTTTTTGTGACACAAAATCCGTAGGTTTTATTGGCAGATTAAAAACAAAGTTTAAAAATGCAAGAGGCATAAAGAAAGATATTCATTTAGCTGAGCTTGACCTTGAGACATTAGCGCAAAAGGCCGGCACAGTTATGCCTTTTGCGCCAGTTCCTTCATTTGCAGTTATAAAAAGAGATCTAACACTCAAACTTGGCAAAAAAACTTATGCCGAGTTTGAACAAAAAGCACGCTCAATTTCAACCCTTCTTTATAAAATTGAGCTTATTGATATATACAATGAAAGCATCACTTTACGCCTATACTTTACCTCTCAATCAAAAAATATTACTGAGGAGGATGTAAGTGCAGATATCGAAAAAATATCAACAATTGCTTCATGAAGACAACTTTCCTACATTTTAATACTGCAGACAATCTAACCCTTCCTGGTTTGCTTTTTGAAAATACCGCATATAAATCATATGTAGCAGCTATTTTTTTACACGGTAGCGGCGACTCTTCAGTTTTTTACAAACCGGAAATAAAAATATGGGCAGAAAAATTGACAAACACAAGTACTTCATTTTTTGCATTTAACAATAGAGGAGCGCACATGACAAAACAGCTCAAGGATAGAAAAATCTACGGAAGTTATAAGGAAATAATAAGAGAGTGCGTTCTTGATATTGATGGTGCATTTAAATATTTAAAGAACTTAGGATATAAAAAATTTATAATAATCGGTCACTCAACTGGTGCCAACAAAGCCGTTTTGTATAACTATCTACAACCAAAAAACGACATCATAGGTTTCGTGCTTTCTGGCCCGGGGGACGATACTGGACTTGCGTACAGCGCTTTAGGAAAAGAAAAATTCTATAAAGCAATATCAATTTGTAAAGATAAAATTAAAAAAGGCTTTGGAAAAAGTATTGTGCCAAAAACTATTTATCCTAGACCCTTAACTTATGAAACGCTTTACGATATGATAAATCCTGAAGGAGATTACAACAACTTTCCGTATTACGAAGTGCTATTTAAAAATCAATTTTCTAAAAAACCATTATTTCTTGAGTTTTCAAACTTAAAAAAACCAACACTTATAATTTTTGGCGAGTTTGATGAGTATTGTTATAAAAATGTAAAAGGGTGCATGACAATTCTTAAAAAGTACGCTCCTAAAAAAATCCCTTTTGAGTATCAAATTGTGAAAGATGCCAACCATGGATTTTATTTAAAAGAAAAAGATATAGGAGAGATTATTTCTAATTGGGCGCTTACCAATTTTGGTTTACCCCAATCTTGATACTTGACTCAGCTGACTTATCTTTATTATTTATCGCGCGAACCTTAATTTCATACTTTCCATTTTCAAGCTCAAAAGTTTCGTTTATTTCAGAAACATTACCTTGAATTTTCTTTTTTTCCTCGCCATTTATGGTTACTGTAACTTCTTTAATGTCTGAAAGTGATGTTATTCTTGCTCTAATCTCAACTTTTTTATCTGATGTTTCAACTTTTGACTCATTATTTGGCGATCTAATTGAAACAACCACTTCCTCTGAATTTGAGTCCGATTTTTCAGTTGGATATTTAAAGCGATCATCATTTTGCTCGCCCACCCATGCATCAATTGCTTCTTGCCAACGATTTCGACCATCGCCTGAAACTGGGTCTTTTTCTGTTATAACAATAAAATCTTTCTCTTCAAAATTACCAGATCTTACCTCGATATCATTTGCCAACTTACCATTTGATTTTGAAATTTTAAGTTTTTTATAAAAAGGAGAAATCTCTTTAGGGTCGGACCCTTTCACAAAATATTCCGTGCGCTTGGAAAAACCATCAGCAGCTTTACCACCTAAATATGCATCAATTTCAACAGCTTCAACATTTTCTGGAATCTCTATTATTCCGTCATCATATTTTTTTAAAAGAGAGCGCATTGTGTAATGCCAAATAGGTGAGGCACCTGTTGAGCCTGAAGCAATCCGAGAGTTCATTTTAGAGTTATCATTATTTCCAACCCAGACTCCAAGGGTTATACTTTTTGTATACCCAACAGCCCAGTTATCGCGCTTGTCATCTGTGGTTCCGCTTTTAACTGCCACAGTTTTTCCGGGAATTCTAAGATATGAATTTGTTCCGAACGCTTCAACTCTTGCATTATTGTCTGACAAAATGTGAGAGATAATGAATCCAACTTCAGGGGGTAATACAGATGTTCCTTTTTGGGATTTATGCTCATATATTTTTTTTCCTGAAAACTCTTCAATTTTTAATATAGCAACAGGATCGCGTCTATCCTTCCCATTTGCAAGAACTGTATATGCTTTTGTTAAGTCAAGCAATGTAGTCTCGCCACCGCCTAAAGATGCAGATAATCCCAACTTTTTTATATTTTCAGAAGTAGGTTCAAGCGACTTTATGCCCATATCGTATGATTTTTGCATAAAGTCGCGAAGCCCAATCATTGCCAACATTTTTACAGCTGGAACGTTTAATGAATTTCCCAGTGCAAACCTAATCTGCACAGGGCCTCGATATTTATCATCATAGTTAACTGGAACATATGGTTCTTCTTCAGTTGCTCCGGGAAACTCTGTTTTTACATCCATAATTACAGACGATGCAGTATAGCCCTTTTCAAGTGCTGCTGCATATTCGATAGGCTTTAGTGTTGATCCCGGTTGTCTATATCCTTGTGAAATGACATCAAATTTGCCATATGACTGATTATTATAATCATAAGATCCAACATAAGTTATAATCTCACCAGTTTGAGAATCAATAGACAATGACGCTCCGTTTCCAACATCAAAATCATCAAGTTTTTCTATCTCTTCTTTTATAATTCTTTCTGCTTCTTTTTGAAGCTCTGAATCAAGCGTTGTTTTTATCTTCACGCCTCTTTCCAACAGATCGGCACCAAACTCTTTTTCAATCTGTTCCCGAACATAAAAAATAAAATGAGGTGCAGTTATTGCTGATTTTGGCGATGTAAACTTTAATTTTTCGATATCTTTTATAGCCTGATCTCTAACTTTTGATGTTATATAACCATCTTCTGACATGCGCCTTAAAACATCTTTTGTTCGCCCTTTCCATGCGTTTTTTTGCCCAATAAAAGGGGAGTAGCGTGACGGACTTTGAGGCAATCCAGCCAAGAAGGCAGACTCAAGAAGATTAAGCTGTTGAGGCTCTTTATCAAAATAAGCCTTTGATGCTGAACCAATACCAACATAAGTGCCCCCATAAGGCACTTCATTTAAATACATTCCCAGTATTTCATCTTTCGAATATCTTTTTTCCACCTCATATGCAAGGATTGCCTCTTTTATCTTTCTTGAGAGCCGTCTTTCAGATGTAAGCAACACGTTTTTGATTAATTGTTGTGTAATCGTTGAGCCTCCTTGAGGATTTCCAAGTGCAGTATTTACAGCAGCTCTTATGATACCAAATTCAGAAATTCCTTTGTGTTCATAAAATCGCTTATCCTCTATAGCCACAGTTGCTTGTTTTAACCTTTCAGGAATATCTTTTGGGTCAACCGGCACTCTATTTGCATCTTTAAACATCTCATAAATAACTTTGTCATTTCGGTCATAAAAAATGGTGGAATTGCCCCTATTTTCAGAAAGCTTTCCTGGTTGAGGCAGATCTCTTGCATACCATGCAAAAATTGCAAAAATAAATACGTAGCCAACAATAAATAAGCCCAAAACACTAGCAATAATATAAAAAGTCAGCTTTTGACGGTTCATAGCAGGCAGTTTTAGCTTAAAACCACCAAGCCGTGCACGATGACTCAATCTTCTTCGTCGTGAAACAAATACCATGTCATAATTTTACCAGATTACATTATTTAGCCATAATAAGTTATTTAAATAGTAGTATAATAGAGCCGTATGACAAACAATAACAAAAAAGAGCCGTCACCGTTTGGAAGATACTATCGTTCACTTGAGAGCATAGATCAGGAATGGCAAAACCAAAAAGAGTACGGTTCATTTTTAATTCTTTCATTAGTTGAAGAAGTAGGTGAGATGGCCAGAGCGTATATGGCAAAACATGGTAGAAAAAAAAGGAATTTAGCTGCACAAAATGACGAAACCTACGAACAAGAATTAGGAGATATACTAGTTTCTATTTTAAGATTTGCTCGAATTAAAAACATTGATCTTGATTCACGAATTCGCTACTCAATAACTAAGATCAAAAGAAGACTTCACGAACCTAAAAGAAGTACTAATCATTTTACCTCTAATCCGAAACAGTCCTTAGATGATCATAAATCTTGACCATAGCATAAGTATCTGTGAAACAATATTTTTTTAAGTCGCTTAATACTTTTTCTTTTTTATCTTGAAGTTTTCCTTTCAGAACAATTTCTCCCCAAGTTCTTGAAGCGGTACCACCTTCTTGAATTGCCAATTTTTTATATGATAAATCGGCTACTAACACTGGTAGAACTTTTTTAATAGAAGCACTGCCATAAAAATCTTTATGAATATAAAAATCTTGCATAAAAGGATCCATAAGGTCTACCATTCTTAAGTTTACGTCTTCTAAAAAATCTTTATAATCTGGAAAATTATCGGCCATCTCGTTGTTTCTGCCTGACTCAAAACTCTTAAACCATGAAATTATGCTTCCTGTTTCACCTATATCTTTTTTTAAACTTGAAAGCAAATAAGGCACAGGATTTTCCTGAGTTGTGTGTAAAAACTCCTTGTGTGTAAGGTTGCCTTCTGAATCTAAAATATGCAAAGAGTACTGAAAGGGTATGTTCATATTCGGTTTAGTTTTATCGTATGGTGGAATAATTGCCGAATATGTTTCGTAATCTAAAAAATATAAAGGAAAAACTAAATTATCTAAAAATTCTTTAATTTTTTCTTTATGCACAATAGGTTTTTTTGATTTAACGCTTAAAATTTGGTTTTTTTGCTTTGAATTAAGTGCTACATCATCGGGAATTTCTGCAATTTTTTTAATTTTCAAATCCTCAAGAATGCCAATAATTTCTGGATCAAGTCGGGTTAATCTAAAAATATTCTGATCACTTTCTGGCGGGTAAAGAGTTTCGTAAATCTGCAACCACTCAGAAAGTGCTGTTTTTTTAGCAAATCTAGGAGACATATTGGGCTGAACCTTGCTTTTAACAAGCTCCTGAGCCTCTTGTATTTTTGATGCTACAAAAGAAAGTTGCTCGTTTACTTTTTCGGTTACGTCCTCGATGATTGATATTTTATATGGATCAATCTCACCTTGTCTAATATACTCTTTATTTAAATAAATAAGCTTAGATTTTGAAATATTTATTCCACATAACGTTAAGATATGTTTTTGAAATGCTAAATCTAAATAATGATCATCTTTGGGTGAAGTACTAGACTTAATTTCAGTAAGAGTATAAGAGTCGTCATTATTAAGCTCCAGAGCGTCAAAAATACAGGTTAAGCCCTGATTTTCAACGCGACCTTGCAGGATTGTGCGCGCCCCGTTTTTAAGGGCGCGCATAGTTTTCTCAGGCATTAATCTGTATGAATTGTCATTTAAAGAAAATCCTACTTTTACCGGATCAATAAATATTCGCTCAACCATATTTTCAAACTCCAAACCATTATCAAATATAGCCTGTAGAGCTTGATCAACTCCGGGCAACAACTCCTTGCGATATCTTTTTAACCACAGCCAAGCGGGATGCTTCAAAAATAGCATGAACTCAGATTTTGAGAGGGGTGGAATATACATTTTATAAATCAATAAAACTCTTTAATAAGCTCATTTGATAACACTGAAGCTTCTTCACTCATCTTGACCACGCTATCCCACATTACAATATCATCATTTGTCATTGCCCTTCCATCTGAAAGTTTATTAATCAGATGATTGCAAAAATCAATCTGCCTATTAAATAAATCCATTAATTTATTAAACTTTTCCTGATTAACTCCTGTTGTTCCTTCCCAAGAAGTACGAACATCATATAGCTCATTTAAATATCTTCTAATACTATTTACATCCAAATACTTACTTTCATCATACTCTTGAGTTTGACTAAAAAATGTCTCAGCGCTTATCGGCGGCTTTTTGCCCACCTCACCAGTTTCTATAAGCTCGGTTAATATCGGGTATAAAAATTTAGAGGTAAGGGCAAAGGCACTGCCCTCTACGGCAGTTTCTCCTTTAAACCACATATCTTTTGAGGTATTAACTGCCACAATACCACATTCGTTTATCAATGGCCCGCCTGAATTACCGGGATTAACTGGAGTATCTGTTTGTATAAAAGAAGAACCGCTTTCCGATTCAAGCCTCCTTGAAAAAATTCCTCTGGTGACTGTTGATTCCCCAAGATATTGAAGAGGCCATCCCATTGCATATAAATCTTCGGCAATATTTAAATTGTCTGAATCAAACCATTGGCAAGTTGGAACTTTTAAATTATCTGGTAATTTTAAAACTGCAATATCAACATTGTTTGAATAATTAAATATTGACAAGTCATATTCCTCATTATTAATAATTGTTATAAGATTTTTGGAATCTTCTATAACATGTCGACTTGTAAACAAATATCCATCAATAATCGAAAAACCTGTCCCATGATTTCCAGATGAATCAACAACTGGTACAGTGCAATTTTTAACCATTGACAGAACTTTATTCTTATCGCAATTTAATCTTTCAGTTAATAAGATATTAGTTTGAGGTTTTGACTCAACTGGTTTTTTAGCTAAATCTGGAATTGAGATAAAGGCAATAAAATTGGCAAAAAATATAAAATAAATGGCAAAAAAATATACAGTTAATTTAATTTTTTCTAATTTTTTTATAAAAATAAGCAATAAAACCGAAATTAAGCCATTTAAAAAGATTTGCCTATTTAAATTTTCGATATTATCGTTTGCAAATCTCGAAACAGAGGCATCAAGTGGGGTTGTGATATAAAATGGGATTGCTGCAAGAAGAGTGATGGCAATTAAAAATAATGTAATAAAGCCATTCAAAATTGTTTCGCCAATCAAAGTTACAAAAAAACTATATCTTAATTTAAAATTGAGTATCTGCTTTAAAAATTTATATAAAAAGGCAAGAACAGTGATTAATGATGAAACTATCAATAAGTATTCCACAATAATTCTAAAATTGAGTAAGAATTTAGGGGTATATTCAGATTGATTTTCTAAAAAAAGTCTTACAGTTAATAATCCAACAAAGATTGCAAATATTTTTGAAAATGATTGAAAATAATTAAACAAAAAATCAAGGCTTAAACCGTAAACCATGTTTTTACTAAATATTTTTTTTAATTGGGTCATAGTTAAATAATACTTTATATTTATATATTCATAAAGTGTATATATGCGCGTCAAACCCAGAAGATCGTTTGACGCGCATATCTTTATTTATTATCAAATACTCAAACTCAAAATCATTTTCAAAAACCTGAGGCGGAACCAAAAAAAGAGCAGTGGCAAGCGCATCAGCAACTACCGTTTTTTTAGCAAAAACAAAAGTTGCAATTATTTCTTGAGCGGGGAGTGAAGTTTCTGGATTTACAATGTGATGAAAGTTTTGCCAAGCTCTGCGCTTTGTGCCGGAGGCACAAAGCGCACCATTTTGCAAATTCATTATCCCGATAATTTGATTTTCAAGCACTGGATGTTCCAGCCCCGAAACCACCGCGACATCACCTTTTGCCAATGTATCGCCACTGCCATCAACATAAAAATCCTTAATTCCAAAACCAACAATACATTCTCCTA
>JBIKWE010000008.1:0-19358 GCA_044356445.1 Limisphaerales bacterium | reverse complement strand
GATTTAAATCTGTAAATTTGGATTTTAAACTCATATTTATTTCTGTAATCGACTTGAAATATTTAAGTGAATTAACTGAGTTTGTTGAAAATAATTTTGTGTCAAGAATTTGAGTGCTTATATTCGGCAGCATAGGTCTTAACAAACTGTTTTTAATATATAATTTTTCTAACTGGCTGTTTTGGTTTTGAATTTTAACAAGATCTTGTATTGCTAAATTTAATTTACTTAAATACTCCTGCTCACTTAAATAATCATTCTTATTCATAATAAAAACATCTGATTGATTAATTTCATCTTCAGGATCAAAGCTATTAGCAGATTCTATTTGGTCAAAAACCTTAACAAGATTTTTAAAATTTAAAGCCTGAGTGTTAACGGCGGCTTTGATCTCTCTTTTTAAAACAAATATATATGAGTAAACAGCAATAAACGTGAGGATAATAACAAAGAAAATTAAGATTAGCGATAACGCGCTTTTGTTGTTGAATATCGATGTATGTTGCTCAGGAGTAAGATCAATATTAGTAACTGGTTTTTTCGGAGAGATCGCATTATCCATCATATTCAAAGTTACGATATTTTGCTCGCGCTGTCAAGACAAGGGGGTGGAATGTGCCGCAGGTGAGAGTCGAACTCACACGAGTTTAAAGCTCACAGGTTTTTGAGACCTGCGTGTCTGCCATTCCACCACTGCGGCAAAGCTCAGGATATTATACTTTATCCCGTTGTAAAAATGCATTCAAAATTTATCTTGCGAAATTCAATTTTGCCTGTATTGGTATTGAATTTTAAAAATATTAATAATATAATGGTTTTAATTAGCAATTTTTTACCTAAATTTAAGGAAAATATAAGTTTTTAACTAAATATGCAAAAAAAACAAGATTACGTAAAAGTTTCAAGCTATGAGGGTCGCAAGGGAGAAGTTAAGAAAGTTGTTTTATTGTATTCAGGCGGACTTGACACCTCAGTTATGCTTAAATGGATTCAAGACGAATACAATGCAGAAGTTATTGCATTAACAATAGATATTGGTCAGCAGGCGGATGATCTTGAGGAAATTCGTAAAAAAGCAATCAAGCTTGGGGCAATCAAGGCGTATGTCATTGATGCCAAAGAGGAGTTTGCTAATGAATACATTTCCAAAGGAATAAAAGCCAATGCTTCATATCAAGGTGATTATCACTTATCAACACCAATTGGCAGACCTCTTCTTGCCAAGTGGGCAGTCAAGATTGCAGCTCAAGAAGGTGCAGACACTATTGCGCATGGATGCACGGGAAAAGGAAATGATCAGGTAAGAATTGAAGGTGTAGCTTTAGCTCTTAATCCAGATGTGAAAATTATTGCTCCAGTTCGTGAGTGGGGGATGGGGCGCGATGAAGAGCTTGTTTATGCAAAAAAACACGGAATTCCAGTTAAGCAAACGGCTTCAAAACCATATTCGTATGATGACAATATGTGGGGCGTGACTGGTGAAGGTGGAGAAATTGAGAATCCAGCGCTTGTGCCACCCTTAAAAGATATTCTTCAAGTTGCGACTTTACCCGAAAATGCTCCTGACAAGGTGGAGCTTGTGGAAATAGATTTTGTTAAGGGATTGCCAGTTGCAATAAACGATAAGCAAATGAAACTTGTTGACATAATTATGAAGCTAAACAATATTGGTGCAAAACATGGTGTTGGAATTGCGCATCACATTGAGGATCGTGTTGTTGGCTTAAAAGTAAGAGGCATATATGAAGCCCCAGCGGCTGAAATAATAATTAATGCGCATCGTAATTTGGAGAAATATGTTTCAACTCGTATGGAGAATGAGTTTAAGTCTGAAGTTGACACAAGGTGGGCATATGCTGTTTATGCTGGGTTCTGGTATGAGCCATATGTTGAGCATTTGAATGCTTATATTGACCACCAAAATCAAAAAGTAACAGGAAAAGTTACTGTCAGGTTGTATAAAGGCCGCGCTGAAACTGTTGCCGTTGAAACTCCAAATACCATTTTTGAAGAAAAACTGGCAACATTTATGGCTTCAAAAGCATTTAATCAAAATGCTAGTCCGGGCTTTATTGAATTATTTACACTTCAAATGAGACTTGCTCAAAGAGGAGAGAAAACGGTGCTCCTTTCAATTGGAAAGCGTGAAAATAAAATGAAGCTTAAAAATAGCATGCATGATTTGCATGAAATGGGATACAAAATATATGCCACTTACAAAACCCACAAATTCTTAAAAAGAGAGGGAATTGAAGCCATTTTAGTTCAGAAAATTTCTGAACCAAATATGCAACCAAACCTTAAGGATCTTTTAGACGCCAATAGATTTGATTTGATAGTTAATATTGCAGTTGAGGATTCTCATGAAGAGCATGACGCCAAAGAAGAGGCTGATGGTGATGTCATTCAAAAAATGGCTGTAAAAAGTGGGACAAAGCTTGTTACGTCAGTTGATGTTGCTAAAGAGCTGATAGAAAAATTAAAGGAAAGTAGAGTAACTAAGAAAAAGTAATTGTTTAGGCAATGCCTAAAATCTTCCTACCATTTATGGTTGCGACATCGACAATTTTGTCGATGTCGTAAAGTCTGTTTGTCTCCATAAGAAGCCTTAAATCATTCCACATATTGGCATCGTTATAGGGCATAAAGATATCAGCGATATTATCAACACCTATGCCTACTGGGATGTTGTAATTAGAAATTTCATCAAATGGTAAAACTGGATTGTGAATTGGCGCTAAAGTTTCTGATCTTCTGGCGTTTATCCAAGACATAGGGCAAGAAATAAACATCATACCCGCATCTTCAATTTTTTTGTAAAGCTCGTCTCTATATGATTTCTCATGACAGTTTATTGAAATACCGTGAATGCCCACAACCTTTCCTTGTAAGCCATGTTCTATTATCTTTTTTAAAACTATCTCCGTTTCTTTTTCTTCTGGAGTATTTAGTTCATCCACATGTATATGAACCATTTTTCCATATTTTTTGGCAGTTTCAAATAATATGTCTAAATGCTCATTCTCCCGACCAGCATCGGCTTTTAATAATCCGCCGATAATATCAACATATGAAGCTCCCTCTTCAAACCATTTTCTGGCTTCAGGATCAAACAAGCCATAGCTTGATTGATTTAAATACTTAATTTCTATACTTGACTTATAGGCATCTCTAACTTTCATCGAGGCTTTTATAGATTTATCTTTAACATCTGGGTCAACATCTATAAAAGTGCCGGTTGCAGTAACTCCTTGTTCAAGTAATGTTTCTATGGCAAGCGCCATGCGATCATATATTTCATCAACAGTTGAGTTTTTTCTAAGATCTGCATTTGCTTTCCATTTTTCACTTCGTTGTTTATTTGCCAAAGCATAAAGTTCTGGGGTTACTGAATAGGCTCTGTCAAAATGACCATGGCAATTAACCCAACCGCCTTTTTTGGCTATCTTATTTAATATTTCTTGCTTTAGATTTAAATAACTATTTCTTAGTATTAATGTAGACATAATTTAATTATAGACTAAAAAAACAAATTTTTCAAGTTCTTAATCTTCTGTCAAGTGTGTGGATAAGAGTTGAAACCGCCTCTTCATTTTTGCCACCTCTTGGAATAATAATGTCAGCAAATGTTTTGGTGGGTTCAACGAATAGTTCATGCATTGGTCTGGTGTATGTAACATATTGAGCGTAGCATGAATCTAAAGTGCGATTTCTTTCTTCAATATCTCTTTTAGTGCGTCTTAGAATTCGAATATCTGCCGGCACATCTATAAACACTTTTAAATCCATTAGATTTCTTAAATTTGGGTCATCAAAAATTAAAATACCCTCAATTATAATAAGGGGGGCAGGGGAGAGGTGTTTTGTTTCTGATTTTCTTGTGTGAGTAGTAAAATCGTATTCTGGAATGTTTACGTTTTCATTATTGATAAGATTTTTAAGGTGGGTTATAAAAAGATCTGTTTCTAAAGCATTTGGATGATCGTAATTTGTTTTTGTTCTTTCTTCCATTGTTTTTGAAGACTGATCTTTGTAGTAATGGTCATGAGGGATGTAAATTGCCTGAGATTTAAAGTTTTCATATATTTTTTCGGCTATTGTTGTTTTGCCGGAACCTGTGCCACCGGCGATTCCGAGGATGAATGGTTTTTGCATAATTCTATCGTTATATCTTAAAATGTATTTTATAAAAAAGCAATGAGTATTATTTTTTACAAAAATATATTGTATATTGCAAAAAATTAACTAAATATGTATAATATGTACGATAAATTTTGTATTTTACGATAAAAAATAATAAATCGTCTGCTTTGAAGTTTAAATTAAGACAAATATGAAAGAAGGACAGCTTCAGTTTGATTTGGAACAACATCAAATTACTAGGCCCTTATTTCCTATAGTCGAACGAAGAGCATTTGTTCCATCGCAAAATCACCCAGAAATCTCCCAAGCAGAAGCTGCAGCAAATCAGTTTCGTATTACGTATTGTAACTCTGGTCTTCCTTCAGGACGATTATTCTTAGAGTCAAATGCACATCCTACACTTGCTCATCACGGTGATCATCATACAAGGCATTATGAGAAGGCTTTGAAAAAGGTCATTAAAGAAGCTATGAAAATAGACCAATTAGCAACTATTTTTGAAGGATCTTTTGGCCGCAACTTAATGCACGCTTTAATGTTAACAGTTCATTTCCATGATGCAGATCAGCTTTTTGGAGAGTTTAGAAATTTATCATTACCCAATAACGAACACCTCAAAGTTAAAAAAGGACATGCTATAGCCGCTGCGGTTCAAATTATGGCAATGTCAGATCTTTATGCTGAAAGTCTTAGTATTTCGTGTGAAGAAGCAATTGAGATTACAAGTCTCACAGCCATAATGATGATGAGACACGATGAGCCAGGGACAGTATCACAAGCACTTTCTCCTGAAAACCGTGATGCATCGGATATACAAGACCAAAAAGAATTGGTAAAAAGATATCAATCAGATACGCTTCATCTTTCGACACTCTCACCAGCACAAATGATCAGGATTTTAAAATATTTAAAGGAAAATGCTGGGTTTATAGGGCGTGATGGAAGTATATTTGGGCTTTCTCCAGCATTTGAAAAAGATTTTGAACAACAATTGATTAAAATGCAACAAGACAATAATCCTATTTTTCAATTAACCATAGAAGACCAGCTTAAGTTGAAAGCCTGTACTGAGATGGCTGTGTGGGCAGATCTGGCAGATATGGTTTCACCCTATTGGGAGGCAATATTTAGAACATTTCAATCACATCCTTCTAGGGACAGACCTTTTGGTTGGACGCATGCAGATGTTAATGGAATAAATTATCCACCAAATGCTGAAAAACTATTCTCTCATGTTTTGGACCCTAAGAATGGAAATGGTAAACCTAATGACTTAGAGCGCCTACTTTGGGAGTTATACAACATAGATGGTTTTGCTCATAAAACAGTTTTGAATAAAATTCCATTTGTTCGTGATTTCAACAAGGAACACGCAATATTGGGCACATTAGCTTTAAGAAAAATTGCCGAAGCAATGTATGTTACTGAAAATATTAAAGAAATAATTGAATTAGTATATGGTAGACGTATTAGAGCTTTGAACCAGACTGCAAAAAATCAAGGAAATTCTTTACACACGAGTCGCTATTGGGATACTGTTGATAATCTTGACAGAGAGGCTGGAGAAATGCGAAAATTACTGAAATATAAAATTAGTGTAAATGAGGAGGATTATAAATACTTTGAATTAGTATATCAAATGTTTTGCACCGCGTTGTGTAGTAAATTTTATTTAAACTTAGATGAATTTAATAAATTTTCTGAAATTGTAGAATCAGGAGATCCTGCAAGTACTCAAAGTCAATTATTTACAACAGATCGACTATATCCTGCTAATGCAAGTATAGTTGTTTTAAATCCTGAATATCTCCAGCAGTAGGATTTGAATCATGACAAAGCATAAACACTGCTTTGTCTTTGTATTTTAAAAATAGTTCTACTGTATCAAATCCAAACCACGGAGTCATTGTTGTAGCATCAAACAGAAATTCATCAAATAATTCTTTAGCTGCAAGCTCAGCTGTGCGCTTCATTTCACTTCTTTTTGAATCTGCAATTATTTTAATATTTGGATGATTTTTCTTAATGTATTTATTGGTTTCAAGCATTGCTTTTAAGCCATCAATACCATAACCAGCATAACAAACGATATTTAATTTGTAGGCTGGGGTAATTTCTGCAGTTGCATCGATAATTTCTTTATTAAATTGAAAAACAGCTGCAGAAAGAGAGCTGTTTTTCTTTACCACATCGGGAAGTTTTTCAAAATCCGAGTCCAAACCGACACAAATATTTGATTGTTTATTTTCGATCTCTTGTGAAAGTTGTGTTTTGAAAATCATTTTTATATTTTATCATCTATTGTTTGAGTGTATAGCAAAAAAAACATAATCGGGTAAAGCAGAACTGTTTACTGCTTCATTATTTAGTGAAAAAAACTCACACCGTATGCCAGAATTATTACCACCTCTTCTGCTCCAATCTGAATTAGGTTGAATAACCACTGAATTTAAATGATACAAAGAGTCATAATGATGAGGTATCAAAGTCATATAAATATCTCCAATACTTACAGGGATTGTCGAGGTTACTGCAAAAGAATGTTGCCCCATACCACTTTCAACTGGTTGAAGAAATTGTGATACAGCTACTCTTACATTTTCATCTTGTGGCATGACGATATTTGAATCATGAGGCTTCACTTCATAAAATTCTTCAGGATTAGTTCTTATTCCAAGTAAGGCATATTCATCGGTAAATTGATGCTTTTGTCCTGGTTGCCAAAGCTCATTACCTGATTTATCGGCAATAATAAAGTCATCTTGGTATATTTTTAAATTCTGATTCACCTCATTTAGTAATTGCTCACCTGAAGCTGGAATAGACGGTTCAAATAGGGTACAAAGTGGTGTGTTTACGGGAACATATACTGGTCTTGGGCCATGATTAGTAAAAGTCCCGATATATGTACGTTCGTCAACTTTTTTAATACTTGTTAAATTTATTCCCACTTGAGCAAATCGACTGCGGACACTAAAGGAGGGTAGCGTTGTGGAGTGAAAAGATTTGCCTATCAAAACGATATTTACAAATGCCTGGTTTGAAGCGGAAGACCCCTCAAGAATTGAATCTTCACAAGCAATTAGATCGCCAGAACATAATTAAAAACCGACCTCTTGTCTTACTTTAAGAAATTTTTCAATATTTAACATATTTAATGTTAATGACCTTGAGATAATTTTAACTATATATTAAAAGTTATCATGAATAAGTTTAGTAGATGTTTTAACTCAAATTCTCCAACAAAATCCTTGCAAAAATTCTTCACAATGTTAACCCTAACGAAAAACAGGGTCGGACCTTCAATTTACTATAATAATTTCTAATCTCAAACTTAATGATCACCACATAAGATAAAATACAAATGTTTATTGAGCTTTTTCAAAACTCAAAAATATAAAGTTGTTAAAAAAATTAAATCATGTATGTGTTACTGTTTTATGGGTCTTAAAAATAAAATAAAAGGTAATGTAAAATTATCGTTAAAAGATTCGGCTTATGAATACGTAGATTACATTATCGCATCAGTTCACAGTACTTTTCATCAGGACTCCAAACAAATGACACAACGAATATTAAAAGCTCTGTTTCATAAAAAAGTTAAAATTTTGGCACATCCAACGGGAAGGTTGATCGGAAAAATGGAAGGGATCAATGCTAATTGGGAGAAGATTTTTCACTTTATATAGTAAACACAGGCTCTCATGAAGCCTCAAGTATGGATTTGATGGAGTACGGTGTTTCCGTAGCCAGGCGTGGTTGGTTATCGCCTGACAGGGTGGTAAATACGTGGTCGCTTGAAAAATTTTCCCAATGGTTATATGATTGAGGAGCTTTCCAATATTTGTTAATGGTGATAAAATGAAATATGGCAGATTTAAAAATTGATTTTTTAGGCAAAACTCTTCGAAATCCGCTAATTCTAGCCTCTGGAATAATGGGGGTTAGTACCTCTTCTTTAAGATATGTGATAGAAAATGGGGCTGGGGCTGTAACTTTTAAATCAATTGGGCCCGTTGAAAGAACAGGTCATAAAAATCCAACAGTCTTTAATTTTGGAAATGGAATACAAAACGCCGTTGGACTTTCAAATCCGGGAATTGATGATTCTATAGATAAGCTAACGCAAGCTGCATCGGAGCGAACAGTCCCGATAATAGGGAGTATGTTTGCCGACACAATTGATAACTTTAAAAAAGTTGCCGAAAAGATGGCAACCACTGGTGTATTTGCCATAGAAGTAAACTTATCTTGTCCAAATACCGAAGACGATTTCGGACGGATGTTTGCACTTGATACTAAAATGACCAGCGATGTTGTAAAAGCTGTTAAATCTGCTGTTGGCAATATAAAAGTACTTGCTAAAATTTCAGCAGAGAGCCCAGACATTACAGAGATTGCCAAATCTGCAGAAGCATCTGGTGCAGATGGCATCACGGCTATAAATACAATTTCAGGTATGGTAATTGATGTAAAACAAAAAAGACCCATACTTACAAATAAGTTTGGAGGAATCTCAGGCCCAGCAATAAAGCCGATGGGAGTAAAAGCGGTTTGGAACTTATATAAAAGTGTCAAGATTCCCATAATAGGAGTTGGTGGGGTTAATACAGGAGAGGACGCTCTTGAATACATTATGGCAGGCGCCAGTGCAGTTGGAATCGGATCTGGAGTGTATTATAGAGGTATTGATGTCTTTAAAAAAGTTAATAATGAAATAATCTCATTTATGAAAGAAAATAGCTGTAACGGTATCAATGAATTTATTGGAATCGCTCACAAGAGTTAAAATAATAAATATGAGATTTGACAAGCCAGAAGCATTGCCAATTAAAAAAATTATTACCGAATCAGGAAGGGTTAAAACCTTTATCTTTGATATGGATTTTCCGGGAGAGCCCGGGCAATTTGTTATGTGTTGGGTGCCGGGATTTGATGAAAAACCGTTTGGAATAATCAAGCGCGAAGGTCAAGGTTTTTCAATTTCAGTTGCTGCGGTTGGTGAGACCACAAAGGCTCTTCACATGATGGAGGTTGGTGACCTTTTGGGCTTTAGAGGGCCTTATGGAACATATTTTAACCTGCCCGATAATGGAAAAAAAATTGCATTAGTTGCTGGGGGTTATGGCATGGCGCCATTGTCATTTTTGGCACAAGAAGCTCGTAAAAAAAACATTGATGTTGATCTTTTTGTAGGGGCAAGATCAAAGGAAGATTTACTGTATCTTGACTGGATGACAGAAATCGGGGTAAATGTTTGCGCTTCAACTGATGATGGCTCTTATGGATTTAAGGGATATAATACCGAGCTATTTAAGCAATATACAGATAAGGAAAGCTATGAAAAAGTTTATATTGTCGGACCGGAAATTATGGAACAAAAAGTGTCAGAGACCTGTTGGCAAAAAGATATTCTTTTCGAGGTATCGATAGAGCGGTTTATGAAGTGTGGTTTTGGACTTTGTGGTCAGTGCTGCGTTGATCCCACAGGCTGGAGAATGTGTGTTGAAGGGCCAGTTTTAAATCAAGATCAGTTAAAACAGGTTACTGAATTTGGTAAATATCATCGCACGGCTTCAGGTCGGGTGAAGGAGTATAAATAAAACACCGATAGATAAATATTAAAAATTATTAAAAAGTATTTAGTCGAATAATATGCAAATTGTACATTTTGAGGTAGATTCTGAACTTGGTAAGTATTTGAAAGGAGATAAGTTTGAAAAAAGCTTAAATCAGTTTGAAAATTACACTGAATTTGAGAATGTCGAGTGTATTTCGATAAAAATAGACTCAAGCGCAGATGAAAAAACTTTATCCAATCTCCCACAACTTAAACTTCTGATAACTCGCACGGTAGGTACTGACCATATAGATATTAATTATTGCAATAAAAAGGGTATAACTGTTAAAAATATCCCTGATTATGGAGCTTTTAATATTGCAGAACATGCTTTTGCAATGTTATTAACAGGTTGTCGCAATATACGTGAAATTGATAAAGAGATAAAAAACGGAAAATATTCAAATACTTGCCATTTGGGATATGCTTTGAAAGGTAAGGTTTTAGGGGTTATTGGGACTGGGCGTATTGGTCTTGAGATGATAAAGCGGGCTAAAGGTTTTGAGATGGAGGTGAGCGCTTTTGATATTCATAAGAAAGAGGAGTTTGCAAAAGCTCTGGGGTTTGAATACATAAGCCTTGATAAATTGCTTGAGTCGTCAGACATCATTTCGTTGCACGCGCCACTTACTCCTGAAACACACCATATGATTGCAGAACCTCAAATTACTAAAATGAAGGAGGGCGTAATTTTGATAAACACTGCAAGAGGTGGTTTAATAGATACTCAATCTTTAATAAATAATATCTCAAAATTTAGATTTCTTGGGCTTGATGTTTTAGAAGATGAAAATAAGTTCGATAAAGAGAATCCTTTCTTAAAGTATGACAAAGTATTAATTACGCCTCATGTTGCTTATTACAGCGATTTATCAGTTAAAAAAATCGCTCAAGAAACTGAAAAGATTATTGAAGAGTTTTTGCTTGAAAAACAGTAAAATAAACGCATATGTCATTTAATGAAAAACTTAATCAAATAATAAATAAAACTGGTTCGTTGCTTTGCGTTGGCCTTGATCCGGTACTTGAAAAAATTCCTGAAAGGTTTTCTAAATATAGTGAACCTCTATATGAGTTTTGCAAATACATAGTTGACGAGACACATGATTCAGTTTGTGGATATAAGCCGAATTCTGCATTTTTTGAAGCCTATGGGGCAGATGGAATAGCTCAGCTAAAAAAACTAATGGATTATATAAAAGCATCATATCCCGACTTAATTGTCATTCTTGACGCCAAGCGTGGTGACATCGAAAGCACTAATCATGGTTATCTTAAATTTGCCTATGATTATTTAAAGGCTGATGCCGTTACTCTTCATCCTTTCTTAGGTAAAGAAGCGATAAAACTTTTTTTGGATCAAAAAGAAAAGGGGTGCGTAATTTTATGTCGAACATCAAATAATGGCTCTTTTGAGCTTCAGAATTTGGTTGTTCAGTCAGATAATTCTCAATCGGATAACCCTAATCTCGCACTTCCGCTTTATGAGTACATTGCAAAACAGGTGGCACAAAACTGGAATGAAAATAACAACTGCATGTTGGTTGTAGGAGCAACACAAGAATATGAATTAGGAAAAATTAGAAAAATTGTGGGAGACACACCTCTTCTTGTTCCGGGTATCGGTGCTCAGGGCGGTGATATAGAAAAAACAATGAAAAATGGTTTAAATTCTCAGAAATCCGGCTTGGTAATTGCAATTTCAAGAGGTATTATATACGCGTCCAATCCTCAACAGGAAGCAAGAAGTTATAAAAATAAAATTAATAGTTTCATATAAAACATGGACATAATCTCAATCCTCAAAAAAGTAAATGCCGTTATAACCGACGATCATTTTGTATACACTTCAGGCAAACATGGAGAAGTTTATATTAATAAAGATGCCATTTATCCGCATCCTCTTGAAGTTAGTGAAGTTGGAAAGTTATTTGCCCAAAAATATAAAGACTGGGAGATTGATGTTGTTGCAGCGCCGGCGCTTGGAGGGATAATCCTTTCGACTTGGACGGCATATCATTTAACACAGTTACAAGGTCAAGAAGTGCTTGGGGTATATGCTGAAAAAATGCCAGATAAGAGCATGTCTTTTACAAGAGGTTATGATTTTTTAATAAAAGGAAAAAAAGTCCTTGTTATTGAGGATCTTACAACCACTGGCGGATCGGTTAAAAAAGTAGTTGATCTTGTAAACAAAACAGGAGGTCAGGTTGTTGCCGTTTGTGTCATGATAAATCGTAATCCAAAAGAAGTGAATGAAGAATTTCTTGGAGTACCTTTTGACTCTTTGGGCGTGCTTGAGGCAAACGCTTGGAATGAAAATGAGTTGCCGGAACATATTTCAAAAAGACCGATAAACACAAGTGTTGGTCATGGGAAGAAGTACTTGGATTTAAAAAACAGTAAATAAAGAGTATAATGAGGCAATGCTTACAATTGCTGAAAAAATCATAAGCTTAATACCATCAAATGTAACATACGCTGATTGTCGAGTTGTAGACTTACAAGATGAGGATATTTCAACAAAAGACGGTATCGTTGAAGCATTATCTTCGTCAAATTCTCACGGTTTTAATATTCGTATATTGAAAGACGGTGTTTGGGGATTTGCTGCATCATCGGATTTTAGTAAAAATGGAATAGATGATGCGATAAAGAAAGCTATTGAGATTGCAAATGCATCAAAACCGCATAAATACAAGGATGTTATGCTTGATGATTCTAAGCCAATTTCTGGCGAGTACAGATCAGATATTAAAGAGGATCCGTTTGAGGTTTCGGTGGAAGAAAAAATAAAAATTCTTCTTGAAGCTGACAAAGCTCAAAGAGTACATTCAAAAATTGCAGTTTCACAAAGCCATTATCATGCAACAAAAGAAAAAAAATATTTTGTGGCGACAAATGGCTCAAAAGTTTCTCAAGAAATTATCTGGACTGGCGCTGGAATTGAGGCTTCAGCAATTGATGGGTCTGAGTTTCAAAATAGATCATATCCAAACTCATTTAGAGGGCAAAATCAAACAAAGGGTTTTGAGCTTGTGCGCGAACTTGAATTAGCTAAGAATGCGCCAAGAATTGGTCAAGAAGCAGTGGATTTGTTGACTGCCAAAGTTTGTCCAACAGGCGAATTTGACCTTATTCTTGATGGTAACCAACTTGCCCTTCAAATTCATGAAAGCTGTGGTCACGCTGTTGAGCTTGATAGGGTGCTTGGCTACGAAGCTTCATTTGCCGGAACAAGTTTTTTGACTCCAGATAAGCTTTTTAATTTTAAATACGGATCAGATATCGTTAACTTAACTGCTGATGCCACTTTGCCTTATGGACTGGGCACATTTGGATATGATGATGAAGGAGTAAGAGCTCAAAAAACTTACCTTGTAAAAAATGGTGTATTTGAAGATTACATTACATCCCGTGACACTGTTTTGCGTCTTAAAGAGATAAATCCAAAATATAATAAAAAGAGTAATGGCACGGTTCGGGCATCTTCATGGAGCAGGCTACCAATGATTAGAATGACAAATATAAATCTTGAGCCGGGTGGAGAAGAGGGCACTGGTAAGGCGTGGAAGCTCAAAGAACTTATTGAAGATACAAAATCTGGTATCTTAATGTCAACTAATCGCTCTTGGAGCATTGATGATAAAAGATATAATTTCCAGTTTGGAACTGAGATCGCTTGGGAGATAAAAAATGGTAAAAAGATGAGAATGCTTAAAAATCCCACATATCAAGGAATAACTCCACAATTCTGGAATAGTTGTGATGCTATTTGTGGCCGTGATGAGTGGATTATTTGGGGTACCCCAAACTGTGGCAAGGGTCAGCCTAGTCAGGTAATAAATACAGGACATGGAGCAAGTCCTGCCAGATTTAAAAAGGTAAAAGTTGGTGTTGTTAAATGGTAAAACAAGATTTTATGAAACCTAAAGAAGATTTAAAAGATATTGCAAAAAGTATTTTAGAGATTTCAAAAGCCACAGAAACTGAAGTTTTAATATTCAAAAGTCAAAATGCTTTAACTCGATTTGCTAATAATGAGATTCATCAAAATATGGCTTGGAGTGATACATCATTATCGGTTAGAGTAATCTTTGATAAAAAAATTGGTGTGGCATCAACAAATTCATTTGATGAAAAATCATTGGAAGCGGTACTTGCCAAAGCTACAAAGCTGGCTAAGCTTCAGAATGAGGATCCAGACTTTATGTCTTTGCCAAGTAATAAAGAGTCAATTTTTGATAAGAATAAAATGGAGGATAAAATCGAGCAAGACTTTTACAAAAGTGCAGATGCGAAATATAGAGCCGATGCTGTTGGTCAAATAATAAATCTTGCAAAAGATAATCGTTTGACGGCTTCTGGGGCTTTTTCACAAGAATATACACAGATAGGTGTATATAATTCTTGCGGTGTTTCAAAGGCGCATGCGAGCTCGTCGGCAAATTTGTCAACTGTTGTGATGGGAGAAAGTTCCAGCGGTTTTGCGGCACAAGTTTCAAAAAATATCAAAGACATCGATGCAGTAACTGCCGGCAAAACCGCAGTTAATAAAGCCATAGAAAGTGCCAATCCTCAAGATATTGATCCGGGAGAGTACGAAATTATTCTTGAACCTCAAGCCGTATCAGAAATGTTAGCATTTTTACAATGGTACGGACCAAATGCCAGAATTTATCATGAAGATGCCAGTTGTTTTTCAGGAAAAATGAACCAGCGAGTTTTTGGTGAAAATGTAACCCTAGTTGATGACCCATTTCATGAATTGGTTTTTCCAATGCCGTTTGATTATGAAGGTTATCCAAAAGAAAAAATAACAATTGTTGAAAGCGGGATTTTAAAAAATATAGTTTATGATTCTTATTTTGCCAATAAATTTGGCCAAAAAAACACAGGACATGCTCTTCCAGCGCCAAACACCTTAGGACCTGTTCCGCTTCATATGTATATAGCGCCCGGCAAAAAAACAAGAGAGCAGATGATAAAAAATGTTAAAAAGGGGTTGCTTGTTACCAGATTATGGTATGTGCGCGTTCTTAATCCAAAGTTATTAAACATCACAGGTATGACCAGAGATGGAACTTTTTTAATTGAGAATGGGCAAATTAAGCATGCTGTTAAAAATTTAAGATTTAATCAGAGTATTCCTGAGGCATTAAATAATGTCATTGATATTGAGAATAAATTGACGCCGCTCGCCAGTTTTGAAGGTGAATTTGTGGCTTTGGCGCCTACTGTTCATATTGGTCGTTGGTTTTTTAGTAGTAAGACTGTGTTTTAATAATAAGGTTTTAGTATTTTTTTAAAAATTACTAAAGCGTTATTATTTATATTAATAATATGCAGATTTTAAAAGATCACATAAAAACAGAGGGCATTATTGCCGCTTCCATTAATGACACATTAGGAAAGACGCTTAGCAAATTAAAGTCTTCTCATGATGCCGCATTTGTTTTCAATGAAGAAAAAAAATTTATGGGCTTAATTAATCCATATTATGCAATTATTAAATCATCTTCGCATGATGGTAATACAAAAAATAAAAATGCATTATTTCATCCACCACATATTGGTATTAAAGATGGCTTTGACAAAGTTGCAAAATTAATGATTGAGTCAAAAATTCATTATTTGCCTGTTTTTGATAATGATAATAAGTTTCAAGGAATAATTACGGCAAGAAGAATACTGAGGCTTTTGAAGGAGAATTTAAATAAGAATTTGACAATATCCGCTATAAAACATACTCAGAAAGGCAAAGTAATTACAATCTCAATTAACGACCCAGTATCAAAGGCACTGACTTTGTTTAAAGAGTTCAAAACTTCAAAAATTGTGGCGGTTGATAAAGATGGCAAGTTGAGGGGAATATTAAGTCATTATGACTTAATACCTTATCTTGTGGCGCCGCCTCAAAGACAAGAGGGTATTGGTCGCGGTAATAAAGAACATCTTCATGACACTCCAATTAAAAACTTTGTTAAGACAACTGTTTTAAGAGTTAAAAGCACGGAAACTGTGATTAAGATTCTAAGTGAAATCTTAGACAAGGAGATAGGGAGTATGGTCATTATAGATGAAAAACAGTTTCCTTTAGGAATCGTGACAACCAAAGACTTGCTTGATCTTTTAATTTTTAAAGATGGTAATCAGCCCATCAAAATATCTAAGCGGAAACTTGATAAAATTCATAAGATAGTATTTGATGATTTTATATTTTTTGTAAAAGATTTTATCAAAAAGAATAGGAGCATTAAGGGCTGTGAAATACATTATAAAAGCGAGAAAGATGGTCATTTGCATAAAATTCAGCTACATTTGAACTTTGAAGTTAAGGAAACTATTGTGATTGATAGGGAAGAGCATGATTTTTCCAGATTATTGCAAGATGTTAAGGAAGTGTTGAGAAATATAGAAGTCAAAATGTCACAGGATGAATAAGAAAAAGGTTTTTATAACTGGCGGCTCTGGTTTTTTGGGTATAAATTTGATAAGGCACCTTCTTGGTAAGGGTTATGTGATTACTTCCTACGACATTGTGCCGTTTGAGTATGAAGATTGTAAAGATAAGATTAAGCACATTATTGGAGATATTCGAGACAAGAAAAAGCTGACGCTTGCCATGAAAAGGTCCGACCTTGTTGTGCACTGCGCTGCTGCTTTACCGCTTTATGACAAGCAGGATATCTATTCAACAGATATAGCAGGTACGCAAAATGTTGTGGAGTCAGCGCTTAAAAATAAGGTTGAAAGACTTATTCATATTTCTTCAACCGCTGTTTATGGTGTGCCAAAGCACCATCCCATTGTAGAAGATGATAAGTTGGTGGGGGTTGGGCCTTATGGAGAGGCTAAGATTGAGGCTGAAAAAATATGTGAAAGTGCACGAAAAAAAGGGCTCACTGTGTCGGTGATACGTCCGAAATCTTTTGTTGGGCCGGAAAGGCTTGGGGTTTTTGCTTTGCTTTATGATTGGGCTAAAGACGGACATGGATTTCCGATGATAGGAGACGGCACAAATCGTTATCAACTCCTAGATGTCGAAGATCTTTGTGATGCCATTTATACTTGTATGACTTTGGATAAAAAGGCTGTGAATGATGTTTTTAATATTGGCGCAAAGGAATTTACCACGATGGGGGAAGATTATCAAGCAGTTCTTGACGAAGCAGGTTTTGGAAAAAAAGTAATTTCCACACCAACGTGGCTTGTTATTTCAATTTTAAGAATTTTAGATAAATTAAAGCTTTCACCACTTTATCCATGGGTATATGAAACGGCGGCAAAAGACTCTTTTGTATCAATTGAAAAAGCCGAAAAGATGTTGGGCTTTAAGCCAAAATACTCAAATAAACAGGCGTTACTTAGAAACTTCAAATGGTACAGAGATAATTTATCAAAATTCCAAAAAAATAGCGGTGTCACTCATCGAGTTCCTTGGAAACAGGGGGTATTGGGGCTTGTAAAAAGAGTGTTGTGAGGTTTAAATTTCTTTTCTATGTAATATTTCTTTATGCCACTCATCGATTGTAAAACGCCTTCCAGTTTTTGCTGATTCTTTTGCGCTTTTTATCCATGAGCTAAATTCTTTATAATCAATTGCAGGCTTTCGTGCTTCAATAATGTCTGTACGCTGGATCCAACGAAAATAAGTGGTCGCTTCAAGGACAGAAGTAAGCAAGAGCATAGTGCACGATATTCCTGTCAGAAGATGAGGGAATATTTGTTGTTTCTTATTCAGTAACCTTGCAAAAAACTTATAGGATATATGCATTCCGATAAGCGAAAATAAATAGAGTACAGGCACGATATGGACTGCACGTGCTGCATCTGGTGTAGGATAACTCAGAATTTGCACTGGGATGATCAAAATGATAAAGTACAAAAAAAGCCAACGTAATTTTTGAAAAGAAAATACGATACCTATAAGATAAAAAAGAGTGACTAAAGGCGGGATTAATGGTCTTTCTGGGGGCACGTATCTACTCCAAGTCCCATAATGAAAAGATCGAGCATCGTAGAATGCAAACCCTCTCAAATTATTTATGACATGATTATGAATTTCTACTTTGTTTGCCTGATTAAAGATGGATACATTCGCAATACGATGTGATGCCTTTTGGAAATCCTTTATTGAGATCAGAAGTTGGGGGCTAATCACGAGTATGATAATGCAAGCTGCAAAAAACATTCCCCTTGTTCTATGCATTATTTTTGTCTTGTGTATGAAGAGAGTACCAAGGCAGAGGATAGCCGAAGCAATTGGAATAAATTTTCCAGTATGATAGCTGTAAAAACCAAGAATTGATGAAATTACAAAAAATATTAGTGCCGTGTTTGGGTTTTTTTTCTTGTAGAGGATTATTCCTGCCCATATGCCAATGAGCACAGGGATTGATGTATATATATTTTCCCATGAGCTTCGAGAAAAATTCAGAAACCATGCATTAGTTGAGAGTGCAATTGCGAAACAAAAAGACAGAATATTATTTTGAGTAATCTGAAGACCTATGATGAAAAATAGAAGTACTGACAGAGTACTGAAGAGAACACTTGGAAAGCGTAGGCCAGAGATTGACTCACCTGATATTTCCCAGAAGAATCCTTGTATTGCGTTATTGATCAAAGGGGCTCCGTTCCAGTTGATACCTATGAGTGGTAAGGTGGAGTTGTGTGATTCTATTATATAAGTCATGAGATTGTCTGCTTCATCGGGGTTGAGATTGCGTGGAATCGTTTCGATCTCATACATTCGAATTATCAACGATACGACGGAGATGACAAAAGCAAAAAAAAGAGTTCTTTTTTTCCTCATTTTTTCTCAAAAATCATAATTTTTGGATGGTCGTATACTGTAAATGATTCATCGGCTGAGTCATCTTTTAACTCAAAACTCGCAAATCCAAACTTAAATTTTGGATAAGATGTAAACTCAGCCACTTTTTTAAACTGTGATTTTCCGGAAAACAAATCTTCGTAATATTTTTTGGTGAAAGGATAACATCTGCCATGGTTACCGCACTCCTGAAGCCTTATAAGAGGAGTATAGAGTCTATTTGAGGCAATGACAATATAATCGCTCTGATTTAATTTTTGATTTAAAATCTGCCATTTAAATTTATCATCCGGAATATCGTAAATTGTTAACTCTTGAAAAGCGTATCTACCATCGTCTATTATTGGAACTCTGTCATCCCAATGCTCTGTGGCAATTACACTTCCGGGAGGAATATTCTTAAATATCCATTCTGTTGCCTGAATCCTTGTATTTGGTTTTTTGTATATATTTAAAAAACCATTACACCAAAAAACTACAACTCCAATTATCGATAGCATAAAAATTCTTGAAGACATAATTGCTAAAAATTTATTTCTCTTAAAAGAAAGCTTTTTAAAATACTCATAAATATTGATTGCCCCAAGTCCCGCTAAAATTACAAAAAATGGATACATCAGAAGCATGTAGCGCATAAATTTGACAGAAGATCTGCCAATAATTAGAAAATAAAAAAAATAAAAAATTGAAATTATAATAAGTGGATTTTTTATCATTTTTAGTGATTTTTGAAAAAAATCATCTGAATTTTTAATT
>JBIKWE010000051.1:0-5570 GCA_044356445.1 Limisphaerales bacterium | reverse complement strand
AACTGACATAGGTTTAGTATACAATGTTAATATAGAAAATGGTAAAATCCAGATTTTGATGACGCTAACATCTTTGGGTTGTCCGTTATTTGATACAATCCAAGAAGATATTTACGAAGCAGTATCTCAATTGGGGGTAGAAAAAGAAAAAATCAATATAAATTTAACATTTGAACCGCCATGGTCAATGGATAAAATGTCAGAAAGAGGAAAGGCCATGCTTGGAATATAGACCCTATGACAACGTCATTCTTTAATAAAATGGCAGATAAAAACAAGACTAATTTAAACCCTTTTGAACAGGTAGCCAAATTTACTCAAAACATAGCATCTCAGGTTGCTAAGGAAGTAATAGGGGTTGTAGATATTACATCTATTTTTAAAGGTGAAGCTCAGAAAGAAAGAGAAAAAGGTAATAATAATTTTAGCGATATAAATGTAGCCAAACTTCAACAGGCTTATAAAAGAGATGATCAGGATGAAATCGCAAGGCTTCAAAACGAGATTCATGGTGGCGACAATAAAGACGAAGCTTCCCCAGAGACTGTTCAACAATTTAAAAGATTTAAACAAGACGAAGAGGAGTTTTATGTAAGAAAAAAACAGGAAGAAGAGGAAAGAAAAAGACAGGAGGCTCATGAAGAGGAAGAAAGAAAAAGACAAGAGGCCGAGAGAAAAGCCCAATCTCATCAAGCAGAAATCCCCATGGGTAAAGTCAGAAAAAATATTTTTGGTGGAGGCTCAAAAAAAGGGAATATGGTTGTTCCCATGGAATACAAACCCAATCAAGGAAAACCTTAATTTTTACGTATTTAATAATCATTATTCATAATTAAAAGTTAAATCCTATGCTATAATCAGCAAATGATTGAAGACACAAAAACAGTTACTTTAACTTTTACTCCTGAATCATTTAAGGAACTGGAACGACTCGCTTCAGAAGACGGAACTACAATCTCAATGGTTATTGCTAATGCGCTTGCCTTGTATAAAATTTCTAAAAATAAAACTGTTTATCTTAAAACGCCGGGATCCAGAGATACTTTAGAATTAAGAAGAAATAAATAATTTATTAAAATATGGAAGACAAAGATGTTCTTGATAAAAAACCAGAGATTATCAACATAATACCTCAAAATACAAAAGCAAATGAAAGAGAAGAGATTAATACAAGCGCAACTATCATAACTGAACCCATTGATATTTCTTTTGCCACAAACAATATTGATGTTTTATCAAAAGCTCAAGAGGACACAAGAGCAAAGATTGCAGTTACGTTCACGCAGTCTTTTTTAGTGATAATTGGTATCTGTTTGTTTTTACCGTTCATGTTAAAGTCAGTTAGCTCAAGTGCTTTTCCAAATCCAATGGAGACTGCCAAGGATTTAATAACCACAACAGCCAGTATTTTATCAGGTCCTTTTGGTTTTATTGTTGGCTTTTATTTTAAACAGAACTTAAACAACAAAAATGGCTAATTATATTTTTACAGTTCCATCTTTAAAAGATAAATTTATAGATTTTCGAACATCAATTACTGGTGATTCATATAACTGGAGCTGGATAAGGCCACTCAGCCAAGTTACCTCAATTGCGATTCACCACTCAGCTGGTCCTGATAATCAGACCCCAGAAGATATCGCAAGATACCACGTTAAAAACTTAGGCTGGGGAGGAGTCGGGTATCACTTTATCATAACAAATGATGGTACGGCTTATTATGTTGGTGATTTAAACACCGCAAGAGCTCATGTTAAAAATAAAAACGAATCCTCAATCGGTATATGCTTAATCGGAACCTTCATGAATGGCAAAGAGCCAAATAAAAATCAGATTAACTCTGCCCATAGGCTATGCAGCCGACTATTATTTGAAAGCGGTGATATTCCAAATATTAACGGCTGGGAAGATATATATGGACATAAAGAACTCGGTGGCAAAACAGCTTGTCCCGGAGATTCATGGCCGATTTGGAAACCAAAATTGATTGCCGGTATCCCAGACCAAATTCAAGATGGAGCTTATCAGCAAAGACTATTTGAAGTCACAAAACTATATCAGATTATCTTAGGCCGTGATCCTGATCAAGATGGTTTAACTGGTTACGCAAAAAGTCAATATAGTATTGACCAGATTAGAAAAATCATAACAGAGTCAATTGAACATAAGCAGATTTTAGAGAGAGCTTCCAGATATAAAGCCTTGCACTCACTTATAAAACAAGCAAATGAACAGCTTTTGATTTCTGTAAAAATGAATGAAGAAATTTTGAAAAAACTTGAAGAGTAAAACAGATTAATGAAAATTATTTTCACCTTCTTGACGCCTGATATTGATCAAAAAAGATAATATGCTTAACTCGTCCCTATCAAAATGTGGATAAAAATCCAAAAGTCTCATCCAATAATCATCTGGCTCATAAGATTCACCTCTATAAAATCTTGCATAAGCAATATAAATAAAAAAATAAATGCTGTCGAAATTTAAATTAGTTGTTTTTTCCTTATTTTCTAACATAAATTTATTTTAAACTGCAATCTTTATTTACGATTTTTAATCGGTAAGCTTGTATAATTAAACTAATATCTAACTATGAGACTATATGATACCTTAAAAAAACAAATTTTGACAGTAAGTGACGTAAAAAAAGATAACCACATAAAAATGTATGCCTGCGGACCGACAGTATATGATAATACTCATGTTGGCCATATGCGAAGATATGTTATGGATGATATTTTGAAACGTGCATTAAAATATTTGGGCTATGAAGTCATTCATGTTATGAATATAACAGATGTTGGGCATTTAACTGGTGATAATGACACCGGTGAAGATAAATTGGAAAAAGGGGCGATGTTAAGAGGTAAAACAGTTTGGGATATTGCAAAAGAATATGAAGCTCAATTCTGGCAGACTATGAAAGCACTAAATGTGGAAAAAGTCGAAATTAAAGTGATAAATGCAACTCAAACAATTCCTCAAATGATAAACATCATACAAATTCTGGAAGATAAAGGATGCACTTATGAAACTCAAGAAGCAGTATATTTTGATGTAACCAAATTCAAAAAATATGGTGCCCTCTCAGGACAAAACTTAGCAGAAAAAAAACAAGCTGTAAGAGATGAAGTGTATATAGATCCTCACAAAAAAAATCCGGCTGATTTTGCCTTATGGTTTAAGAGGGTGGGACGTTTTGCAAACCACACTATGCATTGGGAAAGCCCTTGGGGAGATGGCTTTCCGGGTTGGCATATTGAGTGCTCAGCCATCTCAATGAGTGGATTAGATACAGAAACTATAGATATACATACTGGAGGCATTGATCATATTCCGGTTCATCATGAAAATGAAATTGCTCAATCAGAAAGTGCAACGGGTAAACAATTCGTCAAATTCTGGGTTCATCACTCCTTTTTGCAAGTTGATGGCGAAAAAATGAGTAAATCCAAAAATAACTTTTTTACTATTCAAGACATTTTAAATCATAATATAGATCCAGTTTCATTAAGATTATTTTTTATGCAGGCACATTATAGAAAACCAGAAAACTTTACTTGGCAAGCGGTAACCGCCTCAAATATTGCATATAGGGAATTAGTTAATATATTTTTAAGTTTAAAAAGTGATAAAAAGATTTGCTCGCTGGAGGATTTATCAGGAGAAGCGATTTTTTACTTGAATTTATTTAAGGAAAAAATCGCTGATGACTTAAATACGGCAGCAGCTGTTGCAAACATGTGGCATATGTTAAAAAATACGGGGCTTAAAGATGCTGAAAAAAAATATTTACTTGAAGAATATGATAAGGTTTTTGGTCTTAAACTCAACAATAACGAAAAAAAGATAAATATTCCACAAAATATTATAGAGTTAGCAGAAAAAAGATTGAAAGAGAGATATGATAAGAATTTTAACCAATCTGATAATTTAAGACAGGAAATTGAAAATTACGGATACACGATTGAAGACACCTCAGATGGTTATTTAATCAAAAAAAAATAACATGTCATATCAAAGTAATACTTTAAAAAAAATATTTCATAAAACAAGAAGGGTCCTCGCTAAGGCTTGGCTTGCTCAATTTCACCCCATCCAAATTGGCATAACAGGCAGTCAAGGAAAAACTAATACCGCTGAAATCGTGTATACATTTTTAAAGAATTTTGGAAACACGGTTCGCACTGATTTAAGCCTTGACACAACCTATAATGTGCCAATAACCGCATTTAAGGTCCGACCTTGGACGAAGTTTATTGTCTGGGAGTTGGGAATAGATAAAATTGGAGAAATGGACATGCATCATGAAATTGCCCATCCAACCATATCATGCATCACAGGAATTTCACCTGTTCATACAGATAAGGAGCATATGGGCTCTTTAAACAACTTAATTTCTCAAAAAAGAAGAATTATTGAACATCTGCCGAAAACAGGAGTTGCAATTCTTAACCATGATAATGAATATATTCTAAAAATGCTGCCTTATACAAAAGCAAAAGTATTGTGGTATGGCTCCACGCCCGACTGTGACATGTATGTTGACACAAACTCTATAAAGGTTGATTTGTGGGGCACATCTGCAAATTTTCATATAAAAAATCAAGTGACATTTAAAACTATTAAATTAAAGACGCAGCTTATTGGAACACATCACGTTTATAACATAATGTGTTCATATCTTATCTGTCAATCCGCCTTACCAAATATTGATATTCTTGAACAATTTACAGATATTTTAAGTAAGATTAAACCTTTATCTGGACGAATGAGTATTGAAAAAGGGCCTCTAAACACCATACTTTTAAATGACTCATTAAGAGCCAATCCAGAGAGTACCAATTCGGGACTTATGACATTAAAAACAATTCCATATTTTAAAGGTAGAAAAATTGCGGTTATTGGAGAGATGGGGGAGCTTGAAAACCCTGAAAGCGAGCATAAAAAAACTGGTAATTTATTGGCACAGCTAAATTTTGACCTTGTTGTTTGCATTGGCACGCTCAGAAAACACACTGTAGATGAGGGAATTTTAAGAGGGCTACCTCAAGAAAAAATAATATATGCTAAGGATGTTTTTGAGGCAGCAGAAATTTTAAGAAAAAATCTCAAAAAAGGTGACCTATGGTACTTAAAAGGGTCGTTGTTGAGGAATTATAAGAGAATAATTAAGCTATTAAACAATGAAAAAGTTTGCTGTAATGCAATAATATGCCCCTACAGTCATTGTAAGTAACATCATTTTGAAATTATTACTCTGGCATCAACTGCAATTAGCCCATTTTTTGTTGCAATTAACGGATTTATATCAATTTCTTTTATATTTTTAATGCTTGACAATAAGGAGCCAACTTTATAACAAGCTTCATACAACTCTCTTTGGGAGATAGAGGGCATATTTCGAAAACTAGAATACAATTTCTTTAATTTTGTTGACTCGGTCGAGGATATAAATTCAGAGAATGTAAAAGGAAATACAAGCTGTGCTATATCCTTAAAAAGCTCGGCGTAAATACCGCCAATACCTACTAAAACAATGACGCCAAAGACATTGTCTCGCTTTGCTC
>JBIKWE010000050.1:0-5616 GCA_044356445.1 Limisphaerales bacterium | reverse complement strand
AAATCTGCTGAACCACAAGAAATCACAGGCCAGAATCCTGAAGTTGAGTCTTTAATTTTTGACTCATATTTTGACAAGCATAAAGGAGTGATTGCGTTTGTTCGTATTTTTAACGGTCAAGCAAAAGCTTTCACACCTCTTAAACTTTCAATAAGCGGCACAACATTTGAAGCCACAGAAGTTGGCACATTTGCACCGGAGCTAACCTCAAGTAAATTTTTAAATAGTGGAGAAATTGGATATATTGTCACCAATCTTAAAGACATTCACCATGTAAGAGTGGGGGATACAATAACCAATTCTTCAAGCAATAAAGTTTTGCCCGGTTATAAGGTTGTACACCCCATGGTTTTTGCCTCAATGTTTCCAACAGATCCAGCTGATTATGAGAATCTTAAAAAAGCTTTTGACAAAATATATCTGACCGATTCAGCGCTTGAGTACACGCCAATTTATTCTCAAGCGCTTGGCGCTGGATTTAGAGTTGGATTTTTAGGACTATTGCATGCTGATGTTGTCCGAGAAAGATTAGAGCGAGAATATAACCTACACTTAGTGTTAACTCCACCACAAGTGGATTATCAGTTTGAAAATGAAAAGTATCAAGAGCCAATTGCCAGAATTATGATAATTTGTCCGCAAGAACATGTTGGAGACGTGATGAAACTTTGTGAGGATCACAGGGCAACTTTTAAAACGATGGACAATAAAAATCAAGTTACAATGGAATATGAAATGCCACTTTCTGAGATGATATCCGGTTTTTTTGATTCTTTAAAATCAGCAACTTCCGGCTACGCTTCATTTGATTGGGAGATAATTAGATATCAAGAAGTTGAGGCAGATAAGCTTTTGTTACTTTTAAACGGCGATCCAGTTGAAGAATTTTCCCAAATTGTTGTTAAAGAAAGATCTTACGAGCAAGCTTCATATCTGACAAAAAAACTTAAAGAACTCATACCACGTCAGCAGTTTGAAGTAAAAATACAAGCTCAGTATCAAAGTCGAATTATTGCCAGTGAGCGAATTTCTGCGTTTAGAAAAGATGTATTAACCAAAGGAAGTAAAACTGTCGGAGGCGGGGATTACAGCCGTAAGCGAAAACTTCTTGAAAAGCAAAAAGAAGGAAAGAAGAAAATGAAAATGATTGGCAAGGTTGAAGTACCAAAAGAAGCTTTTATGAAACTGTTTAATGATAAACAGTAAGCGATAAACAGGAAACAATAAGCAGGAAGCAGTAAGCAGGAAGCAGGAAGCAGTAAACAATAAGCAGGAAACAGTAAAAAAATGTATTTAGGATTGCCTCATAATATTTGTCTCATTTATCCATGACCAAAAGAAAAGTTATTTGATTAGTTTTTTTGGATAGAAAAATTCAATATTACATCAATTTTTAAAGTTCCTGCTACAATTATCCTTAAAGGCTTTTAGGTTTAATTAGAGAAATATATTTTCTCGAATTAAATAAAAAAATAATTACATATTAATAAATAATTTATGACCCCATATTTCTCAATAATCATCCCAACAAGAAATATAAGCGATCTAATTATTAAGGAAGCCTTACCTGCCATAAAAAATCAAAGTTTTAATAAGTTTGAAGTTTTAATTATTGCTGATTATTTAACAGATAACGACAAAAAATTAGAAGACAACTACGATTTTTTGAAGATCATAAAAGCGCCATCAAAAATATCCCCCGGGGTTAAGCGTGACTTAGTAGCCAAAATATCAAAAGGTAGAGTTTTAGTTTTTATCGATGATGATGTTTCGCCTCACAAAGATTGGTTAAAAAACGCTAAAAAAATATTTGATACAAATATAGATTTATTTGGAGTCGGTGGTCCGGGAATATTGCCTCCAAATGCAAATTTCTGGGAAAAAGTTTTTGAAATAGTTCTTTGTTCAAAGCTTGGTAGCGGTCCTTATACATATAGATTTACTCCTAAAAAACAAAGATTTGTTGATGATTATCCAACAATGAATTTGATGATCTCTAAAAAAGTTTTTGATAAATTTAATGGCTTTGACTCGCCATACTGGCCCGGGGAAGATAGTAAGATGCTTGAAAAAATGACTAAAAATAATAAGAATAAAATACTATATGACCCCTCAGTCATGGTTTATCATCATCGAAGAACCTCATTGATTGCGTATTTAAAACAACACGCAAATTATGGTAAAACAAGAGGATTATTTGCAGCACAAGGGGATAAAAATTCAAAAAAAATATCTTATTTATTGCCCACCATTTTCACATTATATTTAGCTATCTTGCCAATTTTATATTTTAATGCAGGTAAAGTTTTTATATTGACTTATCAAATACCATTAAATTTTTATATATGCTTACTTCTATTTACATATCTGAAAGCTTTAATACAAGGAAAACATGTATTTCATATCATACTGGCAATCATTATTATCCCAACCACTCATATTATTTATGGTGTATTTTTTATGACAGGCTTACTTGAAGCGAAACTAAAAAATTAAGTCACAACTTCTTTCAAATATTTATCTTTCTCTTTATCAACTTTTGTTTTTGAAGTTGAAAAGTGTTTAAACAATCTATTCAATGTATTTTTTAAAAATTCAGAGGATATAAAATTTACTTTTTCCTGATTAGGATCAAAATCCAACATATGCCCAAGAAGCTTATATGCCATATAAAAAAGATATTTAAAATCATGAAAAGACCTTATTCTTGAAATTTTCCTTAAAATATACTGGGGTGTCATAAATGTGGAGTATAGCTCTTGTTCAAGCTCTAAGAGTTTTTTATGTGAGAATGGTATTTTCATAACAGGCTCTCTCATATCGTATCTTTCGTAGTCTTCCGTTAATAGCCAACCTTTGTCTTTGCACTCTTTGTATAAAGGGGTGCCCGGATATGGGATAACAATCGTTGCTTGTATTGTCTCGTAAATGCCCTTTTTTAAGGCATATTTTGCAGTTTCAATCGTGCGCCTTGCATCCTCATAAGACTCCCATGGATAACCCAACATAATTGTAATGTGTGGATCAAGACCCGCTTTTTTGGCCATCGCAGGACCAATTATGGCATCTCTTTCTCTGGTGCCTTTTTGCAATCTATCTAATGTTTTTTGATTGCCAGATTCCATACCATAAAGAATAAATCTAAAACCAGCTTTACCCATGAGATCATAAAGCTCTTGATTTGGAATGGCATTAAATCTCATATTGCAACCATATCTGACCTTTTTATTGTATCCACTTTCAATAAGTAGCTCACAAAATCTCTTTAATTTGTTACCAACAAACATAGTGCCAGCATCATCAAATATTTCTTTAACACCAAACCTATCAACCACATGCTTAACTTCGGCAAATAACCTCTCTGGAGTAAAACTGCGATATGAGCCTATTGGATTAATTGTATGATCCCAAACACAAAAAGTGCATTTATTCCACCAACAATCCCGCCCGCTATACATATATGTGGCGGGCGTATATTTATAATTACCATTTGCATAAGCATAAAGTTGCCATTTGGTAAGGTTTCTGTCAACAAATGGCAAAGTGTTTAGGTCATGCTTTAACGATGGTTGTCCAGAATTTAAAATTTCTTGGCCATTGGATAGAAAGAAGGAGTTTTTAGAAATCGCCCTCTTCATAAATTTATTTTTTTTTCGCCAATATACACCACCATCAAGATTGCCTTTTCCATTTAAGAAATTGGCAATACTTAAAGATACAAAATCATAATCGCCACCTTTTATAACAAAATCAACTGGGCTGTGTTCAAATTGCTCAAGAGGGATAAAGCTAGGATGGTCTCCAACTAATATAATCTGCATTTTTGGAAGTATTTTCTTCATTTTTGCAATTTCCACCCAATGTCTTTTTACAACAGGTGATTTTGTTTCTAAGATGAAAATATCCGGATTAAATCGTTTTAACTCTTTAAACCAATCTTTTTCAGATTTTCTTTCGGCAATACCATCCATCCATTTCACATTGAAACCATTATGTTTAAGAAGAGATGCGGTATATGCTGGAACCATTGGGTATATAAAAGTTGGAGCATTAAAATACTGAAATTGTCTGTTTTGAGATAATAACGGCACACCCTTTGAAGAGTGTATTGGAGGATAGCCAATCACAATTTTTGATATTAAATTAGTTTTCATTATGACAAAACTTATTTATTAGTGATTTTTGAAAGTAAATCTTTTGCTTGCTCGTGATTTGGATCAATTTTAAGTGCTTCTCTTAAATATTTTTGAGCCTTGGCAATATCTCCCACTTCTGAAAATATTATTGCTAATCCAAAATAACCGCCAGCATTTCGGGGATTGATACTTATAGATTTTTGAAAATAGGGCTCAGATTTTTGAAATTCCTTACGCCTTAAATATATTGAAGCCAAATTTTGATGCGATTGCCACAGATTAGGATTAAGCTCAGTTGCCTTCAAATATATTTCTTCTGCTTTATCAAAATCGCCAACATATAGATACATATTGCCTAAGTTGTGGTATGGGTCTGCGTATCCGGGACTCAAGGAAATTGCGTTGGAAAAAGAGGTCATTGCGCCATTGATATCTCCTCTTTTTGCCAGCACATGACCTAAATTATTGTGGGACTTGGCATCAGTTTTAGCATATTTAACAGTTGCTGTCCAGAGCGTCTCCTCATTTTTCCAATCATCAAGTCTAATAAGCGTTCTAAGTGAAAGCCCAATTATGACTAAGGTTAATATTACGAATGAAACTGAACGAGCTTTTAAGTAAGAAAAAAATTTTATAACCCCATATACCAATGTAAAATAAATTCCAATAGATCCAAAATAAGAATATCTTTCAGCAAAAACCCATGATAATCCAAAAGGATTTAATGTTATAAGAAGCGAAATAAAGAAAAAACTTAGAAAGAAAAATATAGCCTTATTTCTTAAGAAAGTATATGTAAGAATTAAAAAATAAATTATCGTTACTAAACCGTTTCTCAATATGGTAAAAGGTGTTATTGCAATATCTGATTGATAAAGATTAAGCTTATCAGGCCAAATGAAAAGATGAAAATATGAAGTCAATGCAGCCGGTATCTGAATAAATGGATTAGAAAAATTGTATCTTTGATTTGTGCCGTTTGCGACCATTAAATAATCGAGTCTGGCGCTAATTCCTCTTGCCGCAATAAGTCCCATAACCAATGAGATTGCAAAAAAGGGCATTAGGTATAAAAATGATTTTTTAAATTTTCCAAACACAATTTCATATAAAGCCACAATGAAAGGGAAGACAATAACTTTTTCACTTGAAGTAACCCCAATAAAGAAAAAAAGTAAAGAACAGATATAATTCCAGATCTTTGAAGACTCTTTAAAACGTAAATAAAAATAAAATGAAAGACCTGTAAAGAATGCTGCTTGGGCGTATATGCCGCCAGAAATCCATGCCACCGATTCAATCATCATTGGATGAACAACCACTATAAGCGCCACCAGAAAGGGTAAGTATTTTTCTTTAGTAAAGCGTTTTATGATAAACATGGTGACTGTTGCAAAACCAAAATGAAAAAGTATATTAAACAGTCTGTAGAAAAAGGGGGAAAGACCTCCAAGTTGGTATGAAATAACATACTGTAAAT
>JBIKWE010000049.1:0-5628 GCA_044356445.1 Limisphaerales bacterium | reverse complement strand
ACCCGGTTTTACCGAATGAATGACGACGGTTATTTTTTTAATAGCTCTCTCCACTATAACATCGGTCACACCTGCAAAAATATACTTTTCCATGATCTCTTTTCTTATTCCTGCATCCTCAAGAATAGCCATTCTATAGGTTTTCTTATCTGAAAAAAACCATCTTGAAGTCCAATTATATACAGGACCCAATCTTAATCCGAATGGATGTACTTTTTGACCCATGTTTTATTTATTTTTTTTAACTTTTATTTTTTTATCTTCTTTTTTTGGTGAATCTACTTTCTTGATGCCTTTTACTGTCTTAGTCTTAGCTTCTTTCAAAACTTTTTTTTGAGGCGCTTTAATATTTTCTTTTAAATCCTCAGAGCTCTCTGTCTTTAAAACGGGCTTTTCATTTGACTCAACAAGAACAACTTTAACATGTGAATAGGATTTAACTATTGGCTTAGCCATACCTTTTGAACCTGCATTAAAACGCTTTAGTTTTCTTCCTTCTTCTACAATCAAAAGCCTAAATTTTAACATATCAGCCGTCACTTTTAAAGTGGCTGTTGCATTGTTTATAGCTGATTTTATAACTTTATAATATATTTTTGCTGATTTTGATGGTGAAAACATCAAATAAGGCAAAGCCTCACTCGGTTTCATTTTCACAATAAGGTCTCTGATCATTCTCATCTTTTTTGGGGATGATTTTAAGTTTTTTTGATAAGTTAAAGATTCCATATTATTTTCTTCTTGAAACAATTAATACATTGCTCCATTTTTTCTTATTTCTTGTCCTGACACCCCTTGTTCTCTTGCCCCAAGGAGTTTTGGCATGCATACCTTCACCGCTTCTGCCTTCTCCTCCTCCATGAGGATGAGAACGAGGGTTTTGAGCCGTACCTCTCACTGTCGGCCTTATACCCATTAATATTTTGCGTCCAGCTGATCCTATAATTTCATCCTTATGCTCTATGTTGCCTACACGACCAATTGTTGCCCAACATTTACTCTGAAATTTTCTTACCTCTCCAGACATCATCTTAATCTGAACATGCTTTTCATCTTTAGCAACAACTGTGGCAAATGTACCTGCGCCTCTTGTTATCACGCCACCTTGACCTGGATATAGTTCAATATTATGAACTTGAATACCAACAGGAATAGCACTTAGTGGCAATGCGCAACCAGTTTTAATCTCTGCTTTTTCTGATGCCATAACTTTGGCCCCAACCTCTAAATTGTGAGGATGAAGTATATATTTTTTTTCTCCATCATCATATTGAATAAGCGCGATGTTTGCATTTCTGTTTGGATCATATTCAACAGATACGACCACGCCAGAGATATCTCTTTTTTCTCTTTTGAAATCAATAAATCTATATCTTCTTTTCTGACGACCACCCTGATGCCTCACTGATATTTTTCCAGTTGAATCTCTACCTGAGTGCTTTTTGAGGATCTCAGTTAAACTCTTTTCTGGTTTCTTAGATGGATTTAAATATAACATAATTTTATCTAATTAAGCTTGTGGAAATAAATCTATAACGCCATTTTTCAATGTCACATAAGCTATTTTGACATTAGGTCTAATTTTACGCATCATTCGGCGTCCAACTCTTTTTTCTTTTCCTTTTCTAACCACAATATTTACATCATTAACTTTAACCTTATACATTTCTTCTATTGATTGTGTAATTGAGTTTTTATTTGCATAATCCGAAACCACAAAAGAGTAAACTTTATTCTGAGACAATAAAGATGTCTTTTCGGTAATCAAAGGTTTAATTATCGTATTAGTTTTCATGATTTAAAATAATGATTTTTCAATGCTTCTATAGAGTTGTCAAAAAATAAAATATCCGAGTTGTTAATAACGTCGTAAGCGTTTAATGTATTAACTTGAACTATTTTAACATTTGGAATATTTCTAAGCGACATAACAACTGGACTGGGTGCAATTTTTTCCAACACAGCAAGCACTTTCTTTCCTGATATTTTTTTTAACACTTTAGAAATCTTACTTGTTTTTGGGTCTTCTCCAAAATCTGCAACACTTAATGATTTTATTGATTCTAAAGTAGCTTTCGAGGATAAAGAAGAGAATAATGCCTTAATTTTTTGCTTTTTATTCATACTCATTGATACATCTCTTGGTTGTGGTCCAAATGTTACACCTCCACCTCTGAATAAATTTACCTTAGCAGTTGAGTGTCTTGCTCTTCCAGTTCCTTTTTGTCGATACATTTTTTTTGTCGTCCCAATAACTTCAGCTCGTGTTTTAGTCGATGCATTACCTTGTCTTTGATTAGCCAGATATACTCTAACGTACTGAGACATAAGTGGAATGTTTGGCTCTACTGCAAAGATGGCCTCTGGTAAAGCAATATGACTGGTGATGTCACCTGCCAAGTTATAGACTGGTGCTTCTAACTTTGATTTTGATTTAGCTTCGACTTTTTTAACCATATTATTTTGCTGTTACAACTTCTACAATGCCACCTTTTTTTCCCGGTACAACTCCCTTGAGAATTAACACATTAGGTTCCATAGAGACTACTTCAAGATTTTTTATAGTAACTCTATCCTGACCCATTCTTCCAGCCATTCTAAGTCCCTTAAAGACCCTTCCCGGAGTGGTGCCTGATCCCAAAGAACCTCGGGCGCGGTGTCTGTCGGATTGACCATGTGTTTTTGGTCCGCCTCGAAAATTGTACCTTCTAACAACTCCAGCAAATCCTTTACCTTGAGTAATACCTGAAACAGATACTTTTTCGCCAATGTTGAATAAATCATTAATATCTAATTTATCGCCTATGAATATATTTTTTTCACCAATCTTAACACCCGATTTACCATCTTCTTCAATTACCAAAATATCTTTAAAATCGTCAGTACGAATCTCTTTGATATGTTTAACCGCATCCGTGATACCTGCTTTTTTTAATAATCCTGCAACTGGTTTAGACACAGTCTTTCTTGTGCCATAGCCAAGCATTAAGGCACTATAGCCATTTTTTTCTTTTGTAAAAATTCCAACCAGATAACAAGGATCTGTTGCGATCTTAGTTACAGGTACCAATTTACCACTTTGAGTGAAAAACTGAGACTGACTAATTTTTGTACCGATTATTATGCCTGACATAAATTGAAAATAAAAAAAGCCCCAGATTGGGGCTTAAACTGCCTTATCAATCTGGCTAAATTAGAAAAATAAATTTTTCTTACTAACCATAAATAATATCTGAGATTATATAATAAAATCTCTAATACTGCAACTTAAATTGCTTAAAAATAGTATTAATATTTTTAACTTTATAAATAACTATTTATAAAAATAAAAATACTTACTTTATAAAATAAATTAAAGTACTCATCACATCTTAACTGAGACCTCGACACCTGCTGGCAACTCAAGATGCATCAAAGAGTCTATAGTTTGATTTGTTGGATTAAGAATATCAAGCAACCTTTTGTGTATCCTCATTCCAAAATGTTCTCTTGCATCTTTATCAATAAACGGAGATTTATTCACAACATACACCTCTTTTTTTGTCGGAAGAGGAATAGGACCAAGTATAGAAGCGCCCGTTTTGACCGCGGCATCAACTAATTTTTGAGATGTTTCATCAATAAGACGATGATCGTATGATTTAAGTCTTATTCTTATTCTTCCTTTTGGCATATATTTATAAAGTGCAATTTTAATAATAAGGGCGGTTTCAAGAAACCGCCCTTATAAAAAACTATTTACTTAATTACTTTTGTGACAACTCCTGCGCCAACCGTGTGTCCACCTTCACGTATAGCAAACTTCAAACCTTCCTCAAGTGCAATTGGAGCAATGAGTGTGGCTTCGATCTTTATATTGTCACCGGGCATTACCATTTCAACACCTTCTGGCAGCTTAACTTCCCCTGTAACATCAGTTGTTCTGATGTAAAACTGTGGTCTATATCCTTTAAAGAACGGTGTATGTCTTCCTCCCTCTTCTTTTTTTAGCACGTAAATCTCAGCTTCAAATTCTGTATGAGGCTTTACTGACCCAACCTTAGCAATAACTTGACCTCTCTCGACATCATCTTTTTCAACACCTCTTAATAATAGTCCTGTGTTGTCTCCAGCTCGAGCTTCATCGAGTGTTTTTCTAAACATCTCAATTCCAGTAACTACCGTTTTTACACCGTCTTTTAATCCAACAATTTCAACTTCCTCGTTTACTTTTAAGATACCTCTTTCAACTCTTCCAGTAACAACGGTGCCTCTACCTTGAATGGTAAAAACATCTTCGACTGGCATAAGGAAAGGTTTTTCAGTATCTCTAACAGGTTCTGGAACATATGAATCAACTGCAGCCATAAGATCTAGGATAGCTTTTTCGTAGTTGGCATCTCCTTCAAGAGCCTTGAGAGAAGATCCTCTTATGACTGGAACATCATCTCCGGGGTAATCATATTTTTTAAGCAAATCTCTTACCTCCATCTCAACTAAGTCAATTATTTCAGGATCTGAAACCATATCGCATTTGTTTAAATAAACGACAATAGCTGGCACGTTTACCTGTCTTGCAAGAAGAATATGTTCTCTAGTCTGAGGCATAGGACCATCTGGTGCTGATACAACAAGAATTGCTCCGTCCATCTGGGCTGCGCCTGTAATCATGTTTTTAATATAATCGGCATGTCCCGGAGCATCAATGTGTGCGTAATGTCTTTTTTCAGTTTCGTATTCTGAGTGATGTATATTGATTGTAACTCCTCTTGCTTTTTCTTCTGGAGCTTTATCAATCTCCTCATACTTCATGGCTTTTGCTAAACCTTTCTTTGCAAGAATGGTATGAATTGCTGAAGTTGTGGTGGTTTTTCCATGGTCAACGTGACCGATGGTACCAATATTCAAATGAGGTTTATTTCTTTGGAATGTTCCTTGTGCCATAGTTGTATAATTTACAAATTTATAAAATTTATTTAATGATAAAAAGCAATTATAATGGAATATTATCAAAATTCAAGGGTATTAAATACCGAAAGCACAATTGCTCTTTTCAATGTAATAATACTTATTAATAACTAAGCTGTCAAGCGTAAACATTTAAGACTTAGTAACTGATAAAATTAACTGTGGAAAATCTAAACACCAATCAACAAAAAGTTTTAAACCACGCTGGTGGACCTCTACTTATCATAGCTGGAGCTGGCACTGGTAAAACAACCACTATTGTGGCCAAAATTCTTGATCTAATAAATAAGAATATTTGTAAGCCAGAAGAGATTGCTTGCTTAACTTTCACAGAAAAAGCATCCCAAGAAATGGAGGATCGCATAGATAAGGGCTTACCATACGGGGTTTTTGGAACAAATGTTACAACTTTTCACAAGTTTGCTGATGACATTCTTAAAAATGAAGCAATACATATTGGGCTTAATCCTAACTACAAATTGATGAACGAATCGCAGCAAATTTATTTTTTAAAAAAGCATATCTTAGACATGCCTCTTAATAAATTGACGCCCCCGGGGCGACCATATAGTTGCATTGAGGATATCTTAAAGCATTTTTCCCGATTGCAAGATGAAGATGTTGACACCGATAGTTATTTAAAATGGTCAAATAATAATAAGTGTAAAATCCAAACTCCAG
>JBIKWE010000048.1:0-5635 GCA_044356445.1 Limisphaerales bacterium | reverse complement strand
TTCCATCTACAAAAGGATGATTTTTCACAAAAAAATACAAAAGATATGAGGCTTTTTCTTCAATAGTTTCATAAACCTCTTGACCAAATACAGACTGAAAAACATTTCCCACAATACCGGCAATTGAATCTTTAACTCGATCTGTTGCAAAAAGTTCGGAAGCCTCTTTTTTGCTAATCAGATTTTCTCTTAACTCAAAAATTGCCTCTTTAAGCTCTTCGGCAGTAATTAATGCCTGCTTTTTGCTGGCACCTGTTTTTGGCAAAAGAGATTTGTCATAGGCGTCAAGTGAAAACCAAGTATTTGCAAACATCTTTACAAGCTCTAAAGCATCGCTTGCTTGTACTTTGTTATCATTTGGTAATAGCTTCTTAACAGTTTCCACAGCCTGCAAAAACTCATCATAATTTTTAGAAATTCGTTTTTTGTTGATTGTGTAACCGTTAACAATATGATCCTTTAATGTTTTTGTTGCCCATTTGCGGAATTTAGTGGCAGTTTTAGAATTAACACGGTACCCTACAGACAAAATAACATCCAAATTAAAGTATTCTACTTGGTACGTTTTACCATCGCTGGCAGTTGTTGCAAAAAATGCAACAACTGAATTTCTTTCCAATTCCTCATCCTTAAAAATATTTTTAATATGTCTGGAAATGCCGGACTTGTCTGTATCAAAAAGTTCGGCGATTTGTTGCAAATTTGCCCACAAAGTATCATTTTGCAAATCACCCTTAAACTCTATTTCACCATTTTTTGCTTGATATATAATTATTTCTTTTTTTTCCATGTATTTATTTTATTAATTTTTCTAATCTTTTGCCACCTGATCTGTTTGAAGCTCCTCAACAGCCTTTAAAAGATTTGGAATTTCTTGTAGTTTATATTTTTGGCTAAAATCCTCAACTGCTGTTTTTGCCATATGAACAAGAGAAATGTTGGAAATATCAGCAAGCACTAAATCTGAATAACCAGATTGTTGTGTGCCATATAAATCTCCGGGGCCTCGCTCCTTAAGATCAAATTCAGCAAGCTTCATGCCAGAATTGGTGCTTGAGAAAAATCTTAAGCGCTTGGAAAACTCAGCTTGTTTGGTTGATGGAAACAGAAAGCAATAAGATTGTTTGTCTGATCTGCCAACTCGCCCTCTTAGTTGATGAAGTTGGGCAAGTCCAAATCTTTCTGCCCCTTCTATTATCATAATTGTTGCATCAGGCACATCAACTCCCACCTCAACAACTGAAGTTGAAACCAAAATATCATATTTTTTTGCCTTAAAGTCATCCATAACTTGAGTTTTTTCTTTGGCTTTCATTTTCCCATGAAGAAGTGCCACCCTACTTTTTTTAAACACAGTTTTTAAATATTCATACTCTTTTGTTGCGGCGCGCACGGCTTGCATCGACTCGTTTTCTGACTCTTCAACCAGCGGGCAAATTATATATACCTGAGCCTGATTTTTTATTATCTGATCTTCTATCCATCTGTATCCCTTTTCCCGTTTGTCAGCAGAAACCACATGGGTTTTTATAGGTTTTCTGCCTTTTGGCATTTCGTCAATTACCGATAAATCCAGTTCGCTGTATAAAGTTAAAGAAACTGTGCGCGGAATAGGAGTTGCGGTCATGGTCAAAAGGTGCGGATTTATACCTTTTTGTTTAAGAAGAGCCCGTTGCCGAACTCCGAAACGATGCTGTTCATCAATAACCACAAGCCCAACATCTTTAAAGTTTAAAGACTGTGTAATTAGTGCCTGTGTGCCCACAATAACATCAAATTCAGAGTCTGGGTTTTTTTTGGAGATTGATTTTTTGGCACCGGTTTGAATGGCGGTTTTAATATTTAAAGGGTTTAATAAGTTGGAAACGGTTTTGAAATGTTGCTCGGCAAGAATTGCGGTTGGTGCCATTATTAGAGTTTTGGCATTGTTAAGGTGTGAAACATAGGCAGAAAGTGCGGCAATTACTGTTTTTCCGGAGCCGACATCGCCCTGCACAAAACGGTTCATGGGGGTTTTTTTGGTTAAATCGGTGAGAATTTCGTCAAGAGTTCTTTGTTGCGCGAAGGTAAGTGTAAAAGGTAGGCTATTTATTAATTCTTCAAGCTTTTTGCGATTTTCAGCGGTTAATTTAAGGGGTTTTGTGGTTACCTCTTCTTTCCATTTTTCCCGAACCACATGTGAAGATAAAATTCGTGTAAAAAGCTCGTCAAACGCCAATCGGTTTTTGGCAATTTCTGATTCTTCAAGTGTTGAGGGGTAATGAATTTTAAGTATGGCATCTTTTTTGCCAAGAAGTTTATGTTTTGATAAAATCTCAGAGGGTAGAATCTCTAAATCTTCATCTTTCATGATTTTAACATTTTGTAAAAGATAATTTATCTTTTCTCTTATTGTTTTTGCTGATAGCCCATAAATTTGCGAATAAACCGGCACGATTTTTCCGGTGTGAACAGTTGGAGAGTCTGGAGTTGCCAAAGCCTCATAATCTGAGGGTTGAAAAGTAATATTTTTTCCAAAGCGCACCATACTGCCAGCAATTGATGTGTAGCTTCCTTCTTTTAAAATTGATGCTAAAAATTTTTGATTAAAAAACACAATATTAATATGGCCTGAATTATCAGTAACTCTTAGAGTTAAAGTTTGCATGCCTTTTTTTGAGTAACCAGAAGAAATTTTGGTAACCTGACCTTTTATAGTACAAACTTCGCCGTATCTTAAAAAGCTAATTGGCACTATTTTTGAAAAATCATCGTATCTGAAAGGATAATAATTTAGTAAATGCCTATATGTTTTAATGCCAATTGACTCAAGTCTGGTTGTGGTGCGGGAGTGAGTTCGGGGTAAAGCCGAAACAGGCAAAGATAAATCCATGCTTCATATTATATAGAAACATGAGTAATTTATATCACATGAAAAAGAAAGGCAGAAAGCTTGTAAGGATTATAAGCACAACTCCAAGAAGTAAAATTGCTTTGATAATGTTTCTTGGTGCAAAAACTTTTTTTAGTTTTTTCATGACTTTTATTATAATATAAAAAATATTTAAGTCTTAAACTTTTTTCATGCTAATAACCATTTCTCCCAGCAAAAATCAAAATATAGAAGGCAAAGATGCTTTGCATTTTTTTACAGGCTTAGTTTTTAAACAACTTGATCTTTTGCACTATACAAAAGAGCAACTTGATTATGCGTATAAAAATATTGTAATTCTTTCAGAAACTAAAGGCTATATTTTGCCCCATGAAAAAGTTTTGCCCCACCGACCAGAACTTCCTGCAAAAAGAGCTAAAGAATTATTGCCTATTGTTTCTGAGTTTTTAGCTTCGAAAAATCAGTTAATTTTTAATTTGGCGTCGCTTGAGTACTCGGCATTACTTCCTTCTACATTAAAAATGATAACTCCGGATTTTAAAGGCATGAAATCTGTGCATATAAAAAAAGCAAGAGGCATGATGCTTGATTACTGCATTAAAAATATGTTGGAAAAAGAAAGTGAAATTAAAACTACTATCTTGAAATTTTTTGGTTAGATGTATTTATTATCTTAACATTTGGAGTAGATACTGTTTGTGTTTTTATATCTTTTTGCTTATCTATTACTTTTAAAACAAACGAAATCAGGTTGGCAATCATAAGTATGTTTATCAATGGGTCGCCCGGAATTTTAAGACCGAAATCTGTTATGAGAAATAACAAAAAGCCTGAAAAAAATCCAAGAAAAATCTGATGATTTATTTTGACGGGTGATGTTTTTGGTTCAGAAAGCATCACAAATCCGGCAAATAAAAGTGCTTTAAATGAAGTAAGCAGTATTTCTTGAGGAAAAATACTCTCAGTTATGGCAAAGTATCCTCCGCTTAATAATAAATAAGTGGTTACAAAAATTATTGGATGCAGATGTTTTTTAAATTTTTTTGAAAAGTATATAAAACTAATGAGTAAGCCAGTTGCAACCGAATACATCAATATAGGGATTTTTTGTAAAAACTGAAAAGTTAAATCAGCACCCCACCAAGAGATGATATATGTGTTTTCTTGATTTGTAATTAGGAAGAAAATATCAAAAATCCAGTACACGGTAAATAGTGAAAAGACAGCAGGATTAAAGATTTGAATTTGCTTATATTTGAAAATAAGAGCTCTAACGGGCAGAATTAAAATCGCAAGTACTTTGCTTATAAACGGCGATGTCGGGTGAATTAGGGTGAATATGATGATTGTGGAGATTAAAAAATTTGAGGGGTTTATTTTTTTGTTTTTTGGAATATAAAAAAGTGCCAAACCCAGAATAACGGCTATTACAAAATAAAGTACTGCATCTCTCATGTATGAGATCCATAAATCTTGAGTTTCTGCAGTAATAAGAAGATCTGATTGCCCGATAATAAAAAATAAAAACAAAAACACCAAAAACTGGGTAACGGGGGATTTGATGTTGAAAAAATTAGTTAGCATTTAGTATTATGATACGAGTATACAAAGTTTATGGCAATAATTATAATTTAGTAAATATTTATGAAGCCAAAAAATTTAATGATAGGCGTATTAGTTATTGCTTTAATTGCATTTTTAAGTGTTGGAGCTATTTCGCAGTTTCAAAAAGATCAAGCACAAGAAATTGAAAGTACTCCGCCGATTACCTCTGAAGCTCAATCAGGTGTCAGCGAGTCTGGTTCAGAAATGATGGCAGACTCAATGGATGCTTATGAAAACGGTGAGTATATGGCAAAAGGAAGTTATCGCTCTCCAGCTGGAGCTGAAGAGGTTGATATTAAAATTACACTTGAGAATGGCGTGGTTACTCAAGCCGATTTCACAGGTCTTGCCACCAACTCAACAAGTCAGAGACTGCAAAGATTATTTGATGAGGGTTTTGAGGCAGAAGTTGTTGGCAAGCCGATTGACAATGTAATGCTCACAGTTGTAAACGGCTCATCACTCACACCAAAAGGTTTTATGGATGCACTTGAAAAGATCAAAGATGATGCCAGAAAATCGTAAGCAAAAAACAGAAGATTTAAAAAATCAACATCGATGGCAAAAATTAAATTATCAAGCTTTAGGTTGTCCTTTTGAAATTGGTCTTCCTATTGAGGTATCAAAAACTAAACTCAGTAAACTAAAGGCACAGATATTAAGCATTTCTCAAGAGTTTGATGAAAATTATTCGCGTTTTATTGAGTCTTCATTAATTTTGAAAATCGGATCAAAAACTGGAGAGTACGAAGTGCCTGAAGAGCTTGTTGAGATGCTTGCACTTTTTAAAAAACTTCATAAGTTGTCTTTGGGCATGATTACACCATATTCAGGCGCCATTCTTGAAAATATTGGGTACGACAAAAATTATTCATTAAGCTCTAAAAATAAAAAGGTTAAAGTTTATCCGTTTGATGAAGTAATTGAAATAGTAGGTAAAAATAGAGTTTTTTTAAAAAAAGAAATTGTTATTGATTTAGGATGTTTGGGGAAAGGTTATTTAATTGATAAATTAGGAGAATGTATTGTTGATTTTGGAATTAAGGATTTTTATGTTGATGGCAGTGGCGATACATTGGCAAAAGGTGATGTCGCGGTGGTTTCGGGGCTGGAACATCCAGTGCTTGAAAATCAAATTATCGGGATAATGAATTTGCA
>JBIKWE010000007.1:0-19981 GCA_044356445.1 Limisphaerales bacterium | reverse complement strand
GGCGCTAAATGAAAGCCCGAAAAACTATCGTTTCCATCTCTTGAGTTAGATAAAAATAACAAAGTTATAAAAATAACTAATAAAGAAACATTTTTCTTTTTTATTAAACACCAAGCACTTATAGTTAATGAAAATATTGTAAGAATCATAATGAGCTTAATAATATTATAAGGAGGAAGGAATGCCTTTAATGGCATTGTGATAATGTCAGTTGGTGTATATAGTGCTTCTTTATTTATTGGAATAAAATACTTTAAACTGTAAATAACAGTGTCGTTTAGCCACTGGCTAAATGGGATAATTGTAAAAAGCAAAAAACTTAATATTAAAGCAGGAAGACTAAGAAATAAGATGTTTTTAAAATTTTTGCGAAATTTAAATATAAATAGTCCATAAATTATAAAAAGCACAGGCCATAAAGGAAGTAATGAAAAAGTTGCTACAAAAAAAGCTACTGATGTGATTAGCAATGTTAAGATTGATATCTTTACATTCTTATGAAGAAATAAGTCATAAAAAACAGACAAGATATAAATTAACGGATACACTGCCAAAGTTTCACCTAAAAGTTTGTATCCTCCAAAATTGTATTTATAAAATTCAAAAATTACTGCAAACAATACCGCAGACCACTTTTTTTTGATTACCAAAAGAAGTATCCAAAAAATTGAATAAAATGCAACGGCTATTCTCATTATGGTAACGTATCTAAAGATAATATCTGTTTTGTAAAGTTCGCTTACTATTGCAGATAATATGTAATTAAGTGGCTGATGATTTAATTGAATATCTTGATACGGAATATACCCAGATAGCCAAAGAGTTCCCGCAATGAAGTGATTAATCTCATCAGAAAAACGCTCGTTTAAAGAATTGTTCCAAGAAAGATAGGTTATAATTACAGAGAAAGATAAAGTTAGGATTACAAGAATGTAATTTTTTTTTATTAAAATATTTAAAGTATGAATAAATTGCATAAATTAATATATAGCTTTGATACTATTAAATGGTTGAGAAATAATAAAAAAATTCTTTTCCTCATTATACCTGCGTTTTTTCTTCATATGATTATCATAATGCCTAGTGGAACAAATTTTTGCATTGAAGATCGATGTGGAATTCACTTTTGGGGAGTCCATAGTCATGATGCAATGTGGCACCTTGAAATAGCAAGTGTTGCATTTAAAACTTTTCCTTTTCAAGTGCCAACATTTTCTGGTGAAGTGCTATCAGGATATAATACTTTAATGGCGTATTCTCTCTATCTGCTGTCATTTATTGGCATACATCCAAGTTTTACATTATTCAAAATTATTCCTCCTTTGTGGTTCATTCTTTATACAATTATTGGTATTCGTTTTGCACGATTAATTTACGACAAATTTTTATTTGTATTGATGTTCCTAGGAACAATATATTTTGCCGATAGCTTTGGTTATGTAATAGCTCTTTATCATCACGGATCTATTTTTGGAGGCGCCCAATCATTTTTAATGCAATCAATTAGTTATATGCTTAATCCTCAGCTGGCAATAAGCATGCCATTAATATTATGGCAACTTATAATCTTAAAAAGAGAAAAATACAATACCCGTTCGGCTTTAACAATTTCAATATTATTCTTTGTAATTTTAGGCCTTAAATTCTATGGAGGTGTTTTGAGTGCGCTGATATGCGGATTTTTTATATTTGAGATGATCTTAAAAAAAGAAAAATATAAAAAAATTTTAATGAATTCATTTCTAATAGCTTTAGCTGGGTTATTAAGTATAATTTTATTTTACAATCCTTTTGAGGCAGGTAAAACTGGTTCAATTTTTACTTTCTCTCCATTTGCAACTGTTCACTCTGTAATTGAAGCTCCTAATATGGTTTACTTGCCAGATATGGTGAATGCAAGGTATTTTTTATATGAGGCAGGCTGGAGTCCAAGACTTTTATTTATAGAGCTATTCAGTACTTTTTTGTACTTTGTTATAAATTTTGGAACTAGAGTATTTGGAGTGGCATACATTATTTATAAACTGATCCTTAAAAAAGTAAGTAGGTTTGAAATATACATATTTTTATCAGCTTTAGTTATGTTTTTATTAAATATAAGCTTAATTCAAAAAGGGGATTGGTGGAACACAGTTCAGTTTGGCTACTATTCAATTTTTCTTTCTAATGTTTTTTTAAGTATTTTACTTTTTGATTTTTTAGTTTCAAAAAGTAAAGTCAAATTAGCCCTATTTGTTCTAATAATTTTAATAACAATTCCAAGTAATCTTAGGATTTTAAGGATTTTTGCTGCCCCCGACACTTCTTATATATCAAGAAAAGAAGTAGAGGCTTTAAATTTTTTGAAAGAAAAGCCCTACGGCGTTGTTTTTAATTCTTTTGAATCTGTAAAGGGTTATACCTTTTTAGACTATAAAAACTCAGGTTACATATCGGCTTATTCTAATAAGCCTTTATACCTTGCACATTTGGGACCTTTGAATATTATTGGCATAGATTCAAAAGAAAGAGAGAAAAAAGTCCTTCAAGGGGATTGTAAAATTTTAGAAGAGGTGGATTATGTATATATCGTTAATGGGCACGATCTTGGCAATATGAGAAATTGTTTCGAATTAGAGTTTTTAAGTAATAAAATAATCTTTAAAAACGAAGAAGTTTTGGTTTTGGAGTTGTAAAAGATAATTTAATATCTCTAATAATCATATTGCATTGTGATATCTTTTTGTTCTGACTGGCTCTTTCCCTCTCCTAAATTTATAAAAAATACTGATTAATTTAAATTAATGTCTAATTCTGTATACATTAATTATTGCTCTAATTGTGATTACTGAAGAAATAAAAAGAGCTAGTAAAGTTGTAGATATATAAACAAAATAGAAGCTCGGTCGTTGCTTAATGTTGTGAATTATATTTGTAAGCATGTCCTCTAACCAATATTGGCCGAGTATGTTTATTGGAGCTTTATAGTTGTTGTAGTCGATCGTAATTTTCTGGTTTGAATAGAAGTTATCATAACCTGAAGAATGGCCAAAATCCTTAGAAACTATTAACTCATCGGTTGTATGAATTATTAATTTATTAATGGGATCTTTTTGCTTATCAATTTCGACGCTAATTTTTTCTAAATTTATTTTAGAAGGTAACATCACCCTTGTGTAACTATTATCGGTTGCAAATGTGTAATCATTAACTTTTACACTAAATAAAAGTTTATTTTTTTTAAGGTCATAAAAATTGAAATATGTATATCCATTTGTGTTGATTTCCTGTCTTGAAATAGGAACTAAAATTGCCGAAACATCTCTTCTTTGTGGGTTATTTATAGTAAATTTAAATATGGTACCTGAAAGGATAGTTTTTGTTTCATTCTTTATAACAAATTTAGTTAAATTAACAAATTGTGACCGGTAAAAAAAATCCAACGTAAAAATTATAAAAAATATAGAAAAAACAGAAATTGATATTTTTATCAGATTAAGTTTTATATTTTTATTTATTAAAGATGAGAAAAAATCTTCTTTATCAATCATATCCTTGTACAAAACATAAAGAAGAATTACACACGCTACAATAAATGTTGTGCTAAATAAATAATGAATAAGCATAGGGTTTAAAAATTTTTCGATTATGTCATTATATTTAGGGGTATGGTTAAGTGGGAGACCAAGAGTAACCCCAAAGGATCCAATCATGACATCATTATCAACGATAGCTCTCTTAAAAAAACCAATTAGAGGGGCTATGAAAAAGATAGCATATTTTTTCTTATGTAGTGTTAAAAATGCAATAAAAGGCAGTATCCATATATTAAATTGAACAAATAGAAAGTTTAAGTCCTCACTAATATATACGATAGCAAGAATCAGGGAACTGATTAGAATAAGTTTTATTGGAGTAGCTATAATTTTATCTCTGTTATAAAAAGTAAAAATTATAAAAAAACTGTACAACAATAGAAATATCGGCACACTATTTAAAGAAAAATTAAAGAGAGCCATAGATTCTGGTGATGTCAAATGAAACTCTTTTACGATTGAAATATCTTTAGCCCAAGGTTGAGAAAATAATACGTATAGAGCTGCAAATACCAAAAGACCTTTAAGAAAATCTTTTAAATTTTTGCTTAATACGATCAGAAAAGGTATTACAAAAAGTAGGGGCACCTGCTTAATGACTGCTCCAATCGCAAACATTGTCAACATTAAGAAAATGTTCAAAGAAATAAAATTATATGACGGTTTTTTTATAGCTAAGATACCATAATAAACCCCAGCAGTTAAAAAAGCCGTCATTGCTAAATCAGATTGAAATAATACGTATGTGGTGTAAATAATTAATGGATTGACTGCCCAAAAAACAATAATAGCAATTTTGAATCGATTGTTAAATAAAATTTGACCAATTTTTATCAAATAAGTTAATAGAAAAAAATCATAAATAAATTGAATTAATTTTATTGCTGTTAATTGGTAGTGTAGCGGTCCCCATTGTAAAAATGCGTCCATGTATTCGTAGCTTTTTCTATATGATTTTGTGTCAAATATATAGTCAATATTAACAATTCCGATATAGTCTAAAAATTTTAGCCAAATAGCAGCAACTTGATAAAAAATTTTACCGTAAAGCTGAACTTCATAATTCATAGCTTTTTTAATAACAAAAAAACCTTCAATCAAATCATTTGTATCCGCAACAGACTTAACCAATACAATGATGTTTAGGAAATCAAAATTGTGATTCTGGAAAAAAGACACGATCAGTCTTAATGAAACGCCTAATCCAATTATTGAGAGTGCTACTAGGTTGTTTTTAAAAAATTTTAATATTTTACTCATAAGTATAATTGGTTATATTTTCTCATATTTACAAATTATTATCACATCATTTTCTAGAAGGATATTTATATTCTTGTTGTTGCAAATATGTAAATAATCGTTGTGCTCGAGTTTTTTAAGATAAATATAATCAATCTGATTTTTATTGGGTAAAAATTTATTTTCATAAATTTTCTTTCTTTCGCTAAAGTCAATTCCTGCATTTTCAAGAGTGTTAAAAAAATTAGCAAATAGTGGTTTTTCTGAATATGCTGCAATATAAGGAGCATCGTTTTTTTGAGGAGGAGTAAATATTGTTCCAAAGGGTTGATTTTTAAGAAAATCCAATGCATTTTTTTCATCAAATGAAATCACAACTCTTGAAGAGCTATTAATGTAGTTAAGATTAACCAGGTTAGCAATTAATGTAAGCATCATAAGAACTGGAATCAGGAATATGCTAATAAGTCTGTAATTTTTATAAATTTGGTATAAAAATTTGGCTACAAAAATATTTAATAAAAAAGCTGCGGGAACAGCAAATTGAATTGGATTATACCAGTCACCCTTTTGTAGCAGGGTAATTGATAAAATACAAGATAATAATATAGAAATTGATATAGCTTTTTCTGTAATCGAAAGTGATTTTACTTTGTTTATGTTAAGAAAATAGAAAAAGCCTATAAATCTGGTACCAAAATAATATATAAAAAATAAAAGACTTGTGAATAAGTATATTGAAATAAGTCTAGGGGAAAGACCATTCTCTTCTAAAAAGTATCTCGCCAAAACAACATCATTCCAATAAAAAAGATCGGGCGATTCAATAAGGTGAAAAGTTGTTGTAAAAGGGGAAAAAGTAAAAATATTTCCTGACGAGGTGGAGCTTAAAGGATTGTAGAACAAAAAAATGGAAACAATTAAAAATGAAGAATATATAACTATTTTTAATAAAAACGATTTAATATTTTTATTTTCTATGAATTTTAATAAGCCGTGAAAAGCAAGTATGATAATTGTAGAAAAAGCAACATAAAATTTTGTACCAACTATTAAGAATAAAATTATGCCTATTTTAATATTGTTTTTAAATCCATCGCCACTTTCTTTATAAAGTAAAAATAAAATGTAGAACATTCCAATTAATGCAAGTGCCAAATGTGGGCTTTCTAAAATTCGGGTCGATTGAAATGTGTTTATTAATGCGCCATTTCTTATTTCGCCAAAGTGATAAATTGAAGTAAAAATAGAAAGGTGCATCCCAAAAAAATAAAAGAATAAAAAAATAAAAACAAAAAAAGTGGATCTTCCAATTATATTTGCCAAATTTATTAATATTACAGTAATCAGCGATAAGTAAATTAGAGGAAAAAGTTTATGAATTGTAAAATCAAATGGTATTCCAGCTTTTGTGAAAATAAATGCAATTAAATTTGGTAGATAATGATAACCTTTTAAAATTTCACCAGCATAATTTGGCATTTGAAAAGGAAAGTTTTGAAATGATACGGCAGTCACTGCTTTAAACCAAGAACCATCACCAAAGTTACTCCCTAAAATATAACCACATTCATTATTTACGCAACCGTATTGTCCATCAAAAAATGTTGGTAATAAATTTAAAATCCATGCAGGAATAACTATTATTAAAAGCCAAGGATTTTTTAAAATATATTTCATATTAATACTGTTTAAGTTTATATCATATTTAAATTTATTTAATGATTTGATTATATTATAAAAAATAAATTTATTAAATTTCGAAAATTAAGCCAAATTATTTAAAGTAACTCATCGTACTCAGATTTTTTTCACATTTTTTGACAATGTTCTCTCCTTTTAGATTTATCTTTAGAGGATTTCATATTTCACATATGTCTGTCATATCTTGAATATATTTAGGAATTGGTAATTGCACCCTGATAAAGCTATTTGTATATGGAGTACCAATGAAAAAGATTATTGAATCGGGATTTAACTTTTCAAACTATAGGGAAAAAAAATTAGGCAAGGGTCATATCTCTTTCATCATGAAGCAAAAACATTTGATCCAGAAAGGGCAACCTAATTACTAAAAAAATTATAGAGAGGAATAAAATTGCCCAACCGTAGCTGAATTTTTTTTAAGGAGCTCTAAAGCAAAGTGTAAATTATTCTCTTTTAATGCTTTCATAAATTTATATTTTTAATGATTTCTTGATATTTATTTTTGTGAAATTATTTTTTTACTAAATTTAAAAATTTGTTTTATGATATTTACTAAATTAATCTTTAATAAGAATATTAAAAGAATAACTAGATTAAGTATAATTGTAAATAAAGAAATATAATTTCCTAAAACTTGAAGTTTACTTTGTACAAACTTAACTTCAATATTGTGAACACCTCTTGGTATTTTAAAAGTAATCATCCCGGCATATGCTGGATCCTGAAACTGAATTGGCACATCATTTCCATTTACATACACTTTCCATCCGGGAAAAAAGTAAGTTCGATCAAGAATGGTAGATTCTGACTTTGCCTCTATCAGATATTTGTGGGTGGTGCTTTTTCGGTAAGAGTCAACTATATTAGCTTCTCCTGATAAAATCTCAATTTGTTTTTCCGGAAAGCTTGTTGGCTCTTCTGCCATCCATATAGTATTAACTTCTGAAAAGTAATTTGTTGTTATTGGGTAGTTCCAGTAAAAAGATTCAGCATAATTGTCATATCCTTGAAGTGGGCGCCAGTAATACACCGTGCTTATTATTATTAGAAAACATAGAGTTATATATAAAATTCTTTTCCTTAATAATAAATAGTTTTTAAGCACGTACCCTCCTAATATTGCAGTTGTAAATGTTATAATGCCCAAAAATCTCCATGGAAACTGGAACTGCCTTATGAAGCTTATATTTTCCCAAAGTGGCTTTGCAATAGGTTGCATAAATATAATGGTTAATATAGTAACAAGTATTAAGAAGCCTATTGATATTTTTGAATTTAATGATTTTGATTTTTTTAAAAATATATAAATTGAAAGAGCAAGTGCTAATACTTGAAATAAACCTATTTGCACTGATATCTCAGCTATACGCAGTGATGGAGAATCGGTAAAATTTGGAAGAAAAAGAGCTGTTAATGATGGGAAATGATGGTAAAAAATGTCTTTTGTAAAAAGATAACCATTTGTATACTTTTGTTCCAAAATCCCGGGAAGTATAAAAAATGCCGACATTGCAAGTCCGGTTGAAAAAGCAAAATAAGTTAATGCAATTTTTTTAAAATCTTTTGTGAGTGTTAAAACGAAAATGCCACCAACTGCCAGAAATGCAAAGCCCATAATGGTGTGACTTAGCGTAATAAGCGCAACAGATAAACAGATTAGCAACCATGAAAAATATTTATTATTATGAATGAACAAATATATGCCTAAAAATAAAAAAGGAGCGATGGCATAAGCATAAAGAGATCCAATATTTCCGCGCACCATCATTTCTACGAATCTAAATGGTGCAAATTGATATAGCAGGGTGACAATAAATGCAGTTTGTTTATCTTTAAAAAACCTCAGTGCAAAGGCGTACATTCCAATTCCAGCTAATACATAAGTAAATGCAAATCCCAATTTCAATAACAAAACTGGAGAAACGCCAATAAATATTAATGGAAGTGTTGCAATGTACGGCAAAGGATACACGAAGTTAAAAAGCATAGTTCCGTATCCATAATGAAATTGACTGGTCCAGCGAACAGGAAACTGACCTTCAACGAACTCTTTATAATATGCAAGTGAACGTATGACATGCATTGCTCCGTCGCTGGTGTGAGGAAGTTTTGAATTTATGAATATACTCAATAGGGGCAGAAAGGCAATTCCAATAATGAGTAAATATGCGCTTATTGGTTTAGAAATATTTAAAAATTTTTGCGAATTCATGGATTTGTAATTAAGTGAAAAATGTAAGCTTAATATATCAGAAATTGTAGCTTCTTTAAATGGATTTTTCTTAAACAATTGAAAGATCTACGCTATCTCCATCATAATTGCAAAAACTTTGGCAATTTGATTTTTTTGATTTGAAATTAGCAAGATTAATAGCAATTACTTATGTCATTTGGTAAGGCAAGATTCTATCAAATTTACGCATTGTATTTATATTTAAAAAAATTATATGCTTTATACTATTTAGTATAAATTTTGGTAAAATAAAATATCAAATCGCTAAAAACATTGTAAGCTAAATCCGTTTAGTATGAAAAATATATATAAATTCTTAAAAAAAAATATATATACGCTGATGCTTTTTGAAATTTGGATTGTAGCTCTTTTATTACGTATTTACAATCTAGAAACACTTCCTTCAAGCTTAATGGACGATGAGGTTTTAAGCGGTTATGTTGGAAGATTTATTTTAGAAAACGGAGTCGATCTGTATGGCAATAAGTTCCCATTGTTTTATTTTGACAAATTCGGAGATTATTACATAATAGGCCCATTTTACTTAGCAGGTCTATCAACGTATTTATTTGGGGTTACAGCTTTCGCAGTACGGTTCCCTGTGGCTTTATTTGGAAGCTTAATCGTATTTCCAGTTTATTTTTTTACTAAATTAATTTTTAATAATAAAAAAGTTTCTCTATTTGCATCGTTGTTTATTGCAATTGTTCCTTGGCACTTAGTTTTATCTAGGTCATCTACAGAGGGCATAATTGGTTCGACAATTTTTTTAACAGGGATATTTTTGATTCTGATGTTTATAAAAGAATCAAGGAGGCTTTTTTTTGTAATTGGCGCTTTTCTAATACTGTTGTCATATTTCATATATCACCCATTTAGAATGTACGCACCTCTTTCTTTGTTGCCATTACCTCTCATTTTTTCAGCAATTTTAATAAGAAGAGAAAATAGGAAAAAATTATTATCTGTAATTTTATTGATATTATTCTTTTTGGGATTAACTGTCTATATAAGCTCAACCCCTTGGGGAAAAGGTAGATTTGAACAGACTTCTATATTTAGCCCACTTGCCAGAGTTGAGGGGAGAATACAAGAACAGATATATAATACGGGCCAGAATAGAATTTTTGAAGCCCGATTATTCAATAATAAAATAATTGGTTATGGAAGGGAGTTTATTAATCAATATTTTTCCTATTTTTCTCCTGTGGTTTTATCAATAGATACTGGAGAAGAGAACAGATACGATATGCCCGCTCAAGGTCTAGTTTATATTACTTTTTTAATTTTCATAGGAGCATCATTGCTTCCCGTAAAAAGTAAGTTAAAAATTAATAGTGCTTGTTTGGTGTATTTTTTTTACTTGCTATTAATTGCTCCAATTCCTGCGGCGCTAACCTACCTTGGATCTCCAAATGTTCATCGAGCACTTTTTTTAGTCGTATTACTTGTTATACCAGCGGCTTATGGAGTATATAAAATAAATCTTTTAAAGTATGGGAAAATAATTTTACTATTTATATTTTTTTTATTAATTTGTGAGTTTTTTTACTTTTGGCATCAATATTCGGTTCAAAGCGATATTCATAACGCAATAAGACGAAATGACGCTCAAAAAGAATTGATAGTATATTTAAAACAAAATGAAAGTAATTATGAAAAAATATACTTACCATCAGAGGGAACAATGTCATTGTATTTGCTTTTTTATAAAAATACTTTTTCTTCCAGCCTGGTAGGTATGTTTAATAAAGGTTACAGGCTAGACATGGAATCATTTCAACAGTATGTTTTTACTGAAAGTAGCTGCGCAACAAACGATTTGGAATTTGGCGAGGAGAAAATCCTTGTCGTAAATAAATACGACTGTCAAATTCCAAGTGAATTTACAAAAGTTGCCACCATTAAAGGTAAGAATCATTTACTTGGTTTTGACCTATATTCACATGAAGGGCCTTTTTTAGATAATAAATGATGATTTAAATTTTTTTCATAAAAATTATTTTCAGAGTTTTATCAAGTAATTTAAGTCTTGTATGACTCAAGTTAAGTAGGGAGAGTTATTTTAACTTTATATTAAATTTTACTGAAAAATAACTGAAAAATTAATTATTTTGTAAATTCTTTTTAAATTATCTTTTTTTAAAGTTTCAGCTGCAACTAAAGTTTACTGATCAACATGTTTCAAAAATATAACTTAAATTTAATTTTTATAATTATAATATTTTCTTTTGCAATACGACTTGTTGCAATACTATTTACCAGCCAATCACTATACGAACATAATGATTCCTTTCTTCACAGAGATTGGGGGAGAGTGATGTTTCTGTTTGGTCCAGCTGCAACTACGATAGGGAATATATTTCTGATGTAGGAAATGTAAACAATTTGCCGCCAGTTGCTACATATCTATTTGGATCAATGTATTATTTGCATATACAATTTAGCAAAGTTATTAATTTATTTTTGCAATAAACGTCTTTTCAGTGTGGTAGTATGGAGTTCCTGAAGTTGTTATTAGATCCAACCCTTTACTAACAAATGTTTATTTTTCATGGGTAATGAGCTTGGCTTTTGTGGGTACTGGATTATATTTTTATGTAAATTTTTTACAGTATTTTTTTAAAAAATATAGTAAAAATTAAGACCATTTTTAAGAGAAATATTTTCTATATTAGTAGCATTTTTATCAAACTGTAGCCTATACAAAAGATCGTCATCTAAGATGCACTCCACATTTTTTTGTTTACAATTTTTTGCAAATTTGAAAAAGTTTATTTCTCCTTTAATCACTCTAACATTTGAAAAATCTTGATGAAATCCGTAAAATCCTAATAATTTTTTTAATTCCTCATCATTTGGAATAAAGAATTCAGAATTAGGGTTATTTAATATAAGCTCAACTACTTTAATTTTTGCCTCCGACCTTTCTACAGAGTATTTCATGGGGTATTGCCTAATATAGGACTCCAAAAAAAAGACAAATAATGAGGTTGAAATAAGTAAGCTAAATAATATGAAAAATTTATTTTTAGCTATGGCTAAAAAATTTTTTATTAAAAATATTGTGAATAGGTATAAAAAACCAACTCCTGCAAAAACTAAATGGTTGGTTGGAAAAAATATAAAGAATAATAGAGAGAGTGTAATCGGAATGGTAAATTTTTTTATTTTTTCAAAATCTTCGTAAGAAAATTTTATAAGACCAATTACTAATGGAATTAAAAAAATATAAGAAAAATAACCATTCCTAGGAATTCGCATATAAGATGATATCGGCTCCATTTGAGTGAAGAGATTTGTAAGGTTTAAAAACTGTGGCAGAAGAGAAATCTTATATAAAAATATTTCAGTGATCGTTGAAATATTTTTTGGCATTAAATAAAATAAAAAAGAAATGCCCAATATTAGTAAAATTTTTTTAAATTTAGGCAGTGTTAAATACATTGATAGTAATAAGAGGAAAATAAGTGCGCTTGGGTTAAAATCATGTGCTATTGTGAATACCCATGGAATAGTTAGAAAAAAGATTAGCGAGATATTTTTGTTTTTAATGAAATATTTATTAACAGTTAAAAAAATTGTGAATAAAACTATTGCTGTACTAATGATTCTTATAAATGGCCAATATTCATAGCCAACATTCTTAATAAAAAAGAGCGGAATAGAATTTATTTCTTGAAGAGACAGGATTGGTTCTTTTATAAAGAATAAATTAATTGTTATGAATATGATTATTGCAAACATGGTTCTATTTTAATGGTAGTATAGACAACATCCTCAGATGGTAGACTATTAATTTTTTTAAAGCAAATATTTTTATTCAAATTAGATAATTCTTCATAATTAAAAACTGCAAAACCGCTATAGTCAGAATTTTTTAATAAATAAGTATTTATTTCTTCCATGTTTTCTGTATAAAATAAGCCATTAAAGGGCTTAATATAGTACCAATTATCTCTATTTTCAACAATTTTTCCTTTCAAGTATTTTTCGGGTAAATACCAAGCTCCAACAAGAGGATATATCTGTGGCTCTCCAAGCTGACTTGTAGTGTAGATTAAATTATTTTCAGGCCAGTATTTGCTTGCTAATTCTTGAATAATTCTTGGCTTGACGCTCATCTTTAAAAGAGACTCGTTTTTATGATCGATAAAGAAAAATTTCAAAAAAAGTGACAACTCAATAAAAAATATCACCATTAATGAAACTGATAAGATTTTTTTTCTATGGAAATTTAAATAATTTAATGCATATATTATTAGTAAAATCTCAATCCCCATTGAGCTTAGATATCTTTTTGCATTTACTGCACCTTCTGTAATGACCGAAGGAAGCGGAGCTATAAGAAGCAATGATAATATTACAAAGTATTCTGGCTTTTTAAATTTTCTAATCAATAAAAAAATTCCAATAAAATAAAAAGGCACAAGTGTTATAAAAATTGGTGATGTTGGGGGTGTTTGAATATTTGGATCTGATCTGTTAAAAGAAAGGTATTGTAGGTTAAAATGTTTTAGATAGCTATCAAGAAAAATATAAGCAAAGGTCGTACCCTTGTTATGAAAGGTTTTAGCAAGTAAATCATTTTCTCCTGCTTGTCTTAGTTCACCTATTTCTATAAAAAGTCCTCTATTTATATCGAAAGCAGACTTATTATTGATACGAACAGAGCTACCTCCTGCAAAAAATTGCAGAACAATTGGTATTAAAAATATTGCAAAAATCAAAAATATAGGGAAATATTTAAGATTTTTTGTAGCTTTTAACACTATTGCATACGAAACAATCAAAAGAGGTGAGACTATCCAGCTAAGAGGATATGCATAAAGAGAAAATGAGAGCAAAATTATAGATATTAGAATGTATTTGAATTTAGAAGTGCTTTTTAGGGCTATTATAAAAAAAGTAAGAGACGAAAAAATTAGGTACGATGCACTTATGCTTCCTGATATAATTCGCGAAAAGTAAAAATTATGTGGCAATATGCTTATCAAAATAGCAGATAATAAGGCGTATAAATCATTTTTTAAGAGTTTTCTTACAAGAATAAAAATAGTGGGGATATAAAGGACAGAAAAAATAACAGATGGAAGTCTAAGCCAAAATGATGATGGTTCAAAAATCTTAAAAAATAGGGCTGATAAATAAATATCAATTGGTAATTTGTAATCGCCAAAACTTCTGAAAAAGATAGGCAATGTTTCTCCCCAGCTATCTTTACCTATTGTTGCAATGCTAAAACCTTCATACGCTATACCATATTCATCAACGTCAAGAGGTGGAAATACTTGAAGATTATGTACTCTAAAATATAATGAAGCTATAATTATCAAAAAAAGGATTACATGCGTGGTATATTTTTTCATTTTAGAAAAAACTTTGTAAGAAATATTTTTATTTTATTCATTTTTGTAAGTATTTTTTTTTGATCTCCCCAGTGCAAAGATTCAAGTAATAAACTTTTAACAAACTTATTAAAAGCCAAGGATTTTTTAAAATATATTTCATATTAATACTGTTTAAGCTTATACCATATTTAGTTTTATTTAATGAGATGGTTAATAAAATTTAAAAAATAAATTTAATAAGTTTGTTAAAATTCCGAATAAAATGCTAAAAATTTTTGAATTATTCAAATTAATAATTTGACGTAACCCATCGTTCGCAGAATTTTTTTTCACTCATTTTTTCAATTGAGAAATCATTTATAAAATGTGGCGCAATCCATGGTTTAAGAGAAAAATTTGAACAAGTTTCTCCATTAAAAATTTTAAATTCAACCCCTGCATCAATTTTATTTGCAATAATTTTTTCAAATTTGAATTGTTTTTTATCACATTTTTCTACATCTTTATTTATTACGTAGAGGGTATTTTTTATGAAATTATCGGGGCATTTATCTGTTATTAAAATGTTCTTCAATTTATAAGTATTTCCATTAATTATATTTTGCTTGACAAATTCTTCAAGCTCTGCTGAATTAAGATTATAAAAAGTTAAAAAAGCAAACATTACGCGAGGATTTTTTGTAGATATAACAATCTTTTCTTTTTTAGAAAATTCCAAAGAGATGAACTTTGCAAGAGCTCTATTTGAAACTTGATAATGTCCAAATAATTCAATCGGCAAAATAAAAAAATAGGTATACAAAAAAATTAAGAAACTAAAAAAATAAGGAATAGTAATAGCAAATAAAATTATTTTTTTAAATATTTCTTCTTTTGCAAATTTCAATAAATAATAAATCCCAAAACTAATTAAAATTGTAAAAACTGGTAGTAATAAAATTCCTCTATTTAAAATAGAAAAACCTGACATACTAATTGCACTTGATAAAGGTGCGATTAATAGGAGTCCTAATAGTAAGAAAAACAGGGATCGTTTATATACAAATAAAGCAAATAAACCAATGCTTATGAATATTACATCCAGTAAATAAAAAAAACCTGAATACTTCATTATCTCTGCGCTATAAAAAAGTGAAAAAGGTGAAAATGATTGTAGGTAGTTTTCAGTTAAATATCTGGCTGCAAAATATACTTTATTAATAAATAATGAATGCAAAGGTGTTTCAATAGATGCGGTCCGCATTTTGACTACCTCATCGGAGAAACTTTCCATATTAGTAAAAACTATTTCATGAGATCTATTTTTAAGAATCGATCCTTCAGTAAATTTACCTGCAAGTAGAAATATTCCTAAGGCAGCTAAAAATACCACATTAAGAATCAGATACGGTTTAATAATGATTTTTTTCCTAGGTGATACATACCAGTTATGAATAGTTATAATTGCAATTAAAGGAATGAGTTGAAGCTTTGCTCCGTGATATGAGAAAAAGCCGAGCATAAAAAATACACCTGCAATAAATATGTTTTTATGAGAGTATTTTTTTAATAAAAAGTAAACTCCTAATAGGAAAAATAAAAGCACAATAGCACCATCTATTGCATGTCTTGATAAAAAAAAGCTCCAGGGATTCATTAAAAAAATTAATCCAGTTATTATAGTTAATTTATTTTTATTAAAAATTTCACGTACAATTCCCATTAGTACAAAGGCAGTGATTATATTTATAAAAACATATACAGTTCTGAAAGTTTGCATGTTTAAGTCAATAAAAATCCACAACGGTGAAAGAATCATATATGGTACTGGGCTTACCCTTCCAAGAGTATTTGTAGTGATTAAAGACTGTGGAAAACTTGTGCCAGAAATATCTTTACCCATCAATTGAAAAGTTTTGCTACTTAATGCATATTCTGCCTCATCATATTGCATGCCGGGAGGAAATTTATCTAGCCATATAAACCTTGTTATTATAAGTATAAAAAATATCGATACTATAAAAATATTTTTTTTTAAAAATTCAGCTTTCATTTCTTATTAAATATTTTAAAATTTTGTATTTTATTTTTGAAAAAGGAATATTTTTAATTTTTCCTAACCAGAAATAAGACTCGATCAAAAGTTCTTTTTCAAATTTAAATATTTTTAAAGGTATTTTTGCATTGTCTTCTCCCTCTCTCTTCCCCCCCTCCCAATAATAAAAATAAACCAATGGGTAATACATAAGCTGTAGAAAAGACAAAATAAAACCATACATACCTTCTTTGTACCCATCAAAGGCAAAGTAGCGACTTATAAATTCGTTTTTACCATCAGTTAATGCTTGCCCAAGCGAATACTCTTTTCTATTTTTAGCATCAGCTTTGGCGTAACGTATCATTTTTATTAAAAACTCGTCTAATGATTCATAATTATGGTGAGTTATTGCCATATCCTCATCTTCAGGAATTTTGAAGTTACTGCCTTTTGTATCAGGCTGTGCATGAAGTATGTTTGGCCAAATAACACTTTCCTTTTTAAAAAGCCTTATTTGATAATCTGGCCACCACCTTGCGTGAGAAATCCATTTGTTAAATATTATATTTTTTCTGGGAATTGAAAAATAATCATAATTTTTGTAATTATCTATCAAATAATCAGAAAGCTTTTCTGGAATAATTTCGTCTGGATCAAGAAATAAAATATACTCAGTTTTGGCATAATTCTTTGATTTTTCTCTAATCTCTTCAACATACAAAACTGAGTTTTCTTTAATTACTTCAACTCCTAAATCAGTGAGCTTTTTGAGAATGTCAGGATTTAATCCAATATCTAAGACCACTATCTTCTCAGACAATTTTTTTACTGAATTTACAGACTCAAAAATATACTTTGGTGAATCTTTAGCGACGATTATTGTTGTTATTTGCTTCATGTTTTAAAAAAAGTTTTTACTTGATGAATTATGTTTATTTTAAAAAATATTTTCAATGCTAAAGTATAAGTAGCTATTCCCGTTGCAACAGATATGGAAAAGCTTATCCAGTTTACACCAATTAAAGTTGAAAAGTAAACGGCAACTCCCATTATTATGCTTGCTAAAAAATACGGTTTTATATTTGATAAAAAATTAAATGAAACTATTTTCCTTGCTAAAGGAACTATGACCACAAAAGATAAAGACAAAATTACAAGACTAATTGGGAAACCGTAAAGTCCAAAAAAATGAGTAAACAGCGGAACACTTATCCATGTCATAACTGTCCAGTAAATCATAAAATATAGAGTTGTTTTAATTTTGCCCACAGAGTTAAATAAATTTGTGAAAGGTGATGAGTATGAAGACAAAAATGCAGATATTACAAATATATAAAAAAGTGGCATAGCAGGCTCCCATTTATTGTATTTTGGTATAAGATTTACAACCTCATCAAGTAACATAACTGCTCCCATAAAAAGAGGTGCAAGAACCATCGTTTGATACCTTAAAACTTTCTCTATCAGTCTGCCAATACCTTCTTTGTTTTCTTGAATCCTTGAAAATACTGGAAACAACACTTTACTTATATTATCCATCACAATTCTAATTGGCGCCTCAGCCCAACGCTTGGCCCACCCTATATACGCCAAACCTTCAAGACCCACAACTCTTCCCAAATAAAACAATACTAAATCATCCTTAAGAAGTGCAAGAAATATATTCAATTGAAAAGGTACACCAAATCTTAATAAAGATTTTATGCTTTCTTTATAAATTCCAAATTTTGGAAGCCAAAAAGACAGAGAGTACATAAGGATGACGCCTATGCTTGATCTTATCAAGATTGCATAAGTAAAAGTAGCAAGACCAAAGTTAAGAATAGCTAAAATTGAAACAGCAATATAAAAAACAGTGTTTTCTACAATTTGCACTAATACTATTTTTTGAAACTGAACATTTCTCTCAAGCTTTATTGCTGGAATTGTTTTTAAAGAAGATAAGAAAAAAGAAAAAAGCACCGCCCAATAAAGATAGGTCGCTTCATTAGGAAGATTGTAAAAATTTCTAATAAATGGGGTCAGTAAAAAGGCTAAAGATACAATGCCAATAACTAAAATTTGCTGAATTGTGAATGTAGTTTTTATATCTTTATCTGTCACCTCTTTTTTTTGAACAAGTGCAGCTCCAAGCCCAATGTCTGAAAAAAAATTTAAAAATGGAATAATTGCTAAAGTCAAAATATATATTCCATAAATTTTAGGGGACAAAACAATCGTAAGAATTAAGTTTGCCACAAGTCCTAAAATTGCAGCATATCCGCTTTGAAAGAATAGGCTAAATAGACTAATTAGTGAATTTTTTTTGATATCTTGATTTTCTTGAACCATAGGTTAAAAATTGCTTGATATGTAAGCAATATTATAACTGTTATTGAAGTTAGCCAGTTACCCAGTTTATCACCAATAGTTTCTTTAAAAGAAAAGCTTATTTTGTCAAAATTGCCACTTGGAATATCTAATAGTGGTCTTCCAAGAAGATCGAAATTTTGAGGAATATATAAATTATCATTAATTTTATACTCAGTCCACGGGGTAATGTGAGAGTTTAAAACTAAAGGGTCCGCACCTCTTGCTAAAATAATTTTTTCAAACGGTTCATTTTTTAAAATACTTACAGCTTGACCGTTTTTAATTACAACAGGCAAGGTAAACTCAGTGGTTTTTTGAGCTTCAAGCCTCCTCCACGCTTCGTAATTTGCCGAATTTGGTAAATACTCAGCAACTTTAAATGCAGCTTCGTTTTTAATATATTTTTTGGAAGCGTATTTTTCCAAAATACTCGTGTTTTGAATTTCAACGCCCTTAAAGAATTTCGGTTGTAATATAAATAGCGAAATAATAAGTGATAAAACTAATATCTTTTTTAAAAGCTTTGGCATAAAATTTATAAATTCTGAAGAAAAGTAAGAAAGACCAAAAACTACAAATACTAAGAAGCGCCAAGGAAATTGAAAAACTGCCATGTACTCACTAAGGAAATTCCATATAAATGAAGACGAACCACTTGTTAAAAAAATACTACCCAAAAATATTAGTAAGTAAAAAAATTTACTGGCACTCTCTGATGATTTAATGAAATTTATACCTCTTAATTTAAGAATATAAAAAAATATTCCGGTTAATCCTGCAATTATTAACAATTTTCCAATCATAAAAGACATGCCGTCATTTGTGCATCCAAAAGCGGAGCCTCCATATCCAACAGGTGAGTACCATAGTTGACTAAGACACAAAAAATGATCTTTATAATTGCTTATTGTTGCAATTTCGGTTGCTGATACAGAGTCAAAATTAGCAAAAAGCGGAATTAAAAAATAAGCACTAAGCAGTATGGCGCACACAAAAATTATCAAAGATTTAATATTTCTTTGAAGTAAAGTAAATATAAAAATAAGTGGTATAAAAAATAGAGATAAAAGGGTGTGTGAGGTAAAAGCAAATGATAAAAGTAATGATTTTATAAAAAAATTACTATTATTTTTAGAATTAGTAACTGCATAAAAACCCCATGGCACAAGTGCCATAAACCATGTTTCAGCCAAGTTGTATCTCACAAAAATATCTGTAGCAAAATATGTGCTTGTTGCAAATAAGAGAGCTGATGTTGCACTGATTAAATCGCTAAACTTTAATCTAAGCAGTGTATACATTCCCGTAAAACCTATCAAAAGAGCAATAAAAAAGCTTGCCTCTATGGCGCTTGGAATATCAAACCCCAAAAAACTAATTGCTGATGTTAAGAGATAGGGCATTGGAGCATAGAAGTTAAAAATAGGGTACCCCATGCCAAAGGACATGTTGGGTGCTATTTTTGGTGGAAATATGCCGTTTTTTAAATTAACAAGATACTCTGAAA
>JBIKWE010000047.1:0-5903 GCA_044356445.1 Limisphaerales bacterium | reverse complement strand
TGACGGTACGCAGCGTCGCTTATACCGTCCATAGGGGCAAGACCTATCATACGATTTCTTCCTTTTTCTGCTTAACAAATGATATCCACTCCTCTATTACCTCGATAATGAGTTTAAAAGGTGCTTCAATTATGAAGTCAAAAATAAAAGTAAAGAAATTTAACTTGGAAACTCCTTCGCTAAAAACTTTACCCAGAGACAGAATCGGCATAAAAAAGAAATCAACAATCGGAGTAAAAAATGATGTCTTCTCAATTAGTCTATACATATTTGCAATCTGTTTTATGCGGTAAGCGAAAAAAGCAACAACAGATATAAAGAATATGAATAAGGATTCGCTTAATAAGTTAAAGTGTATAAGTTTTAAACCCTGATGTATAACATATAGGGTAACTAAGAAAGTTGAGATATATAAAATTGTAAATCCTATAGATAATAGGGGCCTTTTTTGTTTTACTTTTTTGGCGATAAATGCCGTTGAGTTTTCAAAGGAATCGTCTTTATCTATTATGTTTATAATTCTAAAAAATAAGCGCTTGGTATTATTGTCATCCGGTACTGACACTGAAAGTATTATCAAGAGCATGAAAATAGGCGGTGCAATGCTGTTAACTGCAATTGCCAACATATGAATGTCATTATAAATCATCTGTGATACTGGGACCTCAATTAACAAGGCAAAAAACATTTTTGTTAAAAAGATATAAATGAGAGACCTTATCGCCAAACCATTCAATCGGTCCTTAACCTGAGCGTATTTATCTCTGGCGATTTGTTCAACTTTTGACCATAATAGCCCTTTATTTTTTAAAATAATTTCTGCCTCTTTCTCATTATCTTTTAGTAGCGAAAATAAAATTAAATATGGGGGAAGTTGTTTTCTTACAAATCTGGTCAGTATCTCAACGTTTCTGCTTGAAATATTGTCATCTATTTTTTTAAATACTTCCGGAATGTTGGCAATAATTTTTTCCAAATCTTTTTCACTTTGTTGAGACAGCGGTTTATAAAAAAGTGAAAATAAATGATACCTTTTATAAGCGGTATCACTTTTGCGATAAGCTATTTCTATCGCTGTAAACAAAAATATATCTTTTTGCTCATCTGAGAGTCCTTCTATCTTTATTCTATTTTTTAGAGTTTGAAAAATATAATATGTAAAATCTGCCTCTCTTTTTGATTCTTCAGGCGCCAAATATTCTTCTATCTCAGCAGTAATCAGTTCAAGCAAAAAATCGACAAGATAAGCCTTGGTCGAGTTTTTGCGACCATTTAGAAGTCTTGTTCTTAAGAAAATATACCTATCTATAATTTTTTGAACCTCCCGATTATCAAGCTCACCTAAAGAGCCATTTGCAAAATATCTTGCCCACAGAAGCTCACGTAAAACATTTTCTGCCTCATTTTTGCCTTCGGGATTTAAAGATAACCTTCTTCTTAAGATTCTTTCAATTGCGGCACGTCTTATTAAATGATCTTCCCTATACTCAACAGCATTTCTAATTTTTTCATAGGCAAGCGCCAAAATAGAGACAGTCTGGGATACAACAAGTTTTGAGTATTCATCTGACTGTTTTTTGGGCTTTATTAATGACAGCTCTTTTACTAATTGATTAGTTACTTGAGAAAGTTCAATAATATGGTCTTGACTATCATTGGATTTTTCTTCAGACATAAGTCGGATACATTATATCACTCTTCCTTATGTGCTCCCAAGGCGATTATTTGTTTTTCTAAGTTATTTAAGTTGCTGTCTACAATATTTTTGCTTATTCCTTCAACGTTTAATCTTAATAATGGTTCAGTATTTGAGCTCCTGACACTAAATCTCCAGTTATCATATGAAATTGCAATGCCATCTAATGTGTTTAGCTGTCCATCTTTGTAAGTTTCGCAAATTTTGTTTACAACATCTGATGTTTTTACGCCATTAACCAGTTTAAAGTTGCTTTCTCCGGACTCATATGAGGACTGCATATTTTTTAATATCTCTGAAATAGGCTTATTTTCCCTCTCTAAAACTCTTAAAACATATAAAATTACAGTTACAGTACTTTCACAACCTCCGGTTTCGTAAAAATAATAATGACCCGAACTTTCACCCGCAAATAACGCCTTCTCACTATTTACCTGTTGAGTGATAAGGGCGTGTCCAACCGGAGTATATCCAACATCTCCTCCCATTGATGAAACCATTTTTTCAACATTTTTTATATATCTAATGTCAACCAGTATCCTTGCTCCCGGATAATCCCTTAACACCTCACCAGCTATTAATGTGGTAATAAGTGTCGCAGGGATAATTTCTCCTTGCTCATCAATAAACATGGCGCGATCTGCGTCACCGTCGGTGCAGATTCCCAAATCAGCTTTTTCTTCTATAACCTTATCTTGCAGTTGTCGCAGTGTCTTGTGTTGTAATGGATCCGCTTGATGAGCCGGAAAAGTTCCGTCCAAAAAATCATTAATCATTATATGTCTCGTATTCATCTTAGAAAATATCTCTTTAAGAGGTATGATTCCCATTGCATTTGCTGGATCAGAGATTATAGTCTTGTTTTTAACATCTTTAATATTTACCCTTTTAAAAGCTGTATCAACCTCTTCTTTAATTAGATCGTATCTCTTTGTAATTTTGCCGCCTGTATTATTTTTTAGGAATTTTTGAGAGCGCACAATTTCTGAAATATCGGCTAAACCAGTTTTATTACCAATTTTTATGATTCTATCCCCGTCTCTTAGTGCAATTTTTACTCCGTTATATTCTTTTGGATTGTGGGATGCTGTTAGCTGAATGCCAATATCAAGTTTAAATTTTTGCACGGCATAGTACATGGTTGGCGTCGCAATTAGGCCAAGATCATGAACAATGGCACCGCATTCAACTGCAGTTTTGACCGCATTTTTATGAAGCTCTGGAGAAGAGATTCTCATATCATGGCCTATGGCAATGTTTAAATTTTTTAATCCAGTTTTTTGACTGAAATATGTGTATAGTCCTTTTATTACCTTTATTATTACTTCGGGGTTGATTTGAGTTGGATAAACACCTCGTATATCGTAAGCTTTAAAAATTTTTGGATCAATCATATGTGTTAAAAAATTTAATTTATTTATTTCAAATAATAACACACCAGAAGTTTTATTGAATCTAAATATGAATAAAAAGTTTCACCAGTCCTTATTGCAGGATCTATATTTAATAGTTTTTCATAAAAACTTCGCAAACTATCTTTTTGCCATTTGGTAGCAATTTTTGTGTTTTTGGCTCGGACATAAGGGTGGCTTGATGTATCAGGAATTCCCTCAGATATTAAATATATTTTTCTGATATGAGTTCTTAGCATGGTATATATAAAAAATTGATCATTTATTTCATAAACAGCGTCTAATTTATTTAAAAATGAGCTTAAATTTTTAGGATAGCAAGCATCCATTAAGTCAAAAATTGATTGAGGTGGTTTGGATTCGTAAAATTTTGTGGCAATCTTTTTTAAAGAACTAAGATCATGTGCTGAAAGACCACCCTCCCAGCTTATGAGATCTATGCTATTGTTGACTGAGATTTTTTGAATAGCCTCTTTCGCTTGAGTTTTTGCCCTACCTTTATATTTCTTAGAAATAAATTCTGTAACATAAATCAGTTGTTCACCAAATAAATTACTTACTCCTTCGGCACTTGTTAACAAATTTTCAATCTCAGAATTGGCGATAAGTTCAATTGCTGCCCCACTTCCATTGTGAGTATTTATTAAGTTTTGAAATTTATGGCGCGCGGTGACAATATCTTCTCCACAAACTATAGTTAGCATATATAGATATTATATATAAATTAACGGTAGTTTTTCACATGCTTTGATTTTAAAAAATAAATTGTTATATACTAAAAAATATGCAAAATAAAAAAGTTCAAGACTACATAAAAGCGGAAATAGCAAAAGGAACTGATGATGAAACTATCAAAAAAAACTTGTTAGCAAATGGGTGGACAACTAAGGAGTTAGAGGAAGCCCTAACCGGAGAAAAGTCCTCAAACCTACAAATAGGTACTTTTCAAAATGAAGAATTAAATGCTCCTTTGCCATTTTGGAAAGTGCTTGTCGCCATTCTTGGCATTGGAATAATTTTATGGTTTGTAATTGCTTTGTCTCAATTATTCCCAATGTAGAGTTATGGTAGATATTCTTTCTATAGGTACAGCTACTATTGATATTTATTACAAGGGAGAATCCCTTACTGAAAAAAATGGCCGTTTTGAGTTGGCATTAGGAGGAAAATATTTTGCAGATTACTTTTATGAAGGTTTGGGTGGTGGCGGGGCCAATGTTGCATGTGGTCTATCAGATTTGGGTATTAAGACTGGATTAATGGCAACAATAGGCAAAAACCCTTTTACTAACATTATTTTGCAAAAACTTGCTGACCGTAAAATTGTATTTGAAAATTTTTGCGATATTGTTGAAGGATATATGAATGTGTCCTCTATACTTCTTTCAAAAATAGGAGAAAAAACCGTTGTTAACTATCGTGCAAACGACGAAAAAATCTTTGAAAACCAAGAAGATTTTGCCAAGTTAATTGAAGCCAAAAATATATATATGGCAAATCTTTCAAAGGTTCCGTTAGATATTAGAATTGAAGCATTGAAATTTGCTAAAAAACATAACATTAGAGTTTTTGGAAATTTAAATGTCACTGATTGTCGCAAATCAATAGATGAGATAATCCATTATGTAAGGTATGTTGATGTGATGTTTTTAAATGGATATGAATTTGCTGATTTGATAAAAGTACCATATCAAAGTATTGATTTTGAAGGTAAGATTGTTGATAAATACGCTCTTTTTAATCACGATGACCTATTAGTAATTACTGACGGGAAAAAGGGCAGCTATGCTTATTTTGGCAATAAGGTTTATCATCAGAAAGCAATCTCTATAGATAAAGTTATTGACACAACTGGAGCTGGAGATGGATTTACTGCCGGATTTATTGCTTCATACGTTAAGGGGCAAACGATTAAAGAAGCTTTAAAATCTGGAGCCGAATATGCTAGTAAAATTATTCAGAAACTGGGGGCGAATTAAAATCAGATCTTAAGCAAAATGCCAGTCCGCAAGCGATAGCATCTGACTCATCATCATCCTTAACTTTTATTTTTTCAGAAAGGGTTATGTCAATCATTTTTTTAACTGCTTGTTTATCTGCATTGCCATAACCCGTAATACTTTCCTTAATTTGTAATGGAGTTAAATGAGTTATGGGGATTTTTTTTTGTGCTGCAAGAAGTTCGATGACTCCAACAGCTTGTGCCACCTTCATAACAGTTTTTTGATTTTTAAAAACAAACAGTGACTCTATTATTAGGTGCTCTATTTTATGGAGTTCAAATGTTGTTTCAAGTTCCAGATAAATTTGCTTTAGTCTTTCTTCATGAGGGGCTTTGAGGGTTGTTTTAATAAGTCCTGAGGAGACAAACTCAAAATCAGAGCCATACTTATGGCTTTTTTTATTGAAAATGGCAAACCCAACCTTATCATAACCCGGGTCTATAGCAATTAACCTCATGGTTTGATTATACAGGGATTATCCCTTAAAAGGGATAATCCCTGATCTGCAGCACAAAAAAACCCCGCCAACAGGCGGGGTTTTTTATAAATCGTTTGACTTTTTTGATTTTTTTAAACAAATGACGTATGGTCATGTTGTTATTTCGCATACTTCCATCTGACACAACAAGAGAGATGGGAGATCGTCCGTTAGTACTTCTTGACTAAACATATTGCTATGATTACATCTGAAGCCTATCAAACCGGTAATCTTCCGGCGGACTATAAGGATTCCTAATCTTGGAGTAGGCTTCGCACTTGAGATGCTTTCAGTGCTTATCCCGTAGGAATATA
>JBIKWE010000046.1:0-5995 GCA_044356445.1 Limisphaerales bacterium | reverse complement strand
TTAACTGTTAATGAAGATGAGGTAATAATCAATCTTACTGAGTGCAAATCAGATATTAGGCTTATTGATGTTGATAGGAACCCCACAATTATTGAGGTTGTTGAGAAGAGTTTTGATGTCTGCCAGATTAATTATGGCGAGGCAACACATAAGAGAAATTTGATTCAGCCATTAAATAAAAGATGTCTGGTCCCATGGGAAGGAATGTCGCAGTTACGATTGCCAATTTATGGAAAAATAAGATTAGATCTGTCGCCGATTGAAAAATACTGTAACGCTGAACAAGAACCTTCTTAGTTTACAAAATCACGAATATTATTTATGTTAATATAAAAATTATCTCCTTCTTTGGAAACTAATTTGAATGCCACTTTTCTAACCATTGTATCAATAAGTCTTTCAACACTTCTTATGCCGGGCTCAAAGCCTAATGGTCTAATAAGCTGCGCCCATAAAGCATCATCAACAGCCATCTGATTTTCCTCGATACCAGAATTCTTCATTAGTTTTGGCAAAATATAGTTTTTTCCTATTATTATTTTTTCCTCATCAGTATATGACGGCATCTGGACAAGCTCCATACGATCAAGAACTGGCGGCGCAACATTTGCCGTATTATTGGCAGTCGCAACGAATAAAACATTTGACAAATCAAATGGAAAGTCGATGAAGTAATCCAGATAATGTCTATTTTGATTGGGGTCAAGCAGCTCAAGAAGCACGCCCATTACCTCAGCTCTTGCTTCAGGGGTAACCCTATCAAGCTCATCAAGTAGTATTACAGGATTTTTAACCTGAACTTCTTTTAGCGCACTAATAATTTTTCCCGGTTCAGACTCAGGTGAGATTTTTGATTGTCCTCTTAAGTCTCTTGCTGAGGATAATCCTCCAAACGGAATTCTAACAAGTTTGCGACCAAGAGCTTCTGCAATTGAAATGGCAAAAGTTGTTTTTCCTGTTCCAGCCAGACCAACAAAAAATAAAGGTCGATTGTGAATTGAGGTGGTGTGAAACTTATCTTTTTGCAGTTTATAAATTGAAAGGTACTCTAAAATTCTAATTTTAACCTTTTCAAGTCCGTAATGGTTAATATCCAGTCTTTCTCTTGCAACCTTAATATCAATTTGATCTTGAGTTTCATTACTCCAAGGCAATTCTGAAATCCAATCAATATATTTCTCAACCATATCAAGATGAGACAAGTTGCCCCCATATTTTAAAGCTAGCTGAATACGCTCAATCTGCTCAAGTGCCTTTACTTGGAGATTAGCAGGTAAGTGGGCAGTTTGCAATTTTGTTTTTAGCTTTATAATCTCAGATAAAGCCGATTGGTCTTCCATATGATTAGCAGAGTAACAATGTGCTTGACAATTTTTAACTTTTTAGTTATAAATAGAGTGTTATTTTATTTACTATTTATAAGTTAAATATATCAAAATTATGGTAGCAAAAACAAGCATCAAACCGCTGTTTGATTATGTGCTAATAAAACCATTAGCTCGAGAAGAGGTTACGGCCTCGGGTATCGTTCTTCCTGATACGGTTAAAGAAAAACCACAAATGGGAGAGGTTATGGCAGTTGGTGAAGGATTTACCAGTCAAGATGGTCGTGAAAGTCAGATGTCCGTTAAGGTTGGCCAAAAAGTCATTTACAAAAAATGGGGTGGTGATGAGGTTAAAGTCGGAAACGATGAATGGTTGCTGACTGAGCAAAAGAACATTATGGCGATTCTTTCATGATAATTTTTGAAATTATAAATTATTAATTTTTTAATTAAATTATGGCAAAACAAGTAATTTACGGAGACGAAGCTCGTCAAAAACTGGCACTTGGTGTCAATAAATTGGCAAAAGCAGTCGTTACAACACTTGGACCTCGAGGTCGCAATGTGGCGTTAGATCGAAAATGGGGGGCACCAATGGTTGTGCATGATGGTGTGACAGTTGCCAAAGATATAGAGCTTGAAGATCCATTTGAGAATATGGGCGCACAGATGGTTAAAGAGGCCTCCTCAAAAACTAATGATGTCGCAGGAGATGGAACCACATCTTCAACACTTCTTGCTCAGGCAATGGTTAATATTGGTATGAAAAATGTAACCGCTGGCACAAATCCTATGATCTTGAAAAGAGGTTTAGAGTCGGCAGTTGAAGCAGTTATTGAGGAAGTTAAAAAAATGGCAAAGACCATTCCTGCTGATGATGTTGAGCAAATAAGTCAGGTTGCAACAATCTCAGCCGCTAATGCTGATATTGGCAATATGATTGCTCAAGCTATCAAAAAAGTTGGTAAGGATGGAGTTGTGACAGTTGAAGAAGGAAAAGGTTTGAATATGGAAAGCGAGCACAAAGAGGGTATGGAGTTTGACCGAGGATATGCCTCAGCGTATTTTGTAACTAATGCTGATCGCATGGAAGCTGAAGTTGAGGATCCATATATCTTAATCACTGATAAAAAGATTTCAGCTGTTTCTGATATGTTGCCATTTCTTGAAAAAGTTGTTAAGGTTTCAAAAAATATTGTCATAATTGCTGATGATGTTGAAGGAGAAGCCCTTGCAACTTTGGTGGTTAATAAAATGAGAGGCACATTCAACGCCCTTGTTGTCAAAGCTCCCGGATTTGGAGACAGACGAAAAGCAATGCTTGAGGATATTGCCATATTAACCGGAGGCACAGTAATTTCTGAAGATTTGGGTAAGAAGCTTGAGAATGTTGATATTGAAGATATGGGTCGCGCAGACAAGATATGGTCTGATAAGGAAAATACTCGAATCGTTGGAGGTAAAGGTCAAGCTGATGCACTAAAAGCAAGAATTGGCCAAATTAAAAAAGAGATGGAGCTTACTACATCTGATTTTGACAGAGAGAAGCTTCAGGAGCGATTGGCAAAGCTTTCGGGCGGAGTCGTCGTTATAAAGGTCGGTGCTGCAACGGAAGTTGAGATGAAAGAAAAGAAGGAACGGGTTAATGATGCTGTTGCTGCAACAAAAGCAGCTCTTGAGGAAGGAATTGTGGCAGGAGGAGCTACAACTTACCTACAGGCAAGAAATGTGCTTTCTTCAGTAAGAAGTAAGATGACTTCTGAGGAAGAGAGAATTGGTGTGGATATTGTGCATGAAGCACTCGGTGAGCCAATCAGAATGCTTGCTATAAATTCTGGAATGGAACCGGGTAAGGTCATGTATCAAATTGAACAGCAGAAAAATCCTGAATTTGGATTTGACGCAGTAAAAAGAGACTTTGGATCAATGTTTGAAAAAGGCATAATTGATCCTGCCAAAGTTATAAGAACGGCGATTCAAAACGCTGCATCTGTTGCCGCGGCTATTCTTACAACGGAAGCACTTGTTGCCGACATCCCTGAAAAGAAAGATGCTTCATCAGGTGGAGGAGCAGGAATGGGTGGTATGGGAGGCGGAATGCCCGGTATGTTCTAATATAGTATCGTCATTTTTAATTAATCCCGTCTAACTTTATGTTAGGCGGGATTTTTTTAAATTTGAAAGATAGTTTGATTCTGTTAATAATATGACAAGCATTGGAAAAACAATGTATGCAATTCTTGAAGGAGTGCTTTTGTATTGAATTATCCAGTTACCAATTTTAGGCACTATTGCTATAACTTCACCGATTATTAATCTAGGTCTTAAAACTTCAACGTCAGGTCTTGGATTATAATCTCCTTTTGTAATATACACATTACCACCTATGTCATGAATTCTATGAGTGATTATTTCTGGTCTCCCTTGATAATTACGATAAAAAGATATAATATCCCCAACCCTATACGTATTCATATTTTTTTTGCTTACAATAACTAAGTCTCCTTTTTCAATAGTTGGTTTCATCGATTCAGAAATATTGGTATAAATGTTCATCCCGGCAATAGATCCCCAAGAGAAAAACAATGAAACTAAGCCGTTGCTCAAAAAGACAAGGATAAATAATGGATAAAATAAACTTTTCCTGAAGTGATTAAGAATGTGATTCATATTTTTTTGCATATTTTAATAATAACTTACCAACTTCCTGACTTTATGAAATTTGTCAATGTGCGAGTGGCATATATTCCTGAAATCTTTTCAGATGGATCGTTACGATAAGTTCTCATATATATATCAAACTGACAGTCCTTTGCTTTATATGCTTCTTCACTTTGATTAAGGCTTATCATGAAAATCCACTCCTCAAAGTCATCATTAGATAGTTTTTGTTTTAAAGAAATATCCATGAGTTTACCATTGTAAATTTCTGTTAAATCACGTTTTACAATCTGAAGATCAAGAGCCTTACAAAATACATTGTCTCCGCCTTTTTTCAATACTTGAAGACTATACTGCACGTCCATCTCGCCTTGTTTTTCAATTCGTACAGTTTTTGCATCAAAGCCGCCGGGGACAAGACCATCTGTGGCGAAAAATTGAACTAACTGATTAAAGTTTGCCGTACTTATATTTGCAAAAGACAATGTTGTAACCGAGAAAGTGTTGCCGGCAACTTTTCGCTCAGCAACCAAATCAGCACTTGTGTATTTAGTTTGTAATGCCCATAAGGATAACGCAAGAAGCATAAAAAGCATGATCTGTGCTTTGATTCCCAGCATATAAGTAATTTAAACTGTGCGATATTTTAGTCGTCCTTTTTCTGACTTGTTGCTTGATTTAATAATCTGATCGAGTACGATTAAAACAGTTGGAATTATGATTAAAGTTATTAGGCCCGCGGTTGTTTGACTGAATGAGATGACAAATCCCATCTTGGGAATCATAAGCAAAACCTTTCCGATTATCTCTTCAGGGGAAACAGTATCGTTATCAATGGATCTATTGGCATCACCTTTTGTTATAAAGACGGTTTTATCATTTTCAGTGACTGTTTCAATAATACGATGTGTCACAATTCGCTCCCCAGCATCCCGATAAGTTATGACATCGTTTTTATTGTATTCAGGAAAAGACTTGATAATAATGACATCTCCAGTCATTATTGTTGGCTCCATTGATCCTGAGCGAACAAGAAAAGATTGATAATTGCCAAAAAGTTGAGAGTTGGACCCAACTGTAAACACAACTGCAATGAGTGCAAAAAAGAAAAAAATATATGATAAAAAATTTAATATTAAATGAATTATTCTCATAATATTGTTTGTAAATCTTTACTGTTGAGGGGATGGCAATTTTGCCATCCCCTCTCAAGTTATTAATCGTTCCCTTTATACAGCGGATTTAGCTTAGTTTCTGTTTGCTGGTGTTGGGCCATCGATCAATTGGATCATTTGAAAGACGGTATCAAAAGTGAGGGAATCACTTTGGATTTCGTTACCGTATTCATCTTCTCCAGTTGCCCAGCTCATGGTGATGGTTCTTGTTTCATTTGGTTGCATGACAACAGGTGTTACTGTGTCATTCCAAAGATCACCAAGTGTCAGCACTTGATTTGTTGCCAAAGTCGAAGTGACTGTTGGAACATTCTGTCCGTCAAGCGCCACATTCATGGTGACTACGCCTCCCAATTCACCCTCTGTGTTGGCATCGCAGCCTGGTTCTGTGGATTTCTCTTGATCGTTACAACCGTTCTCCTGATTAGCCAGATTTGCCAGTCTAACCAGCAGTCGGCCCGGGAGTGTACCGGTGTTTGTGATCGTCCAAGTTTTTGTTCCTGAAATATTGGCGTTGGCACCCATATTTTCAATAACAAATGGCTCATTGGCGATATTGTTATCACCTGAGACACTGAGGTCTAATGTACCCGCCTCAAAGGTATTGGTTGACGCAGTTCTTGTTGCGGTAAAGTATGCAAGTGTGCCTGCAACACCTGTACCCACAGCAAGAAGCATCAAGAGAACACTTACCCATGGTTTCTTGAGAGCATTCATAGGATTATTGAATTTGTAATAAATTAGTAATGTTTATCACTATACGCACAGCAAATATGTATTGTCAAGATGTATTTTTTATGTATAAAAAAGTTACTCAAAAAATATGTAGTTAGT
>JBIKWE010000045.1:0-6027 GCA_044356445.1 Limisphaerales bacterium | reverse complement strand
TATTTAAAATATCGCCCAAGAACCGTTACAGAACTTGACAACTCCCAAGTACGACCAAAAATATTAAACATTTTAAACTCCAAAAATATTCCTCATGCCTTACTTTTTATCGGCTCAAAAGGCATGGGTAAAACATCAGCTGCCCGAATCTTTGCGAAGGCAATAAATTGCAAAAACACAGTATTTTCCGGCCAACCAAATAATGTTGAACCTTGCAATAAATGCGAAAACTGTTTAAATATTGATGCAGGAAGCTCGCCTGATGTAATTGAGCAAGACGCTGCATCAAATCGCGGTATAGATGAAATAAGGGCAATAATCCGCGATGCAGGATATGCGCCTATGACTGGAAATTATAGAGTTCATATCATCGATGAGGCACATATGATAACGCCAGACGCGTTCAATGCTTTATTAAAAACACTTGAGGAGCCACCTTCAACAGCAATCTTTATTCTTGCAACAACAAATGAAGAAAAAGTTCCAAAAACTATAGTTTCCAGATGTGTTATTGTGCCTTTTGGCACAGCCAAAAAGGAAGATGTATTCCACATGTTAGACAGAGTCGCAATTGCCGAAAATATAGAACTTCAACCCGAACTACGAGAAATTATTTTTACTTACTGTGAAGGCTCCTTTAGAGATGCAGCTAAAATTCTTGAAGACTTAAGTATCCAAAAAAAACTTACACCTGAAGATGCCAAAAAATATCTTGGCGTTTTCTCAATGGGAAGTCTTGTTGAAATGCTTGAGCAACATGACCTAAAAACAACAATGACTTGGTTATCTGATTTTGCAAAACAAGGAGGAAATACAAAAAAATTAATTGAAGAAACACTACAATTGTTACATTTTGAGCTTGTAACAAAGAGCACCGGACAAGAAGAAAGATATCCCAAACTAACTTTAAAGAAAATATCGACTTTAATAAAGTATCTTCATGAAGCGTATTCTAACATCAAAATTTCCCCAATAGAAATATTACCTCTTGAGATTGCAGTTTGTGAGTTTTATAATTCATAAGTATTGTATTTAATATAAATAAATAAATTTTAAAAATTATAAATTTATAAAATAAAATGTTTAATCCACTTAAAGGACTTGGAGACCTAAACCAAATCCGCAAACAAGCCCAGCAGATGCAAGAAGCCTTGCAAAAAGAAGAAGTTACAATAGAAAAAAATGGTGTGATTGTGGTTGCACGAGGTGATCAGCGAATTATAAGTGTTGAAATTGATGGGGTGATGGAAAACAGAGTTGCTGAAGCAATCAACGAAGCTGTTAAAAAAACGCAGGAAATGGCTGCCAAAAAGTTGATGGAAATCAACAGTTAATAAGCTTTTTTAAAAATATGTTGAAGATTTTTTCAGGAACATCTAACAGTTTACTTTCTCAAAAAATAGGTAGTAACATTGGAGTCAAAATTTCAAAGAGCGAAGTGGTAACTTTTGATAACTCCGAAATCAGAGTCTGCATTCAAGAAGATGTTAAAAATGATTCATGCGTCATTATCCAATCAACGTCAAACCCTACAAACTCAAGATTAATGGAGCTTTTTTTAACTGCAGATGCACTAAAGCGAGAAGAGGCAAGAAAAATTATTGCTGTCATACCGTATTTTGGTTATGCCAGACAAGACTTACAACACAGACCGGGTGAGTGTGTATCGGCAAATGTGGTTATTAGATTTTTAGAATCTATAGGTGTCCATAAGGTTTACACAATTGATCTTCATGATGAAGCAACTCAGGGTGTTTTTAATATTCCATTTAAAAATTTATCAGCCCTACCACTTTTAGCAGCTGAGATAAAAAAGTATTTATCGGCAAAAAATATAAGCACAGAACCAAAAAACTTAGCTATTATCTCACCGGATCAAGGCGGAATAGAGCGAGCACGCAAGTTTGGTGAGGCTTTCTATGGGCACAATAATTTTGATATTGCAGTTACTGAAAAAAGAAGAGATCTTGCACATATTCATCAAAGCACAGCTCTTAACCTTTACGGAGAAGTGAATGGTCGACACGCTATCATTGTTGATGATATCGTCACATCTGGTCGCACATTGGTTCATGCCTCCGAATTTGCCTTAGCACAAGGTGCAAATTCGGTAACTGCTGCAATTTCTCATAGAGATTTTGGAGAAGGTACAGCAGAGAAACTTCAGAGTTCACCTCTTGAGGCATTCTTCACATCTGACTCCATAGAACTCAAAGATGAGTATCGTTTTGAAAAGATGCACGAGGTAAGTATGGCTGAGGTGATAGCAAAAGAACTCCGCAGTATACCGGTTTAGTATTTATAAAGAAGTACAATCTGCCACATTTGCGACTCTACACATTGCAGAAAGCATAAAGTAATTGCTTCCTAACTCACACGCGAAATTATATCCAGGAACTTGATTTACATTCCTTTGGAGGAGTTCATACTTCTTTATAAGCCCTAAATGTTGCATAATATTCAGAACTTCGAGTTTATCATTACGATCCACATCAAAAGTAATTTTGTATCGATCAACTTCTTTAATTGATCCATCTCTTGGTAATGCCCCTGGGTATATTGCCATACTTCTTGGTATTGGCTTTATGGTAGAAAATAGGGGATGAAGCCTACTCAATGGTAATTCAAAGGAATATGTCACCATGTCATCAGCTACATACCAACTCTGAAAAGATCCCATAATGCCCAGATTTACCCCAGTAAATGGGGCATAAATGTTAGTGGCGGATGGACGAATAGCATGTATTGCGTTGATCCCGTTTGCATTTTTCCTATCAGTTTGGTGCGTTGCTCGTACAACAATATCGTCAACTCTTGACCAGGTATTTGCTAAATATTTATGAGCATTTATCATAACACCCATTAATTTACCACGTTCTTTTGATTTTTTACTACAAATACCGATAAATTTATCAGTCATGTACAATGCCATACCAAGTTGATGCATCGGTAACTCACACCTAAGTTCGTTTTCCATATAAGACAAGACCTGCGGACTAAAGTCGAGTAACTTTAAATTTAATAGTGTAAACCGATGAACGGGCTCCTCAAGATAAGGAGCGGCTTTTTTGGCAACTTTAAATTTCTCTTCAAATGTGGCTTGGTCATCACAAGCATACTTTAGCATATTTGCTGCTACCTCCAAGGGAAGTTGTGGTATTGTCCTTTTTAGGTATTCATTAACAACGTATTCATTCCCTCGCATAATTGCTGCTTTGATAAAATCTCCGTGTGGCCTTTTTGATTCAGACATAGTATAAAAAAAACCCGCCCATATTGGGCGGGTGTAATTTTGGTAATAATGTCAATTATTACCATACACCCGCCGTCCTAAATAGGACTGGAAAGTGTGTGATAATAATATATGACATATAATTCATGTCGATTATGATACTAAATGATTGACTTCATGTCAATAAGCATTTGAAAAAACTTTTTTAAAAATTTCGGCGGTTTTCCAAAGCCTTGCGAAGAGTCATATAATCTGCATACTCAAGATTTCCGCCCATGGGCATGCCGTATCCAAGTCTTGAAACGGTAAAATTTAAAGAAGTTTTAGATTTTAGCTCCTCTAACCGGTCTTTTATATACATAGCCGTTGCCTCACCCTCCATATCAGGGTTGGTTGCTAAAATAATCTCCGAAATCTCAATCTCCATGTTTTTTTCAGGATCAAGCCTTGCAAAAAGCTGATCTATAAAAATATTTTCCGGACCAATATGATTTAAAGGGTCAATTCGTCCATGAAGGACATGATATAAACCTTGATAAATATTGCCAGTTTCCATAGATAAAAGATCCATAACATCCTCAACCACAGTTATCTGAGCTCGATTGCGAGTCGCATCAGCACAAATACCGCAAATCTCGTCTTCTGATAAATTCATGCATATCTTACATTTTTTAGTATTTGCTTTTAAACTTGATATGTTGTCTGCAAAAGCCATAAGATCTGATTCAGGTAATCTTAAAAAATAAAAAGCCAGTCTATTGGCTGATTTTTCACCAATTCCGGGTAACCTTTGCAAAAATAGCGAGATATTTCGAATACCTCTTGGCAAGGATTTTGACATATTAGATCAATTTAGAGAACTATAACATCAACTAATACCAATGGCCGACGACCTCTTTCTTTAAAGAAAAATTCTTCAAGCTCACGACCAATTTTTTTCTTGTAATTCTCAATGTCTGAAGCTATGCCCTTTGATTGTTTTAAAACATCGTCAACTATTTTTTCGGCTTTGTTAAATAAGTCTTGTTCATTTTTTTCATACACGAAGCCTCTAGAAAAAAATCTTGGCACTGAGATCATATGTCCAGATGTATCAATGCTTACAACGCAAACCACCATGCCCTCTGATGATAAAGTCTGCCTATCTCTTAAAACAACGTTGCCAATATCGCCAACACCATACGCATCAACATAAACATTCTTAGTTTCTATAGGTTCACCAAGATACGCGTTAGTTTTTGTAAACCAAACCGTATCACCCTCTGAAATTAAGAATAACTGTTCTTTTTTAAAATCTAAATTTTCAGTCATAAGTCTTTCATACTGTCTTTGATGTCTGATAGTGCCACCAATTGGCAATAAGAATTTTGGCTTGGTAAATCTGGCTAAAAACTTCAAATCCTCCTGGCTTCCGTGACCTGAGGCATGAAGCTGATCTTGAATGTCAGAGTAAATAACATCTGCGCCCTGCATAGACAACTCTTCGATTAAAGCATATACTTCATGCTCGTTTCCGGGAATTGGATCTGACGAAAATACCACTTTATCACCCTCAGAAATTTTTATGTGCTTATTTTGCTGTCTGGCAATTTTTGAAAGAGCTGAGTCATATTGACCTTGAGAACCAGCTGCAATAATACACACTTTATTCGGAGCAAGCTGAGCAACCTCTTCTTCTTTACCTTTTAAAACAGAAGGAATATTCATGTATCCAAGCTCTTTTGCCACTTCTGTATTTTGCTTCATAGACCGACCAAGAAAAACGATTTTACGATTAAACTTAATCGCCGCATCAACACATTGTCTTATTCTTGAAATATTTGAAGAAAATGTGGTCATGATAAATTTACCCTTAGTTTTTCTCATCTCATCTTCAAAGGTCTGCCCAACAATTGATTCTGACAAAGTAAGCCCTTCACGCTCAGCACCCAATGCATCAGACAATAAGCACAAAACACCATCATGACCAGCCTTAACAATTTCATAAAAATCAGGACCTTTTGAATACGGGGGAGTCAAATCAAGCTTAAAATCGGGTCCATGATACATGACGCCAACTGGTGATTTAATCAAAATATGAGTTGCGTCAGGAATGGAATGCGTCATATGAATATATTTGATTTGAAACCCTCCTAAATTAACCCAATTCTTATAATCTGCATCCTGAATCTCAACATAACGATTATATTCTTTAAATTTATTTTGAATAAACATTTTGGCAAGTTTTGGCGCATACATTAAAGGCTCTCCCAAATTATCGTAATGAAATGTGAGAGCGCCAATATGATCTTCGTGACCATGAGTCACCAAAATTCCTCGGATTTTATCTTTTTTATCTTGCAAATATGAAATATCTGGAATTATAAGGTCAACTCCAAACTCTTTGGCATCAGGAAAACCCATGCCGCAATCAACTATTAAAATATCGATTAGCTCTTCACCAATATAAAGTTCATAAACATACATATTTTTGGTTACTCCGACAACGCCTCCAAGAGGAATAAATCTCAGTCTATAATCTTCCATAATTTAGTTAGTAATTTATAAAACAAGCATCAATCTAGCTTGAAAACTGTGCTAAAATAATTTTCATGTCAAAGAGTATTACAACCGAAAAAATTTTTGAAAAGCTCGGTGAAGTTATGGACCCTGAGCTGCATTTGTCCATAACTGACATAGGTTTAGTATACAATGTTAATATAGAAAATGGTAAAATCCAGATTTTGATGACGCTAACATCTTTGGGTTGTCCGTTATTTGATACAATCCAAGAAGATATTTACGAAGCAGTATCT
>JBIKWE010000044.1:0-6098 GCA_044356445.1 Limisphaerales bacterium | reverse complement strand
ACTCTATTTATGCTTTTTCCAAGAACGGCGAGTATAAGGAAACGGCACAGTCAGAAATATTGACCGAAGGCTCAATCATTGTTTCATATGATAACTCAACATATGTGCTAAGTGGCTCTAAGATTTACAAACTTAAGAATTAAAAAGAGGATTATTTTATGAGTGATTATGAAATTGATTTTGCAGATAACGATAAACGTCTGCTCTTTCAGATTTTAAATGGTAATGAAAAAGCGTTATATATTTTTTACTCAAAATATAGGTTAGAGCTTGTCCGCTTCATAACACCCCGGATAAGCGATAAGAATCTGGTTGATGAGCTTGTTCAAGATATAATTATTCAGTTTTTAGAGAAAGCTCGTGATTTTAGATATGAATGTAGTATAAAATCATTTTTAATAACGATTGCAAGAAACAAGATTATTGACTATATCCGTAAGAAAAAAATTAAAAAATGGCTTTTTGGCAGTATCCCGGAGTTTATTACAGATCAATTTGTGCCGGCTGTAATTGATACAGATTTAGAAAATAAAGAGCTAAGAGGGCTTTTGGAAAAGGTTTTCTCACTTATTCCGCATGATTATGCACAAGTTTTGCGACTTAAATACATAGACAGCCTAACAGTTAAAGAGATTTCAAATAAGATTTCAAAATCTTTAAAATCAACTGAAAGTCTTATTTATAGAGCAAGACAAGCATTTATTGTTCAATATGAAAAATCTGAAAAAAACTACTCCTTCATTTTTGATTCTGCCTGAAAACATCAGAGATAAATTTAAAAAAATTTACAGGATTCCTCCTAATGACTTGCATTTTAAGCCATTAACAACAGCATATAAGATATTTACCAGAAGATTAAAGTTTATGCCATTTCTTTACTTACTTCCAATCGCAATAATTATTGCGATTGTATTTCAACTTTTTGCTGGAAAAATGGTAATTGATCTTACAAGTTTATTACAAAATGGGTTTTAAGAGTTATTTTGACGACATTTTTATTGTTATATTGCAGGTTTTAAGACGAGCAACTCTTCTTGTTGTGTCCCCTTATAAAACAATGAGAATGATAAGTTTTGACGGCAGTTTTAAAGAAGTTGTTGTGATATTTTTAATAATTGGAGCTTATTTCTTATTTGCTGATCATCAAAGAAGCTATATTATTTCGCCCGTTGTGATTTTTTTCATAACCATTTTGCATTATTTGCTAACAGCCTTATTTTTTGCTGTTTTTAAAATTACCTTAGGGCAAGAAAAAAGTATTGAAATAAAAGGTTTTTTAAGATTGTTTGCGTATTCATTAATTCCAACTACAGTGTGGTTTTATGCAAACTCTTCTTTATATGTATTGCTGCCCCCACCTCGAACAGAGAGTATTTGGGGAGAGATTTTTAGCATAGCGTTTATCAGTTTTTCTATCTCAATATTATTTTGGAAAATAATAGTTTTGTATTTGGCAGTAAGATTTTCAACTTCGCTGAGATTTTTTTCAATTATGTATGCCATGTCGCTTTATATTGCATTTATTTTGCCTTATTCATTTTTTTTATATGCTTTAAAACTTTTCAGAATACCTTTTTTATGAAAAAAAGTATGTTTTTTATATTATTTACGACTATGTATATATGCGCCTGCAAGAACTAAAATCAAAAGAAGAAAGAAATAAGGCTTTATCAAATAAAGCCAACGTTTTACTAAACTCTATTCTTGATACTCAAGTTGATGAAAAATACTCTCACTGTGAAAACTTAATAGGAGGCGTGGCTATACCACTTGGTGTTGCTGGGCCCTTAATGTTAAACGGTAAGAAAAAACGGGAAGTGTATGTTCCTCTGGCAACGACTGAAGGGGCATTGGTGGCATCTGTTAATAGGGGTTGCAAGGTTGCCACTCTATCTGGAGGAGTAAATTGTTTTGTTGAGACTGTTGGGGCAACTCGGGGACCAGTTTTTGAAACAGAGGGAATTATCAAAAGTCACCAGCTTGTTTCATATATTTTAAAAAACTTTGACGAACTGGCAGATGAAGCCGAGGAGACCTCAAAACATCTTGTCTTAAAAGATGTTGAAACTCAGATAAACGGTCCATTTGTTTATGTTCGTTTTGTTTTTGATACGGATGAGGCAATGGGTATGAATATGGTAACTATCGCAACAGACAAACTGGTTAATTATATTGAGTTAAAAACTGAGGCAAAATGTGTGGCTGTTGCTGGAAATTACGATGTAGATAAAAAGCCATCATGGTTAAATGCCATAAAAGGTCGGGGTCGCAGAGTGCATGCAGAGGTTGTTGTGCCAAAGGATATTGTGTTGAAAGAGCTAAAAGTTAAGGTTTCGGAACTTGTAAAAACAACAATTATCAAATGTTGGGGAGGCTCTATGATGTCTGGCTCAATGGGGTATAACGCCCATTTTGCCAATGTAGTTGCTGCGTTTTACGCAGCAACAGGTCAAGATTTAGCTCACGTTGTTGAAGGTTCTTTGGGAGTAACTTTTGCAAGTGAAAATAAAAATGGTGATTTGTATATGAGTATAATGATGCCAGATATTATGCTTGGCACAGTTGGTGGCGGCACAAATCTACCTACTCAAAAAGAGGCATTTAATCTAACAATGGCAAAAAGCTCAACAGAGCTTGCTGAGGTTTTAGCTGGTGCTGTATTAGCGGGAGAGCTGTCGTTGTTGGCTTCAATAACTGAAAAAACATTAGCAAAATCGCATAAAAAATTAGGAAGATAAATAACATGATAGGAATTGTTGATTACGGATTTTATATCCCAAAAAATAGGATTAGAGTTGAAGAGATTGCTTCATGGTGGGGTAAATGCGGGGATAAGGTTGAACAATCATTAAAAATTAAGGAAAAAGCTGTTGCTGGCAATGATGAGGATATAATAACTATGGCATACGAAGCGTCAGCTATGGCATGTGGAGATTTAAGCGATGATGTTAAAAAAGCAATTGGCGCTGTATTTATAGGTTCAGAGACGTTCCCGTATGCGGTAAAGCCTCACTCAACTATTGTGGCATCACTTCTTGGCTTACAGGGAAATTATTTGGCATATGACACGCAGTTTGCTTGCAAAGCATCAACTGGTGCCTTAATCTCAACTTATGGTTTGGTGAAAGCTAAAGAAATTGCATATGGTTTGGTTATAGCTTCAGATAAGGCAAATGCCAGACCCGGCGACGCTCTTGAGTACTCTGCCGCATCTGGCGCAAATGCCTTTCTTATAGGTTCGGAAAATGTTATTGCTGAAATTGTTGGCTGGCACTCATTCTCATCTGATACCCCTGATTTTTGGCGTCGTTCAAAAGCGGATTTTCCCTCTCACGCAGGGCGATTCACAGGGACGCCTGCGTATTTTCATCACATAATTAGCTCGTCGCAAAGCCTGTTGGAAAAAACAGGGTATAAGCCAACAGATTTCAACTGGGCGGTATTTCATATGCCAAATGGATCTTTTCCATTAAAAGTTGCCAAAACATTGGGCTTTACGAGCGAACAGGTTTTGCCATCTTATGTTGTGCCAGAACTTGGAAATTCGTATTCAGCATCAGCACTAATGGGTCTTGTTGCTGTTCTTGATAAAGCAAAAGCCGATGATTTAATATTTTTTGCTTCATATGGTTCAGGCGCCGGATCAGATGCAATCATTTTTAAAATCACTAATGAAATAAAAAAGAAGAGTAAGAATTTTGAACATCATATTAAGCAAAAAAAATATATCAATTACGCAACCTATGCCAAGCACATGGGATTAGTTTAAAAATAATTTTTATGAACTCAGTTATCTCATACTATACAACCAGATTTGGGGAGCTATGGAATAAGTCATTATATGATTTAGCAAATGAAGCTTTTGAAGGAGTTTTAAAAAATGGCAATCTATGCAAAGATGACATAGATGCCATATTTGTTGGTAACATGTTGTCGGGTGTTGTTGAAGGGAGATTGTTACTTGCTTCATATTTATCTGAATTATTTAATATCAACTGTCCAATATATAGAGTTGAGGCGGCATGCGCCTCAGGTGGGTTGGCATTTCAACTTGCTAATGAATATTTAAAAAGTAATAAAGATAAAACGGTTTTGGTTCTGGGAGTTGAAAAAATGACAGATGTAAATGGGGCTTTAATTACCAAAGGATTGGCAACTGCAGCGTCTGATGATGAGCAAAAAGTGGGACTGACTTTTCCCGGAGTTTATGCTTTAATGGCGATGTATTATCTTTCAAAATATGGCTATGATGAAAAACATCTGGCGGCAGTCTCTGTAAAAAATCATGCTCACGCCACATTCAATCAAGATGCTCATTTTCGTAGATCAGTTTCGATTGATAATGTCCTTGAAAGCACATATATTGCTTATCCCTTAAAAGTTTTAGACAGTTCTCCGATTTCTGATGGCGCTGCCGCACTTCTTATAACCAATAAAAAAGAGTTGGTTAATAAATCAAAGTCAGCACCAATCCTATCTTCGGAAACGGCAACTGACACAATCTCAGTCGCCAAAAGAAAAAATATTGATTCGCTTCAGGCAACTGTTATTGCCTCACAAAAAGCCATGAAGGCAGCTAAGTTAAAACATGATGATATTAATATTATGGAAGTTCATGATTGTTTTACCATTGCAGAAATTCTTGCACTTGAAGATCTTGGATTTTGGGAAAAAGGAAAGGGCGGCGCTCTTGCTAAAGATATGGTAACTCATAGAGACTCGGGCAACAACTTAATTGTTAATACATCTGGGGGATTAAAAGCGGCGGGACATCCTGTTGGGGGAACTGGTGTAAAACAAATTGGGGAAATTTATTTACAGTTAACAAATCAAGCTGGGACAAGGCAAGTTAAAAGTCTTAATAAGGGTTTGGCGCATAATGTTGGTGGCTCTGGCGGAGTTTCTGTTGTTACAATTCTTGGAAATTAATTAATCTTATGAATAGCCCAGTTGCGATTTGGAGAAATCAAAAAAAAATTAGAGATAATCTTAACAAAACTGGTGAGATAATCTCTTATACAAAAATACATGTGGCGCCACCTGAGTATGAAAGCTATGTTCCTTATTACGTTGCTTTGGTGCGCCTTGATTCAGGCGACTTAACATATGGACAGTTGATTGACATGACAGATGATGAGGTAAAAATAGGAGTCAAGGTAACTGCAGTTTTAAGGAGAATTAATAATGTGGCGGCTGAGGAAGTTTTGGAGTACGGCGTAAAATTTACGATAAAATAATGAAAATCTCATATCGCGCGCCCGGAAAAATAATTTTATCTGGAGAACATGCTGTTGTTTATACAAAGCCAGCATTAGTGACAGCAATTAACCTGCATTTAACCTGTGTAGTTGAAGAGATTAAGAGGGAAAAAGAATTTAAAAAAGAGTTAAAAGGCGCAATTGAAAATATAGAAAAAATCATAATTGATTATTTCATTAAGAAAGATATTCAGTATAAAAGAAAGCCGTATAGCTTGAGATATGAATCTGAAATTAAAAAGGGTAGTGGAATGGGTTCATCAGCGGCGTTTTGTGTCGCAACCGTTGCCTCCCTTGGGCACTTTTTTAAATCTTCACCACTTTCAAAAGAAGAGATAAATGTCTTATCATATAAAGCGGAAAAATTTTTTCATGGCAATCCTTCTGGAGTAGATGTATCAGCGTCATGTTTTGGCGGCCTTATATATTATCGTCGTGAATTTGAATTTTTGAAACATATATCCGCTTTAAATATGAAGATACCCAAAAATATAGAAGATAGATTAGTGATAATTGACACAGGTAAACCCACTGAAACCACCATGGAGATGGTGGCAAATGTTGGCAAACAGTTTAATAAGACACCAAAAAGAGTTGAAAATATCTTAAACAATATTGAAAAAGTGACTAAAAGAATGGTTGTTGCAATTGCCAAAGAGGATGTTAACTTATTTGCAGATTGCATTATTAAAAATCAACAGGCTTTAAAAAAATTGAATTTAGTCTCCTTAAAAACAAGTAATATTTTAAAATCTTTAAGGGGCGCCGGAGTTGGCAAGGTTACCGGCGCCGGTGGAGCAATTAACAACTCCGGGTTGTTGATTTTTTTTATAAAAGATG
>JBIKWE010000043.1:0-6134 GCA_044356445.1 Limisphaerales bacterium | reverse complement strand
AAGAGATATAATTTTGCAGACTAGCCCAGATTATTATTACGCACGTTTACTCGCTTTTATTGATTTTAGAGCAAAAAATTTTGGCAGAGAAAATTGGTGTATAGAAGATGACTTTAATAGGTTTAATCTGGAACATTTATTGAATGGTTTTCCAACTTACCCTTATCGCAGTGAAAACAAATAATTAAAATATCTGGTGACGCTTAAACGAAATTTACTTACAAAGATCGGGTATTTCATGCCTAATTTGCTTTCTTTTGAACCTCTTTTTTTAGTAAATTTGCTCTTTAATTAAGGCTTTTTTTATAAAAAATGAGGTTAATATTAAACTTCATGCTCTTTCGTCACACTTGTTAATATTTTAAATAAAGCTGTTGGATAACTAATGAGAAGCTTTAATTTATAAATAAATTAACTCAAAATTGAAAGTTATTTTCCTTGTTATTGACCTCAAATGAAGATTTATACACCATATTTTGTGTTTCAAAAATTATCATTATCAAAGTATAATAACATATATGAGTATCAATCAAAAAGTTAAAAATGGATATAACAAAGCAGCACAGAATTATTCTTCAGAATTTAGAGACCAGTTCAAAAACGAGCGTCACTTGCAAATGCTACTGGAAAAACTAGATGAAGGTAGTCATATACTAGATGCGGGATGTGGTGCTGGCAAACCAATTGATTCATTTCTTATAGATCACGGATTGAAAGTAACTGGAATTGATATTTCTGAGGAGCAAATATCGTTAGCAAAAAAGTTTGTTCCCTCTGCTTCATATTTTGTCAAAGACATGTCAGAGCTCAAGCCAGGTGAATATACAGTTGATGCAGTTGTTTCTTTTTATGCAATTTTTCATACCGCAAGAGAACATCATCTAGATTTACTTAAAACTTTTAACTCATTCATTAAAACAGATGGCTACCTATTGATCACAATGGGAGCAAATGACTGGGTTGGGAAGGAGGATGATTTTTGTGGAGCTGAAATGCACTGGAGTCATTATGGAGCTGAGAAAAATAAGGAGCTTATTAATGATGCGGGATTTGAGATAATCTTTGATGAAATTGACACTTCTGGAAATGAAGAACATCTCATTATTCTTGCCAAAAAAATATAACCATAATTTTTGTTTTTCAAAGAAATTTTTTTCAGATTTTTTTTGCGTTTTATTTTATTAATCACTATATTCTTTTTTGTTACAATTAAGCTCTTCATATGTCGCTAAAGAATAGATAAATAATCAAAACTAACAAAACTCCAAAATGTCCAGCTTGATACGCAATCACATCAATTCTATCTCTTAAAGAAGGAGATATTTCATAGAATAGCCCGTCAGGTCTTAATTCATATGTTCTGATTTGAAAACCATTAGTATCATAAAGTTTCCAAATGTCATTTTGGGTTTTAACTAAAAACGATTTTTTGAGCAACGTATACCTATATGGTTTATCCGATATTAATTTTTGACCGACTTTCTTTTCTTCGTTTGGAAATCCAACTCCAACCATGCTTGGCTCTACACATTTCCTACTCTCTGGAATTTTTAGCTCTCTTGTGGCCGTTAAGAACCCACAATTAGTATACGTTATCATATCTTGTTTACCGTCTCCATCTATATCAACTAATGCATGTTTAGAAAGATTCCAATCGTTAAGTCCATAATATGATTTGTAATTCTGCTTTATACTATAACTTGAGCCTGTATCCTTGATAAATATGAAATAAATTGAAACTACAATATAGATAATTGTTAAAAAGATAGAGACAATTATTACAGTAAGCCGTCTCTTTAGGATATTCATTTTTTGACTATTTAATTTATTTTTCATTATATTTCTATAATAATATCACTTATTTTTTTCCGATAAAAATAAAAATATGCTTATTAGATTCCAGATACTATATAAATTGTAAGATAATTACAATAAATTAAATTATTGGTTTACAAAGTTAAATATGGATTTGCAATTAAATATCCTAAAAAATGAGATTTTGTTAAAAAGGCTTGAGAGTTTATAGTAACAGATATAAAAAATCTTAATAAAATTGCTGGTGATGTGAACATATGTGGTTTAAAAAATCCTGTTTAAAAACATTTTTACGTTTTTATATGTTACGCTTTCCCACTCTTGATAAAGCTCGACAAGGCATTGCCAGGCTTAGGTGATAACTATTTATCACACGTTCCTTTTATGCTTTTTTTAATTTCCTCCTTCATTAAAAGAGGTTAGAAATTAGTGGAAGTTTCCAAATCCTCATCGCTTAACTTCGCTTCGATATTTACGTAAGATGAAAAATTATCTACTTCACAAAAATATTTTCAAAAAAAAGAAATTACAAATTATTTTCAGCAGATGAAATGAAAATAAAACTCTAAATCTTGCCGGTAGATTTGTTAACAAACAGGAACTCGACATAATTGTTTTTGAAGATCTTCAATTGACACTTCTTAGGTATATAAAGAAGGGTTTGTTACAAAGAAAAAGAGCGTCCGTTGGATGACAGAAATAAGTATGCAAAGAAAGAAATCAAGCTAATGAAAGCGTAATAGGATTGCTATTTAAAAAATACAATTCTATTTACACATAACATGGGATACTATACTGCAGTATTAAAAAACAGTTTAAACTACGCAGTGCACTTTGATATTTATAATATTTAATTATTTAATACTCGTGTTTAAGTGATAAAATAGTTTAAATATAATAGATTTCTATATTTTTAGTAAAGCTGGCTTTTATTTTTTCGTTAAATCGAATTCTACATTTTCTTTTTTCCCTGTATTATTAGAACAAGTTAAAATCCAAACAAATGATTTATACTGCTTACGATATTGAAAAAGTAAGGGATTATATTTTAAAGATAAAAAAGTATCTATTACTCAAGATAAAAGAACCTCCTCATTTTGAGAGTTTTCTAGATTTTTCAAAAATTAAATCTTATTTCTTAAAATTAAAAGAATTCTTATTAAAAAAAAGCGGTGAATTTTCATTCTCGAAAAAATATTTGAATTTTAAAAAAATTAATAAAATAAATTTCTTTTATTTATTAATTGTGGTACTTGGGACAATATATTTACCACTGTTAAGTTTGCCAATACTATCTCTATGGTGGTTATATAAAAAGTCAAAATTTTCAAAAAAATTTAAAATTCTATTAACTAATACGGTTATTGGATTATTTATTTTTTTAATTGCATTATCCCTAGCCCTGCACAATAACTCAGATCCTCAGCTCAGTATTACTGAACCTTCAGCAAATTTAATTACTGAAGAAAATCAAATTACAATAAAAGGAACTCTTAAGCCTGATACTGGAAAAGTTTGGATAAATGACATTGAAATTAAGACAGACAATGGAAGATTTGAATATTTATATTCGCTTACTGAGGGGGAAAATAAAATAATTATCAGTGCTGGGGACATCAAGAAACTTTCTTCGAATTTAATCGTATTCAAAAATAGAGCAAAAAAAGAGATTAATACAATTACCAAAACGATCTTAATTTCACCTACACCAACTAAAGTTATTCAAATTACAAAAACCCCACAAGCAAATACACCAACTGTCATTATGGCTTCACCGACTAGAGATATATCTAAAGTTTATGACCATGAATATATGGTCACTAAAATAATTGACGGCGATACAATACAAATAGAGGGAAACAGAGTTGTTAGATACATTGGAATAGACACTCCTGAGACTGTAGACCCAAGAAAAACAGTTCAATGCTTTGGAAAACAAGCATCTGAGGAAAATAATCGACTAGTCTTGGGTAAAAAAATTAAATTAGTTAAAGATGTTTCTGAAACAGATAAATACGGCCGCTTATTAAGATATGTGTATGTTGACAATTTATTTGTAAATGAATATTTAGTCAGACAAGGATTTGCTTATGCAAGTCCATATCAACCTGACATTAAATATCAAAATATTTTTAAAGAAGCAGAAAAAGATGCCAAAACAAATAACAGAGGTCTCTGGTCTTCATGTCAAAGTAACAATTCTCCAACAAAAACAACGACTCAAAAATCAAATAACAATTCAGGCTCAAATAATTATTCATGTGATGGCAAAACAAAGTGTGGGCAAATGAATAGTTGCGAGGAAGCATATTTTTATTTAAACTCTTGTGGATTAGATCGATTAGATGGAGATTCTGATGGAGTACCCTGCGAGACAATCTGCTAATGGCGAAATATTTAAGCAATTATCTAAATAAATTATTATTAATTATCTTGGTAGCGGATAAATATAAAAGTAACTATCTAAGTAATTTTGAAACTGATATTTAGTAGCAAACTGGAATTTGTAAAGTAATAAAAAAAGTGTCAAAAAAGTATCGTGCAATTAGTATAATTTTATGATGTATATAGCCCCTATTACACTAATATTAATAGTGTCAATTGTAATGTTTAAAATATGGAGGTCAGAAAAAGAATCAAAAGCAGATTTACATTTAATTAATGTAATTATGGCTGTTGAATTCATAATAAAGAATATCGATCAAGGTAATCTGAAAATTGAAAATTCATACAGATATGCTTTTTTACTTCAATATTTAATTGACATGCATAATTTTAATATCAAAGATTTAAATCAGAGATGGGAATATGTTTACAATTTTTTAAATTCAATGTCAAATATTGAAATTAAAAACAGCTTAAAAAAATATTCAGTTTACGGAAGATTGCACCCCGAAATAATTCTTAAAATAGCAGATATGTATGAGCAATATTCTAGAACAGTTGGAAAGGAAGTATGGAGAGAGTCCAACGAATCCGCAATAAGTTTATTAAGGGATTCATTTAATAGTAAGGGTTTAAAATACATTAATAATGTTAAAGATCTTTTTAATGCAATTAACATTTATGATACAATTTATACGGGTCATGTTTTGCAAGCTAAAAGAAAAACTTCTAACAACCTTAACAATCTCTCCTAAACATATATAACAAGTCAGATGTTCTGGTTGTATTATTATTACAATAAGATAAAAATAAACGTAAAACCAAAAAAAATTCGTAGATCTTTTAATTTTTCTAACGCAACACTTACCATCTTGATCTTTGTAGCACGAAACAAGATTTTTCTACGATACTAGGCATTTCCTAGCGATACATATGTCCTAGTTTACCTTGTGACCGGAAGCGGGATTTTTTTACGGGACTAGGTATTTAATACCGTTGCTTCTCCCGCCCGTTTACCTTGTGACCCCAACGGGATTCGAACCCGTGTCGCCAGGATGAGAACCTGGTGTCCTAGGCCTCTAGACTATGGGGCCAAAACCAGATTATTGCCGTTTGACAACAAAATGATTTTAAAGTATTATTCTATCATCCATTCAGCTTGTCATCAATAGAAGAATTTAAAATAAATTATGAAAAAAAATATTACTTTTACAAAAGAAGGTTTTGAACAACTTAAAGCAGAACTTTTAGATTTAACAGCCAATCTTAAACCAAAAGCCGTTGAAAGACTTTCAAGAGCAAGGGCGCAAGGAGATCTCAGAGAAAACTCAGAATACAGCGCAGCCAAAGAAGATTTATCTTTTGCAGAAGGCAGAATCAGAGAAATAGAAGAGCTTATAAAACTTGCAAAAGTGGTTGAATCAACAGACTCAAAAGGAGTATCAGTTGGCACAGAAGTAACAGTTGATCGAGCTGGTAAAAATGAAGTTTATAAAATAGTTGGTGAGTTTGAAGCTGATCCTTCACAAAAAAAACTCTCAGCAACCTCCCCTATTGGAAAAGCGCTTACAGGCAAAAATGTTGGAGACACGGTTGAAGTAACTGTCCCAGCAGGAAAAATAAGCTATAAAATTATTAGCATATCAAAATAAAAACTTATGCAAAATCAATCCAGTGATTTGGCTGGACAGCGCCAGCAAAGAATAAATAATTTAAACAAGCTTCGTGGAATTGGCATAAACCCCTATCCTTCTATATCACAAAAAGATTTTTCAAATAAAGAAATTAAAGATAATTTTACAAAGTTTGAAAATAAAACAGTTATACTTGCCGGAAGACTAATTGCCAAGCGCGAACATGGTAAGCTAATTTTTGGAGACCTTCAAGATGCCTCAGACACAATTCAACTAGCTATAAAAAAAGATGAAATAGAA
>JBIKWE010000042.1:0-6163 GCA_044356445.1 Limisphaerales bacterium | reverse complement strand
CTCTAATACAGGCATATTTAGTAGAACAGATATCTTAGGACTTGTTACATCTGGCACAGAACAGATGACAATACTTTCAAATGGAAGAGTCGGCATTGGGACGACGAATCCAAGCAGTAAATTAGAAGTTGTCGGTCAGCTTTTAGCATCAGGAGCCAGTGGCTTTATACAATCTTCAAATCAAATCATTGCACCTCGGGGTTTAATGGGTATGGGCTCCGGCACCTTAACCTCAAGTGGCACTGCTCCAACAGGGACATACCCCAACTCAGTCACTGTTGACCCATCAGGCAGATTTGTATATGTGACAAACAGTGGAGGTAATGATACCGTTTCCTCATTTACCATAAATCAAACAACCGGCACCTTAACCTCAAGTGGCACAGCCCTAACAGGGACAAGCCCCAACTCAGCCACTGTTGACCCATCAGGCAGATTTGTATATGTGGCAAACAATCTCAGTAACAATGTTTCCTCATATACCATAAATCAAACAACCGGCACCTTAACCTCAAGTGGCACAGCCCTAACAGGGACATACCCCACCTCAGTCACTGTTGACCCATCAGGCAGATTTGTATATGTGGCAAACATTAATAGTCAAAATGTTTCCTCATATACCATAAATCAAACAACTGGCACCTTAACCTCAAGTGGCACAGCCCCAACAGGGTCAGGTCCCTATTCAGTCAATGTTGACCCATCAGGCAGATTTGCATATGTGGCAAACAATAATAGTCAAAATGTTTCCTCATATACCATAAATCAAACAACCGGCACCTTAACCTCAAGTGGCACTGCTCCAACAGGGATAAACCCCAACTCAGTCACTGTTGACCCATCAGGCAGATTTGTATATGTGGCACACAGTGGAAGTAATATCGTTTCCTCATATACCATAAATAATTTTTCTGCTGGCTCAGCATTTTTTGCCGGCAATGTCGGCATTGGGACGACGAATCCGGGTTACCGCCTAGATCTACCCAATGTAGCTAATGCAACCGGTCAAGGTCGGGCAAATGCATGGGTAACATACTCTGATCTAAGCCTCAAAGAAAATATTTCCCCACTAATTGACAGTCTAGACAAAGTAATTAGCTTAAGAGGTGTATCTTTTGAATGGAAAGGATCAGGCATAGCAAGTTCTGGCTTCATAGCTCAAGAGGTAGAAAAAATAATTCCCGACCTCGTGAGCACAGATATTGCTGGTATCAAAGCTATTGACTATAGCAGGCTCACACCGTACCTAGTAAGCGCCATCCAAGAACAACAACTCCAAATCTCAGGTATAAGCTCTAATTTGTCAACCTTAACCGAAGAATTAGATCTAAAGCTAAATGAAGAAACAGGAGAGATTGTAACCTCCATAAGCTCACTTATAAATAGCACGTCTGCAACTAATGATTTAATAAACTTAAACCAAACAGCTAATATTACAACAATAACTGCCTTGGATAGTAGAGTAGAAGTTCTTGAAAATTATTCATTAGATATATCTGATTTTCAAGCCTCAGCTTCAGCCACTCTTTCTGAGTTAAATCAGAGAATTGGCCTTTTTGAGCAGATAATGAGTTTAACCTCAACAGATTCGGCAACTCTCTCCGCATCATCTGCATTGGAATCTTTGATTGATTCGCGAATTCTTGGTGCGTTCACATCTCAAATTGCCACATTTTCAGCATTAACTGTCACGTCAGGCGCAAATATTAATAATCTTGCTGTGACGGGAAATATTACTAATGGCTTATTAACAATAAACGGCTTTGATGATTCTCTTGCCACACCAAGTGCCACATTATCAACATTAAGTGGTCCATTAAAAATTCAGCATCAGGCATTGGGCGAGATAGATTTCATGGGTGGTAAGGCAATAATTGATACTGAGGGTAACTTAAAAATAGTAAGTGGCGATCTTGTGGTTGAGTCTGGTCTTATCAAAGGAAATAATCTTAATAGAGGTTCAAATATAGAAGTGTTACAAAACACAGATACAATAGAAATATTATTCTCAAAACCAAGAGAAAACGACGATTATGCTGTTGTTATAACATCAAGTTGGATAACAACATCGGCAGTTACTCAAAAAAATGTAAACGGATTTTATGTGAAATTTGGCATATTGGCTCCAATGGATGCTAAATTTGATTGGGTTATTATAGATTAAGTCAAGTTGTGGCCGCATTTTTTTATAAGATTTTATTGCATTTAATCTATGATAAAATAAAGCATAAAAATAATTATAAATTTAAATTAAACATATGGAGCAAACACTTATTATATTTAAACCTGACTCTGTCTCAAGAGGCTTAGTTGGAGAGATAATCTCTCGCTTTGAAAAAGTTGGTTTAAAAATTGTTGGTGCTCGCATGATGATGGTGTCACGTGAGCTTGCGGACAAGCATTATCCAGCATCAAGGACAGAGTTCATTAATGGAATGGGTGGCAAGACGCTTGAAAATTATAAAAATCTGGGCATTGATCCTGTTAAAGAATTTGGCTCAGATGATCCGCATGAGATTGGGCTAAAAATTAGAGAGTGGTTGGTTGCCATGATAACTGATGGACCAGTCATAAGCATGGTGCTTCAAGGCCCGCATGCTGTTGAGTTGGTTCGCAAGATGGTTGGTCACACTTTGCCTCTTATGTCGGCACCCGGCACAATAAGGGGAGATTATTCTTATGATTCGTCTTATTTGGCAAACACAGGTGGCAGACCTATCAAAAACTTACTTCATGCATCAGGAAATGTGGAGGAAGCAGAGTATGAAGTTTCTTTATGGTATAAAAAAGATGAACTGATGTCATATAAGCGTGTTGAGGAAGATGTTATGAGGTAATCTTTTTTATGAAGATTGCTTTTATAAAAATAACAATAGAAGTTATAAAGCAGGCGCTCGCATACATGCTCGCGCCTGCTTTTTTTATATTTTCATACGATTTTTTATTTATTAGAAGCGGCTTTTCAGATATTGGTTATGAAAAGCCGCTTCCAAGTTTTTTCTTCAATATCTTAATCATTGTTTTTGTACTGTTATATTTTTTTGTGCGAAAAAAAGAGTTTAATGGGGATTTATTCGTTAAAAAATTAACCGCCAAAAACATATTTATTGTTTGTGTGATTGGCGTATTTTCACGTCTGCCATTAATTATTCTGGCTTTTGTCATTATTCTTGTATTTGGTGACAAGGCATTAAACATGTTTGACGATGGGGTTAAAATGCAGTGGGAGGGGATGGAGAATATGTTGGGTGTATCTTATTGGCTAACTGTTATTACCGTCTCTGTTTTGGTGCCAATTCATGAAGAATTATTTTTTAGAGGCGTCGTCTTTAATTATTTAAAAAAACATATTTCAATTCGGAATTCTGTTATATTTTCAAGTTTATTGTTTGCCGTTTTTCATCTGCACCCCGGCCTTTATCCAGCAACTTTCGTATTAGGTTTGATACTGTCTGTTATTTATCACAGATTAGGCAATATTTGGTATGCCATACTGTTACATATGTTAATAAATGTTCAACCTTTCATATTTGAGGCGGTTGGACTATCTTAAAAACCTCAAAAAATAAGTGTTAAAATATCATACAGGAAGTTATATAAATAATATGCCCCTGTAGTTAAATGGATATAACAGTCCCGTCCTAAGGGATAGTTCGGGGTTCGATTCCTCGTGGGGGCACCATAAAATTTTTTTATGCAATTATGACTTCTCAAGAATTTCAAAATAATAATGCAAAAAAGTTAAATAGGTGGAATGCTGAAATGTTGCTCATGAGTAATGTGACTGATGCTTTAGATCTGCCTGTTGATGAGGGTATAAAGGAGGCTTGTGTTGCGCTACAATGTTTTGGAGTAAAGACTTGCTCCTCTTGTGAGGGTCATGAAGAAAGGCTGACTGAAGAAGAAGATTCATATCCATACATTAGAGCATCTCAGGATGAATATGATATTGACTTACCAATAGATGAAATTGATAAAGTCACTTTAAAAGCAGCCGAAAGTATAAATTCTTCCTATTATACAATCGTACAATCATTACTTTTTGAGTTTTATTCTGGTCAAAATTATGATTTTGATCTGGGATTAACTCAAAGACCAATTGGCTTTGATGGAACTTTTGAGCTTGTAAGCTGCAGCGTTCAACAGATGAGACAATATTCTTTAAGTGAAAAAAAAATAAAGCTTAAGCAATATCAAGAAGAGATAAATAGATTTAAGGATTTTATGAAGAAAAAGTTTTTACAAGAAAGCCCAAAAATAAATAAATGATTAAGCAAAAAGAGTCAGATTATTTAAGAGTTTTTATCGCCCGCACGTTGGGTAATTTTTTAATACTGTCGTCTTTTTTTATCATATTTAGAGTGCTATATCAGCCTGCAAAAGAAGAAATAAAATACTTTTTAAATACTCAATCGGGCAAAACTTTTATTGTTGTTGATCCCTTAAAAGATAAGGTGATAAAGAATAACGGCAAAAATAGTATTTATTATGAAAACAGTGATAAGACACTTAAAGGGGGTCTTTTAAGTTTGGTAGAAGATAAAAACACAGAGTTTTTAATTCCTACTGATACCAATTTCAGTGTGGTGGTGCCAAAGATAGGTGCCAACTCAAACGTCATCGGGAACGTCTCAACAGTTGAAAAGGACGAATATTTACAAGCCTTAAAAACCGGTGTTGCTCATGCCTCAGGCACGGCATTTCCGGGAGAAGGTGGACACATTTTTCTTTTTGCACACTCTACAGACAATATATTTAATGTTGAGTCGTATAATGCAGTCTTTTATCTGCTATATAAGCTTGAGGTGGGAGATGAGGTTAATTTGTTTTATAAAGGTAAAAGATTTGTGTACCGTGTTACTGGAAAAGAAATTGTTGATCCTGATAAAGTTGAGTACTTAACCAAAAAAACAGATAAAGAGTTTTTAACCCTTCAAACTTGCTGGCCACCGGGAACAACATTTAAAAGGCAGTTGGTTTTTGCCGAGCCGATTGTTGCCTTACCATAAACTGATTGAATACAAATCACCTTGTGAGTTTGATTGTGGATTAAGATTAATAAGTGTTAAAATTTCGCCTTCTCCTGAAATATTAAAGTACTCTGTGTCATAAGGTCCAGCATACAAAACCTCTTTATGAGCATTGTCATAACTGATTGCTGATATTTTTTCTCCTTCATTAACTGCAAGATAATCTGATGTCGGAAACCAAGTGACGGTCTTTCTAACTTTAGAAAGGAAGCTATACACTTCGTTAATCTCAATATTTGAATTTAAATCAGAATCATTTAACACCTTCTTTTTAGGTAATTCCGGCATTTTGATTGCTGTAATCTCGTAATTTTTATCTTCGCGTTTATCATAAACAAATAATTTACCCGTCGCAATATCTCTTGACTCTGGTTCTTGATTGGCTCCAATTAAAGGAGGCGTTATCACAAGAGGAAGGGTGTTATTGGAAGTTGCAACATATAGCAGTTTTTTATCATCAGGTGACACAGAGACAATTAGCATACTATCTCTGGCAACGGACTGCAATTTCTTAGGTAAAGTTTCAATTATTTTTATAACTTCCTTTTGGCGATCGAGATTCCATTTTTCAATAATTGAATCTTTAGTTGAGGATAAGTTATATAGCTTAAGATTTTGAGTGTCAAGTTTTAATAAATATGACACAGTTTCTAATTTTTCAGATTCATTCTTGTCTATTTTTTCTGTGTTTTGTGAAAATGTAACGATAGCCTGACGATAAGTTGGGTCAAAAATGAACTCTGCAGAGTTAAGGTCAAACTGCACTGGCAAAATTGCCGCTGACATTATCATTTTTAGAGATGGAAATATGGCAACTGGTTGGGAGCTTGGCTCAAATAAATAAATGCCATCATTCTCTAAATCTCCTGATTTAGAAACTGCTATCAATCTGTCAGTATTTCCGACAGATACTGCTTTGGTAACTCCGATACTAGTTAATGGCGTTAATGCCGGATTTTTTAGGAAAAGCTTGGCATTTAAACTCATTACAATCTCTCCCTTTAATGAAACTGTCTTTTGCCAGCTTGAATAACCCTCTTTTTTAACCTCAAGGTTATATGTTCCATAAGGAAGAGTGATATTTGAGTCTGTGGCGCCTGAAAGTTGGTCATTTACATAAATTGATGCCTGCT
>JBIKWE010000073.1:0-3964 GCA_044356445.1 Limisphaerales bacterium | reverse complement strand
TGATAATTTACTGCCATAGGAATAACAGATCCATCATTATTTATGAAAAAAGTAGTACTTGGAGAGGCATCAGATTTTAAAAAGTCTTCTACCATAATCTCTGTTTGTAAAACATCTCCGTCAACAGATCCTTCAACTCCTTGCAAAAATGGTCTTATTTCATCAGTGTGTTGAGCAAATAAAACACCCATACCTGCTCCTGGAGCAAGCTCTGTATTTGGAACACGAATAACAGCACGACTATCTTTAGCTATTTTATGAGCTGCTACCGTAATTACTTGTTATACATTACTTCCAACACCAATTACTATTGGTTGTGTTGAAAGTTGTTTTCTAAGAACTTGTCCTACAACTGACTGAAAATGTGCTTTATTATTAAGTCTAAAATAATCAGGACTTACAGGATAACCTAAATTATTTACAACTTCAGCGACAGCTGGAGAAATATCTGAAACCATATAAGGAGTCTGTGGAGCAACGTCACCTGGACCTTCTTCAAATGTTCGCACCGTAACTTTTGGCATGCCAAATGTATTGCGGACATATTCAGCAAAATCTGTAGTCATAAAATCTTCTGGGGAATACACTCCTTCATGCGTCATAAAAGTTAAATCTCCTTTAGATGGAATATAAAGGAGGTTCCCATCAGGAGCATGTTCTTCAGAAAATGTAATTGTTTTAGGACTTGAAAATAGCCTTCAATCGTGTTACTCATATATGTATATTATACCATAACTTAATTATTATAGGATTATTTATAAATTGCTTTAATTAACAGTTTTTGTGCTTCTTGTAAAGATTTTTCACTCAACAAATCTATAGTGTCATCATTGCTATGATACACTTTCATGAGCTTGTCAAAATCACCACAAATCATCTTACATTTATCACTAAATGCTTCAAAATTATCAAGAGGCAGTCCAAGCATTACATGAGAAGGGTCAGTAACCCATTCGTGTTCAGAATAACCCACACAATCAATAACAATAATTAATTCTGCTTTTTGTAACTGATCAGCATATTCTTTTTGAAATTCTCGATATCCTTTTCCCCAATAAATTGGTTCATCATAAGATATTTCTTCAGTGCCGGCGATTACAAAAAGGTTTTCTTTAAGAACTTCTGGATTATTTACAACAAGACTCATAAGAACAGCCGTACCAGATGCATTATCAACTGCGCCACTTTCCCAACAGTCATAATGAGTGAAAATAACGTTTTTAGGATTTTTTGTGTTTCCCACTAAAAAGTTATGACCAGTAAATGTATATGGTTCAACAACAGTTTTACCTGATAATTCTTTAGCAGCAAGTACAGTTGCCACATCTGATCTACGAATTGCGATGGCGGCGTGTTTATAGTAGAGTGCCATTGAAACTGTCTCCTCACACTGTGGATTAAAATTTATGTTAGGAGGTAAATAAAAATCATTATCTCCCCAATATAAAGAGCTAACAAGTTCATTTTTGGAAGTAAAAATCCCGCTTTCACTTCCGACATTTCTGCAATCTAAAGATTTTCCATCAACTACCAATGAAACTTCTTTAGCCACAGGAACGGAAGCTTCATATGTCTGATCAATATAATAAATATTATGATGATCAAGATAATTCTTTATGAATTCTGCAGATTTTTCTTCACCTTTTGCAAAACGTGGCGAAAGAGCAACTAATTTTTTAACAATGCTATGTATGCTCATGTGATTTTTTTGATTTTATAACACCAATATTATACTTCTCTATTTTCTGATAAAGTACTTATAAGCATTTGAACCCACCAACCCATAACTTCTTTTGTAACAAGTGCTTCTGTATTAACGGCAGGTTCATGTGGTTTCTTATCTTGTACAGCTTGTCGTATTTTGGCTAATTCACGATGAAAATATTCATTCCCCAAAGCAGATACTAATTGATTCGCAGCATCGATTGTATCTTTTGTAGGTTTTACTGCTTTGCCATTTGCTTGTTGTGGCAAAACTTCATTCATAATCTCTGATAAGGTTTCTCTAAATTGACTTGTTACTTTTTTAAAGATTTCAATTTCTGCTTGTTTAAGATCGTAATAAGTACCTGTTGGATGAATTCGAATAGTATCAAATGCAGGAATTTCTGTATGTGGTGTACGAATTACAGAAATTGGCACATTATAAGCTTTTAAAAGAGCTTGGCAACGTTGTATCTTACTGGTAAAGTACCAACTTTCTTCATCAAGACTGGTATGATCATTATCTAACAACACACTAAATATAGGGTAATAAGCTGCTGGATCAACTACTGGACCTTTGTCTGTACTACGACACAATAAGCCAGTTTTTTCATCAAAAAACAATCCTTGTGCTTTCATAATATAATCCAAAACTTGTTGAGCTTCATCATCTGGCAAGCTATCTATCTGAACAATTTGATCATTAGATAACTTTTCATGATGTTTCATTATGGCTGCACGGACAATTTCTTCGTCTGTAATTTCTCCTTTTAAGAAACTTTGAACCATCTTAATTCCTTCTGGTTGAACTGAAAGAAGATCTCCTAAAATTTTTTGTGGTTTTCCACAAAACCCTAAAATATCCACAGTATTATCAACTCTATTTCCATGTTTAAGTAATGATTTTGATAAATTACCTAATTCGGCATAAATAATAGGCATTGTTTCTTCATCTGGTAAATATCCTTGACCACGTAATCTATTAATTGTTGCACCAAATAATACTTTATGTAATTGAGCGACACTTACTTTACCCCGATTATAGCAATTAGAATGAGGATTATTTAAAATATCACCCCAACGCATACCTAATACAGCTTCAATATAATCAGTGGTTTCTCCCCCAACTGTTTTTGATGCTCGACATCCTCGAGGATCTGTTGGCTCTGTGACATTAACGAAAATATCTTTTAAATTATAACCATTAATTTCATCAATAAAATTCACTGGTTGCATCCCATCAGCAGCAGATGTGTCTCGTACACCAATTGCTTTTATTTCCACCTGAGCAAACTGAGGACGACCTTTTGCATTGTATCCTACAAAATACTGTTGTTTACCAAATCCTTCCATTTTTTCTGGACTTGTATGAAACATGTCATCTTCATAACCCATCACAATACATGCCGCTGGAATATTATGTATCATAGCTAAATTACCATTCATTAAAACATCTGTGAAATTGTATGGTGTAGTCGTTAAATAATGCGCTTTTACGGCACTTACCATTGCTCCTCGTCTTTTTGCCTCAACATAGGCACCTAATCCTGCATCTTGTAAAAATGCTTCAGGATCTTCTATACCAAAAGCATCTTTCAAAAATTGCAAACGGCGTTCTCCTATTGGATCTTTTTGATATTCAGCAAAAGCTTTTCTTAATGTTGTATATTCAACAACACCTCCCCAAGGTCTCTGTTCTGGAGAAAAAATATTCACATCAGGTATTTTTGATTCTGAGAACTGTTGGATTAAAGATTTTAATTCTGGATTCATAGTTATAATTTTTAAACTAAAAAAAACCCGCCTTTTGGGCGGGTTGGTGTGATTTACTTGTGCATTATCACACTCCCGCCGACCTCATAAAGAGGACGAAGTATAGTGCAATAATGTACCAGTAATTATTTAACATTTTGATATTTTAACATTTATAAAAAATAAGTCAATTGAATTTAATCATTTACTCAAATTAACTTCGGTAAGCCAACTTAAATATTTTGTTTCTTTACCTCTGACAACTCTAAAAAATAAATCCTGTATTATGCCGCTGATTTTTCCACGTTTTCCATCTCCAATTTGCCTATGATCTATAGATTGAATCCAAGATATTTGAGCTCCAGTTCCGCAAAAGAATGCTTCATCAGCAATGTATAACTCTGTTCTGTCTATTGATCTCTCCTCAACAGCAATTCCTAAATCTATAGCAAGCTGAATAACCGTACGACGAGTTATTCCCTCTAAAATATCATCTGATTTTAATGGA
>JBIKWE010000041.1:0-6221 GCA_044356445.1 Limisphaerales bacterium | reverse complement strand
ATGGCAACTTGCAAGCCGCAAGATGTGATAATGGGGCAAGCACTTTCATCAGGAGGACACTTGACTCACGGCGCAACTGTGTCTTTTTCGGCAACGTACTTTACAAGCGTTCAGTATTCTGTTAAAACAACAAGAGATGCTGAAGATGGATTGTTTGATTTTGATGAGATAAGATCTTTAGCTAGAAAACACAGACCAAGGCTAATCTGGGTTGGAGCATCGGCCTACCCATTGATAATACCTTTTCATAAATTTGCCAAAATCGCTGAAGAAGTTGATGCTTATTTGGCTGCCGACATCGCCCATATTTCAGGACTAGTTGCTGGAAAGGCACACCCATCCCCTGTCGAACATGTTCACATTATCACATCAACAACTCATAAAACATTAAGAGGGCCCAGAGGCGGCATAATTATGGTTACAAATAAAGGCTTGAAAAAAGATAATGAACTACCAAATAAAATAAACAAGGCTGTATTTCCCGGCTTACAAGGAGGTCCTCATGACAATCAAACTGCAGCTATTGCCGTTTCTTTACATGAAGCCATGCAGCCAAGTTTCGCAACATATGCAAATCAGGTTGTTAAAAACGCGATAAAGTTATCCAAAATTTTAATCAAAGGGGGTATTAAACTGGTTGGTGACGGGACTGAAAATCATTTAATCCTTGCGGATTTAACACCCACTCATGGAAAAGGGGCGGGTTATTTTGCTGAATTTGCACTCGATCAAATCGGTTTAACTTTAAATAAAAACACCGTTCCCGGCGAACAAAGTTCGCCGTTTTATCCATCTGGTTTAAGAATAGGTACGCCAGCTTCAACAACTCGCGGAATGAAAGAGGAAGAAATGGAGATTATTGGTGAAACAATGCTAAAAGTATTGGAGCTAATTAAAAAATACCAGCTTCCTGAAAATAAAGAAGATAGAATTAACTATCTAAAAAATTTCAAAAAAGAAATATTGAACGATAAAACTTTAAAAAAACTAAAAACTAAAGTTAAAAAATTAGCTTCGGCTTTTCCAATTCCATAACAAAGGACCCTGTATTTAGAACTTCCTGCTTTTTGATTGAGTTATAATACTTATATGCTGGTAAAACTTTTATTTGGAGCAGATGCGATAATGCTGTTATTTTTTGGATTAGCTTTTCAACTATTGCCAAAACAAATTCCATTATATTATTCCGCGTCATGGGGAGAAGATCAAATCGCGGATCTGTGGCATATTGTCATAATTCCAATAATCCTTCATTTAATCTTTATTATTAATAAATTTATCTCAACTAAAATTCCCAAAGAGCAAACCGTATTAATAAAAGTGGTTGAGTATGCCACGATTTTTTTTATTGTTATATTTACCAGTGTATTTTTAAAAATTATTTTTTTGGTAACTTAGATTATGTTTCTTGAAATGCTCCTTATCATTTTATTTTCGGCTTTTATCTCGATTTTTTTTACTCCTTTTGTAATAAGACTGTCAAACAAATGGGGCTTGGTTACTGATAGTAAAAAAAGCAAGCATCCGGCAAACACACATGAAGGGATAATCCCAAGAGCTGGAGGAATTCCAATATTTTTATCTATTTTAATAAGCTCTATACTTTTCTTGCCTCTTGACCACATAATTATCAGAGTCCTAATTGGCTGCTTAATCCTTGCGATTATAGGAGTTCTTGATGATAAATATGATTTATCACCTTACTTAAGATTCGGAGTTAACATAATTGTTTCGGCAATTGTGGTTTCTGGAGGCTTAGGCATTCCATTTATATCAAATCCATTCGGAGATGTGATTCGCCTTGATAACTGGGTTTTAAATTTAGAATTTTTTGGACAAAAGTTTCAATTTTTAGTTATTGCAAATGTTTTATCCATAATATGGCTTACTTGGATGATGAACATGGTTAATTGGAGCAAAGGAGTTGATGGTCAACTGCCGGGCTTTGTTGGAATTACCGCACTTTTTCTTGGGATACTCTCTCAAAGATTTACTGCACATAATATTAATATAGAAACTGTGATGATGCTTTCTTTCATAGTTTCAGGTGCATATTTTGGCTTTCTGCCGTTTAATTTTTATCCTCAAAAAATAATGCCCGGATATGGGGGAGGATCTATTGCCGGCTTTATGCTTGGAGCTCTGTCAATTTTATCGTTTGGAAAACTGGGAACCGCCATACTCGTTTTATCAATACCAATTATTGATGCGTTTTATACATTGTTAAGAAGGATTATAAATAAAAAATCTCCATTTATAGGTGACAAAGGTCATTTTCATCATAGATTATTAGAGATCGGTTGGGGTCGACGTCGCATTGCGATTTTTTATTGGAGCATTTCAGTGATACTTGGCATTGCCAGTTTATTCTTATCTGGATTTGAAAAATTTTTGGCATTTATGTCAGTTGGCATCATTCTTATCATTTTCATGATCGCCATAGAAAAATTAAAAAACCTTTATTTTAAAGCACAAAATTGAATATATTGTAAAAATAAAAAGCTTCCTGAGATTAAGAAAATTTTAAATAATATAAAATATTGGTCACCTAGGGTAAAGTAATTGAGCGAATTGACGTTGTATGCGTAATCTTATATAAAAGCTTTGGAAATTTGGTGGATACTTTGCAGAAAATTGTTATTTGCTGGGAGCAGGGGTTAAAAATTACAAAGTTTCTTCACTGGGATTTAGCTATTAAAAACGCTGATTGTCACTTAGTGGTAATAAAGTAGTAATAAAAAAAATTATTGAAATTATATAGACCCTTTAAAAAGATAAATACCCTCATCTTTGATAAATTTTACCTTGAGACCACTTTCCAGATCTGTATATTCGTTATTTTTTTCTACTGAGTTTAAAGTGATAGCAACTAATGAGATTGCGTCATCTTTTATGTATGAGACACCGTTTGACTTTGAAGATATAATGCCCCTCAACAGTAAAGATTTCTTTCCTTTTTCTATATTTTCTTTAGTTGTTTCTTCGATACTTAAGCCGTATTCGTTGTATTTTTCTTCGTCTTCAACTCCATAATGAACAAGTATGTATATTAACTCATTTTTATCAAGAATAATTGAATATTGCATAAATTTTTACAAATTAAGATCTTTTTTTGCTAAAGAAAAAGCTTTTACTAAAAAATCAATATCTTTTTTTGTATGTGTTGCGCTTATCTGAACTCTAATCTCATCTCTTCCGGGTGGCACAACTGGATAACTAATATTTGTAACAAGTATTCCCATTCTAAACATGTACTCAACTAAATCTTTTGTTTTAGAAGTATCACCAATAAGAACAGGTTGTATTGGATGAGTTGAGTTTACAGCAAATGTTAAACCAATTTTTTTCATCTTACTTTTAAAGTATTCTGTATTTTTTTTAGAACTTTCAAGTAATTTTTTACCCTTTTTATCAGACAACAATCTAAAAGCCTTTAAAGAGCTTCCTGCAGTTCCCGGAGAAATAGAGTTAGAATAAATATATGTTGCCGAGCTTTCTCTTAAGTAATTAATTATAGCTTTAGAAGATGTGACATATCCTCCATCAGATCCAAAAGCCTTACCTAATGTGCCAATTAATATATCAGCATTAATGCTTTCAATCTCTTCAACCCCTCGTCCGGTTTTGCCAGAGATACCAACTCCATGTGCGTCGTCAACCACCAAAAGTATGCCAAGATCGTATTTTGACTCATACTTTTCAATAACCTCTTTAATTTCTTTTAATTTTTGATACTCTCCAAGCATGCTAAATACTCCATCAGTAACTACAACTACCCGCTTAACTTTTTTGGCATAACTAGACAATATTTTTTCAAGGGAATTTGGGTTCATGTGTTCAAAAATCGCACGATTATCTTTTGGTAAACCAGTTAGCCTTATTCCATCAATAATACTTCTATGATTTAGTGAATCTGAAACAAAAAGAACATCAGAATCTACCAAAGAATCTTTAGTTAATCCTTGTGAGAGACAAAACATTGTGGCAAGATTTGCAGCAAACGCCGACGAAAAAACAATAGCATCGTCTCTTTTGTGAAATTTAGCTATTTCTTGTTCTAAATCTTTGTGTATTTTCAAGGTACCTGATATAAATCTTACGGCTCCCGGTCCAGCTCCAAATTGCTTACTAGCTTCATGCTCAGCCTTCTTTAAGCCATTATTGTGTCTTAAGCCCAAATAATCATTTGAGTTAAAAATTAAATACTCTCGTCCTGAAATAATTGCCCTAGGAGAACTATGCTTTGTAAAACCTTCAATAATTCTCTCGTGACGCTTTGAAGTTTTAAGAGTATCAATTCTTGCAACTTCTTTTTCAATTATTGAGATAAATGGATTTCTTTTCATAATATTGTTTTATTGAAATTTTTTTTTCAACTGCGTAATCATTTCAACTGTCATTTTTTCAATATTAAAATCATGCGACCATCCCCAATCTTTTCGAGCCTGAGAGTCGTCAATTGACATTGGCCATGAATCCGCTATTTTTTGTCGATGGTCAGGATTATAGGTCACGACTACTTTAATATTTTTATTTATTTCCGATGCCAACTCTTCTGCTGAAAAGCTTATTGCAGCAATGTTATAGCTAGTTCTAACTGTTAACTTTGAAGAGTCTGCTTGCATTAGACTTACGGTTGCTTTAATAGCATCGTCCATATACATCATTGGCAGAGTTGTTTCTTTTTTAACAAAACACTCATACGCTCCACTTTGCAATCCATCATAAAATATTGCAACAGCATAGTCGGTAGTTCCTCCACCGGGAGGAGTTTTCCAGCTAATAATTCCAGGATATCTGAGTGAACGAACATCAACTGCGTATTTAAGGAAATAATATTGACATAATAATTCTCCAGCAACCTTAGTAACCCCATACATGGTGCTTGGCTCCAAAACAGTTTTTTGCGGAGTATTAATTCTTGGTGTAGTTAATCCAAAAGCAGCTATTGAACTTGGCCAAAATACCTTAAGCTTATACTCTACTGCTAAATCTAAAATGTGCTTGAGTCCATTCATATTAACGTCCCATGTATAAGAGGGATCAATCTCACCTTTTGCTGAAAGAAGAGAGACTAAATGATAAACAGTACCTATATTGTGCTTGTTAATTAAATTAGCCATGAAGTTTTTATCAGTTACCTCACCTTTTTCATAAGTTCCAGCAAAATCAGCAGGAATATTTTTGTGCCCCAAAGCTACCACATTTTCTTCACCAAATTTATCTTGCAAGACTGGTACAAGCTCTGAACCAATTTGACCAAATGCACCAGTTACGAGTATTTTTTTCATAATAAATTTAATTTGTATTGTTTAAGTATTAGTCGTCAATTTAAATAAAATCATTTTTCAATAAATAAATTATGCTGAAAAAATACTCAAAACGATATTTGTGGCTGTATAATATACTAATAATGAAATATTTTATAAAAACATTTGGTTGTCAACAAAATACAGCCGATTCAGAGCGCGTAGCTCAAGCCTATGAATCAAGAGGTCACACCTTAGCTAAATCGTATGAAGATGCAAATTTTGTCATCATAAATACCTGCATGGTGCGTGAATCGGCTGAAAATAGAGTATATGGACTGGTAAATAACTTAAAAAAAATTAAAGAAGAAAAATTAAATAATCATGAATTTTATAAAATAATTGTCACTGGCTGCATGGTGGGAATCGCTTTTAGAGATAAAACAGGAAAGTTTTTAAATAAAATTCGAAAAGCTATGCCGGGTGTGGATGAATTTATGCCAATTGAGGAAGTTGGGTTTGATCATGAACCAGTTAGGCAAGATAACGTACAGGCATGGGTACCGATTTCAAACGGTTGCAACAATTTCTGCACATTCTGTATTGTTCCATTTACTCGCGGTCGAGAAATAAGTCGACCTTATGAAGACATAATTGAAGAATGTATTCATTTAAAAGCTAAACGTTATTCCAAAGTAATGTTACTGGGACAAAATGTTAACTCATACGGAGCAGATTTGATTTTGGGCAAAGAAAATGTTCATTTTATGAGAGATATTGGCAAAACATACTTTGAGAATCAAGATAAATTAGATGATGTTATTACAAAAACAGTGTCAACAATTAGAGCTAAATTTACATATAACGGTCGAGAAGTCGAGCCCGTTTATGTTAAGCATTTAGGGAAAATGAGAATACCAACATTATTTCCATATTTGCTTGAAGATGTGGCACGATTGGATTTTGAAGAAG
>JBIKWE010000006.1:0-22138 GCA_044356445.1 Limisphaerales bacterium | reverse complement strand
ATTAGAAGTTTTTGCAATTTATCATCAAATCTTAAAACTTTTTTTGCTTTGGTCTTAAGAACCGCATTAGGCGCTTTCACAATTGGTAAAATCATGTGGATATTATACTATGGAACAAGAACTGAGATTATTGCCCCAATAACAGGATTAATAAAATTTTGAAGAAGGGAACTGTTGCCAATTGGGAAAATCAACATAATTAGAAACAGGTATCCATATCTTTCAAGCTTTCTCCACTCATGTGCCTGATCAGCTGGCAAGACACCCTCAACAATTTTAAATCCATCAAGTGGGTGTACTGGTATGAGATTAAAAATTCCAAGCATGCAGTTTAGCTGAATAATCATCAAAAGCGGATATAAAATATACATTGGTGCTTGAGAGGAAAATAACTCAAAACCAAACAAAACGGCTGACGATAACAAAGCAATAGCAAAGTTGGAAAGAGGCCCCACAATGGAGATTAATGCTGAATCTCTTCTTCTATTTGTTAAATTATAAGGATCAAACTGCACAGGCTTACCCCACCCAAATCCAATAAGCAGAATAAATATTGTTCCATAAAAATCAAGATGAGCTTTGGGATTTAAAGTCACCCTGCCTTGTAATCTTGGTGTTGGGTCGCCCAGATAATCTGCCATTTTGGCATGAGCAAACTCATGAACGGTTATCGCAACAACAAGTGCCAAGGCCGATATAATAAAAAGGCTAGGATTTTCAAATAATGTTATTATCATAAGTTGCATTCCTTTAGTCCTTATGATATCATAATCTTTTAATAAAAAAACATTAAAACTAAAAAAATTATGGAGTGTTATCAATGTAAAAAAGGCAAAATGTATGGCCGATCCCACACTCACCATAGAGGTGTGGCAGGAGGTCGTTGGAAAAAAAGAGCTCAAAAGACACCAAAACTATTTCGTCCAAATCTACAGCCTGTCATGATTATTGATGACTCCAAAGAAATCAGAGTAAAAATGTGTACAAAATGTTTAAAGCGAGTTAAAAAAGATCTCGCCGAAGGTGTTAGACCATTTGTCATTTTAAAAAATATGCCTAATCTTCAAAGTGTTAACACAAAATCGCCTTCTGCTCTTACCGCTTAATTAAATTTCTATCCTCTTAAGTATTTTAGCTCTCTGAAATTTATTTTTTACACACTAATTCAAGGATTAAGTTACGTAAAAAGTTTCTAAAGCCCTGTGCATTTTTTCTCGGCTCGAACCCAAGCTGTTGAGTGTGATGTGCCTCCGACTTCGTCTTCGGCACGAACCTGACAATAAACAGTTTCTCCGTTTATTGGAGTGACTTTTAATTTGGCTGATGTTGATGCGTAATTTGTTAACGCCCCGTTATAATACCATGTAACTTGAGAACTGGTTGATTGTGTGAAACTGGTATTGCGGCACTGTAAAACATATCTGTTAAACGCCTCGCGGCAGGTCAATGGCTTTGTGTCAACCCCATCCCACATCCACTCTGTGCAGTTGGCACCAGATTGCAGATAACCCAATGAACAGATGTTTGAGACAATCAAAATTTGAGTTGGAGTTGGGGTAAATGTTGGTGGTATAACATAGTCTCTTGCCAAATATGAAGCGCCTGTTGCTTGAGATGTGTTCTTAAGCGATTCTCCATTTGTGGTTAAGCAACGAACGTAATCGGCACTTAAACAGCCGTTACCAATTTTTAAACGCACCTCATCGCAAGAACTGGCAATGCATTGATTGGCAGTTAAATCTGGGGAGATTGTTGCCGGAGTTGGTTCTTTTTTTAACTGAGTTGTAATTCCTTTAACCTCTTCAACAACATCCTTGCCATCTTTTGTTTTTGTAATAAATACCCATGGCGAACCTTCATTATCATATGTTTTGCCGTTTATTCTTAGTTGGTAATAATACGTTGTTGCAGAGGTTAAAAGGGTTAACTCCGCTTTATGATCTCTTTCGATATCGGATTCTTCAAGAAACGAGTTTAGATTGTCAGGTGATGTGCCATATTCAACAACTCCTCTTGTTTTTCTTTCGGTATACCATGTTATTACGGCTGATGAGCGAGTTATATTCTGAACACCCACATCTGTTGGCGCTTCATCTCCTGACTTTCCGGTAAAACCTTCAACCGCCATAAATATCAATATTAAGACAGGCATACTTATAAATATGGTCAATATGGCAAATAAAAAAGTCAGTTGTGGGTGTTTTTTTGAAGATTTTTCGAGATGATTCTTCATATCTTTTTATACTATCATTTTTTTATCTTTTTTGGATTGACAATTAAATGCTCTATTCGTATAATCCTGTTATTATGCAATCAGACAAAAACAAAAGCAAACCTAATATATCAATTGACAACTTACCAGATCTAATGACCATCCGCGAAGTGAGCGAGCTTCTCCGCGTCTCCCAATTAACAATCAAGCGCTGGGGCAAAAACGGCAAACTTCCAGCCATTCGCATAAACACTCGTGGCGATAGAAGATATAAAAAAGAGGTTATTTTAAGGCTTTTGGGTGAGCAGGGGGAGGAGTGAGAAAAACTTTATTGCGTTGATGCAATTTCTTTCTTTTTTGGTGGTGGCCATGGAGATGTCGCGCTTTCTATAATTGTCAAATCATCTAATGATAAGGTTTCTTCAGAGCTGTCTGTGTTGGTGGGAGGTTGTTCTTGAGGGCTCAAAGCAGGTTCATTACTTTCACTTGAACCTGAAGTGACAGTTGTCGCCCCTCCCGCCGATAACCTGTCATACCATTCTGAAAATTTTGATAATTGCTTTTTAAGCTTTTCTACTAATTCATCCCTTTCTAAATCACTGATGTCTAGATCATAAATTTTTTTCATTTCATTTTTAAAAACTCGCATAGCTTTCAGCAAAAGACCATCCATATTTCCTTCATTAGTTCTTAATAAAGCAAAAACGTCTTCATCATTAGGCTCAGAGAGATTATCACCATTTTCAGATAGTTTTAAAGATTCTTCTGAGGTGCCTGTTGCTTCTTTTTGATGTTCTTCTTGTTTTTTAAGTTCTTTTTGAACAGATTCTCTAATTGTTTTTACTCTGCCTTCCGCTTGATCTGAGGGTGAAATTGACGTGCTTGGCGGTTGTTGTGAGTCAGGGGCTGGCATTATTTGCGGTTTATTTACCAAAATTTCTTTAGACGATTCTTCAGATTCAATCTTATTTTTTGGATGAAGCTCTTCTGGAATTACATCTTCTGAACCAGTATCGAGATTGGCATGTTGGACTATATCCTCTTTATTTAAATGATCGATTTTACTTATTTCCGTTTCTGCTGGTTGTAATGGGCTTGGCTCTTCATTACTTCCATATTGACTTGCAGGAGAATCTTCTTTCTTTGTTGGGGGTGGGCTTGATATTCCATTAATGATATCATCTCTTTGGATTGTACTCGACGGCCACTCATCTGCCAAAATTTCTTTAGACGATTCTTCTACTGCTGGTTGTAATGGGCTTGGCTCTTCATTACTTCCATATTGACTTGCAGGAGAATCTTCTTTCTTTGTTGGGGGTGGGCTTGATATTCCATTAATGATATCATCTCTTTGGATTGTACTCGACGGCCACTCATCTGCCAAAATTTCTTGAGATGGTGTTAAACTATTTAAAACTTCAAGTACTTCTGGAATAGCTAAAGCCCTTGATAGGCTTTCGGAGCTTAAATTATGTCCTTGCAAGAAGGAATAGACAGCTAACTCATGCTCATCTGTATCTTTGTCTTTAAGATTTAATAAATCATCAACTTCTAAATCTGATGAATAATTATCCATTATTGAAGGATCAATCTCTTTACTATCAATAAGGCTTTTTAACTTCTTAGTAATTAAGGATAAGGTTTTTCCGCCTCCCTCAAAAATTACCTTAGCAAGCTCTTTATTCAGGTCAGAATTTTGTAAAAAATAATTATTGCCTCCTCCATCGTAATGCAAGTCAGTCAATATCCTGAGAGAGGATGCAAAAATTCTGTAAAAATCTCTTGACTGTTTTTTCGTAAAAGATCTTCTATACCAGGGCTTTTTCATTTTACGCAAAGCATCAACATTTTCATGAAACTTATTTCTTAATTGCTCTGCGGATAAAGCCTCTTCAACAACCTCGGAATTTGTTTCAGTTGGGTTCTTTAGTTGAAACATTTGAGCGATTTTTGGGTCATTTGACTCCCTTAAACTATATAAAGGTGAAGGTGGGTCTTGCTTATAAATAATAAATTGACTTGGGATTTGCTGTTTTTTTAAAGTGTGCTCTTCATGAGGTTTTTCTTCGGGCTCTTTCACTTCTTTATCTTCTTTTTCATATTCCACGACATAACCCTGTTTGCTTGTAGTTGTAGAACTTTCGTTTTCAGCTTCATTACCTGATTTTAGCTGTTCTTCGACTTCCGGTATTAGAACTTTATTTTCAGATTCTGTATTCTCAACTATCCCAGCTTCATTCAGTAATTTATGTAATTCTCCAATAGCCTCTTTATCACGTTTTTGGATTTCAGTTGCTGAAGGATGCGTAACTGTTCTTTTGCGTGATGCACGAATTTCCTGAACACGCTCTGTTGGACTAAGAGAAACATGCATCGTATCAGCAGAACCGGAATCGTTTCTTTCACTTGTTCTTGTCTTCTCATCTCTTTGAGGAAGTCTTACTGCGTCACGAGGAATAACCATATCTTCTCGCATCCCCAGATTCCGTCTATCCTGTCTGCTGCCTGCCTGTACCTCAAAATCTCCTCTATGCTGTGCATATCGGTCATCCCCTTTCTGCTTTCGATGTCCGATTTCTTGGGATGCGACCGGAACGATTCGAAAATCCTCTATTTTGACTTCGGCCGCCTGCTTAAGACGATGTTCATGGTCTCCAGGCTGAAGTCCTGCTGTCGGACTGTCTTTTCCACCTGGTATAACCCGAAATGGCGTATGACCCCAGATTTCTTCCCTGGGAGTTTCGGGAGGGACATCTCTTGTAAGTGAATAATCTTCTTTATTCATAAGTGTGAGTCGAGCCCATCAAATTCTCAAGCTGCTTGCGAATGGTTTCTAACTGTTCGGTATCCTGCTGTTTACCAATAATCCTATCTTCTATATCTTGTTCGACTGCCTGCTGTACTGCATCATTGATATTATCGACTGTTTTTGTGCCGGCTGCTACTTCCTGCATAATCAACTCTTCATAGTAGGATTTTAGAGTGTCTTCCATCGCAGTGAAGGCTTCCCAGCAAACTTTTGTGATCTGAAACTTCTTTGGTTCATCATAAGAATCATACTGATAAAGCACTTCTTTTCGAAGTTCCTCATCCATAGGTATTGCTTTTATGACATCTTGTATTGTTAAATCTCTCATATCTTCATATTACAAATTATTTACTAAAATGACTGGCACGTATTTTTTCAACTTCCCGCGACAGTCTAATTGCTTCATCCCGATATGCATCCCCGCCTAAAGCAAGTTCTAAAGCCAAAACCAAATCACTTCCTTCCAGCCCCCAATATGTTTTGCTCCAGTATTTGGCTTCTTTTGTGATACCTGCAAGGTCTTGGTCAGCCTTAAGTCGACGTTTTGTATCCAACACGAATGAGTTGACTTGCTGTACAGGCAGACCTTGTACAATCGTCATAATATTGTCGAGGTAGGTTGCTGTCTCATTAAAGAGATAATCATCCGGTACCTGTGTTTCATCATCTACATTGACTGTGCTCACAAGAATACCGCGGAAGGCAGCAAATCTTTCTTTCATCTTTTCTTTGAAAGTTCTAACTTTCCCCGTTACTCGTTCTCTGTCTCCGTCCGGTAGGAAACGAATAAGCTCATCAAGTGTATGAATTCTATCTTTCTTTCCAAGCGTATTCAGCTTATTTTTAACGGTTTCTACAGTAGCAGCATTCAAATCTGAAAGAACTGCGTTAATCCAAATTGTATCACGTGTTGACCCCCCGCGTTCCATAAAGGATAAGGTAATAGCATCAAGGTTCTCTGATTTTGCTCGGGTGCCTTCTGAGACGAAACCGGCATCACGGACAAGATCTCTCATCTGATCATCCGTTATATTGCCAGTGTTCGTTACTGTATTAATTTGTGTCTGTAGCTTTTCTTTTAATGTCACTCCGGGCTCGACTACGGTTGCAAGAAGTGCGTCTGAGACATCAAACGGCATATCATGTTGGACAAGAACCGCTCGTATTGAGTCCACGATGGCATCCTTATTTACCAGGCTAAGTCCAATGGCTAAGATATCTTTGGCGACTTTGGCATCAGCATTTCGGATAGCCAGTTCATCTGCAAAATCTTCTTCATCAAGATTGAAGCGTGAAAGGCTGTTAATAAAGCGATGGGGAGCGACTTTTGCAGGAATGACAATGCCTGCGTCTTTGAACTGTCGACGGACAGCTATTTCATCTGCTATTGGGAACGGATTTATTATAAAACTGGTGCCAATTTTTCTATCTTTGACAACTTGATTTGCTGTCCTCACTGCGGCAGGAGTATTATCCTCATTAAGTCTCAGGTTCTTAATATACTCTTTGGCTAAACCTACAGCGTGAGCTTTAAGTTGATCTCCACTCCACTCAGTTCTCCTCATTGCTTCACGCCTTGTGGCGTCAAATTGCTTCCTTTCTGTTTCCATTCCTTGTTCAGTTACCTGTCTTTCACGTTGGGATATCTCCGGCAATGCCTGTTTCTCCATATCAGTCAAATCTCCAAGTTTGTCTGTATTGGCACGAGTCAGAAGTTCAGTCATTACTTCTTCGGTAAAGCTTGCATCAACAAATTTCATCATGGCTTTCCGCATCTCTGGAGACTGCATGATCGGATCAAACGGACCAATATCAGCAGGCAATGTCCCGTTTTTCCAACCGAAATATACATTTTTTAGTACCGCAACACGACTTGGATCCTTCATCATCACATCAAAAAAAACATCCGGTGTCAGAAAACCGGATATTTTTTTATATAATCCTTTTCCATCAAAAGTCTGCTCTAAAGCCATATTACCCCCTACAATCTGTATCATGCGCAAATATGCCGGCGGCACTTCGGACTTCGCCTGTACTGCGAGAGAAAACGTATCAAATGACTGATCTGTGCCATCAAGTACTCGATCCCAGTTACTTTTCGGCTCACGAGCTCTTCTGAAAATCTGGTGCCAATTTTCACTGGAAAGCACATGTGTTCTAAATGATTCCAGAACTTCTTTTTTACGACCATCCGTGAGTCGGGCAATTTCAAGATCTGTGTCAATGTTATCAATATCTTGTTGCTTTGTTTTTTTCGTTGCTTCGATGGTCTGTTTGGATGTAGTAAGCGCTGTATCGAGTGCTGCAAAATCTATTGTACCTAGTGTACCAACTGGTGCTCCTGAAGGGAGTGCGATACGTTGAACGGTAATCGGGATATTTGGATCTGTAGAGTAAAATCTGTTGAGTTCTTCTGCACGAGCATTTTTCTGAGCTTCTAACGTCTTAACTTGCTGTTTCAGTTTTTGGAGTGAATCTAGATCTTCCTGACCGGCGGCGATTCTGGCATGCAATTCTTTAACATCTTCCTCAACAGCTTTAACTTCCTGTCTTTTAGTGTCAATTTTAGAATTAAGATCTTCAGGCGTCAGTGCTATTACACTTGTGCCTCCAATAATGGCATCATACTGTCCCCGCAGACGAGCCCTTTCTGCAGTCCACTTAGCGATTCTATCTTCTCGTTCCTGTAGTTCGGCTCCTAATTGTGTAATTCGTCCCATCCTGCTTACGATATCAGCATCTTGTGAATTTGCTCCTTTTATCGCTGTATACAGTTTCCCCAGATCAGTATTAATCTCTTTACATCTTGTCGTATCTGCTGTGTTTTGATCATCTCCTTTATCCAATTTTTCCCTCGTTTCCCGTACAGTTTTTTGATATGATTCCAAATTTGTTAGTTCAGTCTGCTTCGTTGCCTTATCGCCTTCTTTTGTTCTAAGTTCAGTCTGTGCATCTGTGAGCGGTCGCAACTCATTTTCGCGATTCGTTAATTCAGTCTGTTTTGCTTGCCAACTTTCTCTTGCTTCTTCATATGCATCAATGTGTTCCGACTTCTCATCCAGTTTTGCTATCTCACCTTCAAGTCCTTTTTTTCTTTTCTGATCTACCTCAGACAACTTCTTTTCGGAAACTTCAGTTTCCAGTTTTGATATCTGATCACTGACATTCCGGAAAATCTCGCCCGAAACAGCGGAACTTAATTTTTCTCGTGTGATATCTTTCTTAATCGCGTCCATAACTCGGCCGAATTCTGTGGTGAGCTCTCCGGGATTCCCAAGACCAACATTTAAATTGCCGACACCCTCGATAGTCGAACGTACTGGTGACACGCCCGGATTGGAAGGAACTAAGCGAGGTGGCCTATTGAGTGTGACGCTCAATTTAACAAGGTTGAGCTGATCTTCTGTAAGTAACTGTTTGTCAAACTTCACATAATAAGCATCCTGTTGGGCTTTCGTTAAAGAAGTCATGTATATTTCGACATCATCGCGCGCCTGCTTTTGGAGAACCTGGTCGTCAACCGCAGTAGATAAATGTCCCAATTGACGAATATATTGTTGTTGAGCAGCATCCAAATCTCGGGTAGTAAATACGCCAGGATTCATATCAATTCTCACTGAACTATATAGTCTCTTACGTGCCTGTACTTCGTATTTTTTCCAAAGAGCCCTGACATCAGCATCGTTTTGCAACCGTTGAATTGCAGTTGGATCAGTAAGGTAAATCTGTCTAAATACATTCAGTTTGTCAACAAAAGCACTCCCTGTCGTACCGACTAAAAACCTATCAAACTTCCCGAGTGCTTCATTAATCTCCGATACTGGTTTGCCTGACTCATTGCTGATCATAACACTCATTGCCCTAATATCCGAGATGTGTTCTACTCGATCACCTTCACGAAGGACATTGACATGTGCGCCTGTTGAAATTTGTAAGGCATATATCTGACGCTTTGCTGAAAGCATCGCAGTTGTCATCCACTGTTCCGCCTTGTCCCTATCGTCACTCCGCAGCAATTTATCAAATGTTGAAAAAAAGGTAGAGTACCGTTTGTCACGGTCAGCTCCTTCCCAATCGAAATTAGGATTGTCCTTTTTCAATTGATGTGTCACGTTCTCAAGGAATGTCTCCTGCCACAGCTCAAGCTTCGCATTCTTTAGTTGTTGAGCGTTGTAAATTGCCATGAATTCATTAGCCAGGACATTTGAGTATGTATTATATGTGGTTTCCAACACCGTTCTGTTTCGTTGAGGCTCCTCACCCATCACTTCAATGAAGCGATTTGTTCTTTCCTTATTAGTCAGTCTGCCCGGCCGTAGTTTTTCAAGCGGAGATTGACCAGAAGTGTTTTCTCGTTTGGGAAGGAATCTATCAATGAGTTTGGTGTTTGAGGGAGCCTCAGGTTTAATACCGGGCCGAGCTAACGTCGGATCAACATTTTCAAGGGCAACCCACATATTAAATTATTGTAATTGAATTTCAGTTTGTATGCAACTATAATCAATTATATGTCAGAAGTATCTGCACCGCAAATAATTTCAGCTCAACAAATATCGGAAGATATGATTCGTCTGGACTCGCCGAATACCCTAGCTCCCACATCGGAAACTACCGCAACAGCACCCTCTCCTGAAAAGCGCGAAAGAAATGAAGTAACTACAGCGACACGATTTCAGGAAGCAGAAACGATTACACAGGTCGCCGTGCTGAGACATTCTCAAGAAATCAGCAAAAAAAAGACCCTTACTGATGATGAGCGATCTCTTCAAGGATTGCAGTTTCTTCTCGGTCACAAAAAAAATACCTCGTTGCAGATAGATGAGCCCATACCGACGACAGAAGGTACACCTATTCGATTGAGCATGGAAGATAGTAAATTTACCGCTGTTGCTAAAGGGGGTATGCAAGTGCAAGAAATTCAGCAAAAAATCGTCAAAGACGGACAAGTCTTATTCGTCTGCAGAGTTGAAGGCAATCAGAACCTTCAGAAAGTCCCAATTGATGAAGTAATCAGATCTCAAATTTTTGCCGAAGGTGATGCTGTTCTTCGCGTGATGTCTGAAGATTCGGCTCAGAAAAAAATAATGGAAGACTATTTTGCCTCGGTTAAAAAAGGTGAAAGGGAACTGAACGCCGATAATGCAACAATCCAAACTGCGGCGTCAGAAACCGGTCTTTTTACTTCTGACAATGTCGAGTCATTTATTGACAAATCAGACGTAAGGCCTGAGATTAAGGAAGTGGCTCTCAAACTCATTGACGGAAAAAATATAACCGATCCTGAGACTTTAGGCACAATTCTTTATAACCTGAACGATATCCCTGGACAAGCAGACGCGATGAGAACAAATATAGCGATATTGCAAACAGAATTGGATACAAAACGTGCCCATATAGCAGCAATTACGGATAACACTGAAGGGAAAACTTCCCTTGAAGCAGAAGCAGCTGCATTGCAGGCAAAAATCGCCGGACAGGAAGCGCAAGCAAAAATACTGGAGCAACTCAAAGATGCCATGCCCACCAGTCCTGACGGAATAATCGAGCAACTTCAAGCTGCAGTTGATGGAGGGATGTCAGTCGAACAAATCCGCAAAATGAACAAAGCTATGAAAGAAGGCAAATTACAGGAACTGATGGCAACCCTCTTCGATCAGTTACCAAAAGATCATCCTGATTACGAAAAATTTAAACAACTACAAGATATTGCAAAATATGCTGGCATTGGCTTCATTGCTGTTTTTGTAATTTTACTAATGTCTGGAATGAATTCTCGAGAATAGTTTATAAACACTCTTTCCACAATAAGGTTCAAAAAGGCAATTACCGAAGGATTATTTGCTGAGAACGATATCTCATCACAGCGAAATCAACCTGGCAAAATCCCTCACAATCTTTCTTGGACAAGCCATTAAGCAACTTCCGTAACTCGCTTGAATGATACTTCTAAGCTCTTTATTAAAGAACATACACGAGCAAGTTGTTTAAAACAGTTGCCGGCGGTGGTATTGCTTCCATATTAATTGCCATATTTATCTATATGCAGAGTGAAAAAAATTAAATTTCTACAACATCAACCCCATCAGTATAATCCCCAATGCCATAATTCCAGTTGTCACCAAGCCTCCGCCGGCCTTCGGCAACTCGGTCAGGCTTGCCGAAGCCGGCGTCGGCCCGGAGCTTTGAGCTGAATCCTGAGTGTTTGCTGTTCCTCCTGATTGACTTAAGATATAAGTTGGCATTTGAGTTGCAGCAACTTCATTTAAGCTATAACTTTCTCGTTTTTGTGACACACCAGCTATCGCGCCACCAGTTGTTTTAAAGCTTTTAATCTGACTCCATTCACCTGTCGTACAAGAGTTTCCACCTCTTGCTTTAACAAAATATGTAGTTCCCGCTTTCAGACTTTTAACAGTAAATGAGACAACTCCTGTTGAATCTTTCTGGTCAAACTCTCCGCCAAAGCCTTCGGCTTTGGCATCAACTCCATATGAGATAAAATAATACGTAACAGGTGAACCGGCAGGCGCCATATAAATAATTGCTTCGGTATCATTTGTTTTAATCTCAAATATATCAGGTGCCTTGGGAACTATTTTTGGATCACAAACTGCTGAAGTTGGGGTAATTGTTTTGGTTGGAGTTGGTGAACTTGTTGGAGACGGGGTTAACGAGGTTTGCGCTTGAGCAACCAGCGCAAAAGTTGAAAATTGAGTTGTTGTGCAAGTTATTCTATTTGGAGAGTTTAACTGTTGACAATTTGGCAGCATTGACCATAATGAGCCATTGTGGCGAGCTATAGCAACGGTTGCCAAATTAAAACTTGACAGTTCTTCAGTGGTAAATCGGACTGTAACTTGAATATCTTGAGTAAAACTTGTTAAATTGCTTGTTGGACTAAGAACTGCTTTGAAATCATAAACATACGGATCAATTAGTTGAAAATTCGCTGGAGCACCAATTGATTGAGCCACCTTATCTTTTTCAAGCCTCAATATCTGAACATTTACGTTGTTTTGGGCAGAGAACTGAGCGGGAAAACTCAAAGTCACTCCCCTTGTTGCTGATTGATCAAGATTAATTGCTCCACCAGCCTGACTATTTAATAACTTTACCTCAGAAGACAAAACTGAAGAGGTGCCTACACATAAGTCAGAGATAAAACTTTGAGTTGAGCCATATTCAATCGTATTATCTGCATTTTGAGAAAGCGTGCGGTAAAAATACTTTGTACAGGGCAATAATCCGGAAAGAGTTATAGAATGAGATGTTACTCTTGGAGATGTGTTTATTTGTGCGGTTGTGTATCCAAAAGTATCGGTTGGCCCATACTCAAGTTGTGATGAGCTGGGATTTTGACTGGTCCAGCTTATTGATTTTGAGATAATTACCGGTGTTGGTGTTGGCGTTGGAGTAAATGTTGGTGTTGGGGTTGAAGTTGGAGTTGGAGAAGGTGTGAATGTCGGGGTTGGCGCCTGAGAGGCTATGAGGCCGTTTAATGCCGAGTTGGCATTTAATTTTGTACCAACCGGAAAATCAGTGTTAATAATGTCTCCTGTACCAACTAATATCTGCAGTATCTGATTTGGTGTCAGAGCTGGATTTTTGGATAATAATAACGACGCAACACCGGCAACTTGAGGCGCGGCCATAGATGTTCCCTGCAATAATGCATAAGAGTTATCTTTATAAGTTGACAAAATCAAGCAATTGGCATTACCCGGCTGACAGTTGGCGTTTTGAGAATTGCCGCCCGGAGCTGAGATGTCAACGGCTTGTCCATAAGAGCTATAATATGCTCGTTCGTTATCGGGCCCCAAAGCAGAAACCGCAATGACATTTTGGCAAACAGCAGGAAACACACTTGAAGTATCAAGATTTATTGCCGGATCGCTATTGCCTGAGGCAACAACGAAAGTCACATTTTTGGCAAATCCATAATCAATTGCCTCCTGAAGTAATGGCGGACAAGCTCCTGAAGCCCCCAAGCTCAAGTTTATAATTTTTGCATTGTTATCTGATGCGTAATATATGCCTTGAATTAAATTACTAAGTAATCCTGAATTATTGGCGTCAAGGACTTTAATACTCATTAATTTGGCATATTGATTTATCCCTGCAATACCTATTGAGTTGTTTCTTACAGCAGAGATGACGCCGGCAACATGAGTTCCATGCCCATTATCATCATCAGGTTCATTATCATTATTGACATAGTCGGGACCTGAAATTAAAACTGGCAAATCCTCATGTCCGTTTGCTATCCCCGTATCAATAACAGCAACTATCGTCTCTGAGATACCTTCGTTAACCCAAGCCTTATCCGCCTCTATTTTTTGCAATGCCCACTGTGTGGCAAAGCTTGGATCGTTTGGAGTTATAACCGTATTTTGCGACTTAACAATGTAGTTTGGTGAAACATACTTTGTGCCTGAAAATTTTTTATACCTTTTCAACAGCTCTTCAACTCTGATGCGGCCATCTGTTTCAAAAACATGTAAGCCAGACTTAAGAGATTTACCATCTTTAATAATAATTTCTTTTGAAGATTTGACATAAGTTTGGGAAACTATTTTTTTAAGCTCCACAATGCTTTCTTCAGGTTTTTTTTGATTTCTAATTTTAAAAATTACATCTTCCTGAAGTTTTCTAATATGCTCAATAACTGATTTATCCGGCTTTTGTCTTTCCTTAACCTTTTTTTCAAGTTCAGAGGGTGATTGCCCTTCTTTAAACTTAACAATAACTTGATTTTTGGAATACGGCGCCTCTTGTGCATTGGATAATTGAGGAAAAAAAATGCACCATAAAAATATTAATGTAAGAGCTTTTAAGTTTATGCCTAATTTCATACAGTTTTAAAAACTGCCAAGCTTCCCCAAAACATCGTTAATGCGCTCTGCCTCTGTTTTTGGCTTTTCTTCATTAATCAGTGTATTTTTAGCCGAGTTTGCAAATATTTCAGGCTTAACATTTTGGGAAATACCTGATTTCGTATTATCTGACTCAATTTCTGTCACATTATCTGATATGCCCATAACTTCTTTGAACCTTTTAGCAACTTTCAAAGGCTCTGTCATATTTATTGACATGTCTGTTGCCATCTCAAAACCAATAGGAGTATTGATTCTTGGAAATATCCTTAGAAACCAGTTTTCAAATGGATAAATATAAAAACTATAGCTAAAATCTGTAGTCAAATTATCTTGTTTAACTATTTTTTCCATAACTGCAACGCTCTGTTTAAATAATAGTGACAGCTCCTTCATCTCAGATTCTTGGAGATCTCCAAATCTTTGAAAATCTTTGTTTGACGTGATGTGAACTTCATAAGGATACTGTATGAAATCGGGACAGAATAAAGTCATGCCGTTTAGCGCATATATGGAATTTGAGATATTTTGCCTTGGTAAAACTCCAGTCTGCGTTTTATGCGGTAAAACTATAATTTGAGAGTTGACATGTTTAATTTTTGATCCGGCATTTGGACCTTCATCTGAAAAAATATGAACTTGCCCGAGTTGGGAATAATATAGATACCTATCTTTAAAAGCTTTAAAAATCTCCATAACGTCCTCATCGCTTAACAAATGAATTAGGGTATCGTGAGATGAGTGCACCACAACCTCATGAAAATCACTAATCGGTTTTTTTTCAGGAAAAACTTTTACTGTCCAATCTTTTGAGCTTGAATGTGTTGTATGAGATTTATATACCTCTTTGGACACATTACCTTCACCCTGACAGAAAGGACAATCTGGCATATCGTCGTATTGCGTATTTAAAGAAGCGTAAATGACAGCTTTATTAAAGCCACTGTCATAAAAAATTTGTGCCATATTAATTTAGGATATCAAAAAATTGCCAGTTAAGGTATTAGAAATTATAGGCATGAGTTATACTTTACATATGCTGATCTTTGGCCTTGGTAATCCGGGAGACGAATATTTAAAAACTCGCCATAACGCGGGCTTTTTGTTTGCTGATTATTTATATGACTGCCTTGAGGTTCAAAAAAGCTGGCAATTTGATAAATACATTAACGCCGAGACATCAACTCTTGTATTGCCACTTGATAACGGTTCAAAAAATATAATCAATGTCTTCAAGCCTCAAACTTTTATGAATATGTCGGGCTCAACGGTCTCTAAAGTATTGGAAAGATATAAAAACACAAAGCCCCAAGATATATATGTTGCTCATGACGATCTTGACATTCTGCTTGGGGATTTTAAGGTAACTTTTGGAAAAGGCCCAAAAAAACATAATGGGTTAATATCAATTTCTGATAAATTAAGTTCTCAGGAGTTTTACCGAATAAGGGTTGGCGTTGAGAATAGACAGGGTAATTTAATTTCTGGGCAAGATTTTGTCTTATCAAACTTTAAAACTGCAGAGCTTGAAACCTTAAATAATATCGTTTTTTCAAAAATTATTGAAGTTTTAAAAGAAACGGTTAGCTTAGGAATTAGAAAATAAAATGTGAAGATTTTTAAATTAATTTTTTAGTGTTTATATAAGAACGAATATGTCAGATAATAATCTAACATCAATTGGCGACATTCTTAAAAAGTTTAATCCCGCTGAAGACAAATATGTTTCGCGAGAATTTCAAACATTTGGTATATATTTGTCTGAAAAACTTGAAGACACACGACGCAAAGCCTTATACATTAAAATGGCAAAAGATCTGCCGCGAGCCGTGCTTGAGCAAGCTTTGAGATTCGTTGTTGATTCAAATGCCAGAAGTAAGGGCGCTTTGTTTATGTGGAAACTTAAAGAAATGGGCATTTTTGAAAAATATGGGTTTAAAATCAGGGGTGGAAAGAAAAAACAAGCTCAAAAAACAGACGCTGAAAGTTAAAAATACCCCCAAACCCAGTACCCATAATGCCCTATCCCCTGCTCTTTTAAAAATTCTTTCTTTTTGGCAACCGACTCAAAATCTTCATACCACAAAATATGACGATATCCTGCTTCATCAATGTATTTAACTGACTTTTCAAAACTGTTAGGATCAGTCACAACTTCACAACTGTTTAAACAAGAAGCTATGATTTTTGACTCTATTTCATGAAGTGGTATGGCGTTTGCCATCTTTAATGGCAACCCCTGAGGCCCCAATGTCCAATCATATCCGTACATGCCAAAAATTATCGTTAGTTTATCCGCAGGCACAAATCTCAAAAAATCCTGAGTCATTTTTTTAAAGTCATAGCTGTATTTCTGACCGCCTGAAAGTGGAAAATTTGGACCCGGCTCACCTCTTGGCTTATTAAAATCATATGCCATAACAAGAATTTCATCCGATCTTGAAGAGATTATTGATAGATCATATGGTCGCCCTCTATAAAACAAATCGCCGTATATAATGACCTTAAAACCATATCCTTCCTTTTTTGCCAAACGACTAAATTCGGTCATAAACTCCGAGATTGCCGTCTTAACATTTGCAAAAGGTAAACCAGAAAACTCAAGATCAACTGCCAAATTTTGAAAACTATATTCCTTTGAAATATTTAAGCTTGCGTTAATAAATGCGTTTTGATATTCCTCATTCTCTAAAATCTTGTTGTTAATATTGGTGTTTAACATTCTAATGACTAACGTCTTTTTTTTATTTTTATATTCTTTATCGGCAAATTTTTTTAATCCAGAGTATCCTTCATCAAACATGACCTGCCCATTAATATCCGGTGCGATACCAAAATACAATAATTCGTCGTAATTCTTGACTTTTTCTTTAATCGGAATATTCCAATAAGGAATAAAAATAACCTCTTTAAAGCTTTCAGCCTGCTTTGATTCTTTAATGCCAGTTATATTTTCTTTTGTTTTAAGAGTGCTCCTAAATTCTTGAGAATTTGTTTCTTGACTTTTCCCATCACTGATTTTTTGTGCAAAATACACTGTCACAAAAACCACAACTATCAAAATTAGCAGAGATATCTTTCTCATGTATTAATTATAACAGTGCCACATATATGGCAAAATTCTTGGAATTTATGTATAATTTTCGTTATGCATACAAAATTGCCACAGTTTTTTCTTGATTCGGGAAATCCAGAAGACACAAGAAAGATTAAGTCACTTATGGGATTTTTGGACGGACAAACCACCAATCCAAGCCTTATTGCCAAAAATCCCGAAGTTGTTTCATATGTCAGCAAGGGCAAAAAATTAACTGAGTCTGAGTTGTTTGGAATTTATAAAAACATTATTAAAGAGATCCAAAGCATAATTTCAGGACCAATATCTGCCGAGATTTATGCTGACCTTAATACAACTCAAGAAAAGATTTTAGAACAGGCTTTTGAAATGAAAAATTGGGGCAATAACATATATGTTAAATTTCCAGCAATTCCAACTGGCATAATGGCAGCGCACGAATTTGTTAAACAAAAAGGCAAAGCTAATGTTACACTTGTTTTTGATCAACAACAAGCTGCAGCAATCTATTTTGCCACTTTACCAGCATTTTATCCAACATATATATCTCCTTTTATTGGACGTTTGGATGATAGAGGCTATAAAGGTGTGGACTTAATAAAGAACATTAAAAAAATGTATGATGGATTTAATTTAAAAAATAATAAGGTGGAGTCTCATGTCAAAATTCTCTCAGCCTCGGTTCGCAATCTTGATCATTTTAACTCCACTATATTGCTTGGCACAGATGCCATAACCGCACCAGTGACCGTTTATGAAGCTTGGGTTTCTCAGGGAAAGACAGTTTTAAACCCTGAAAATGCTCCAAAATACGATACTTTAAGAGATATTGCATATGACAACATTTCGCCTGATCCTGATTTTACAAGCTATAAAATTGATTTATCCAAAGAGACTCTTCTTTATGAGGGACTCGATAAATTTGTTAAAGACTGGCAAAACCTATTGCATTAAACCCTCTCTTTAAAAAGCACTTGACTTTTTATTTTAAAAATGCAAACATGATTTAATGTATAAAAAACTCTCTTTAACAACCCTTGTCTTATTAGCATTTATTTTACTTGGTCACATTTCCCCCGTGAAAGCTCAAACACCAGCGGGCTTTACCGCGACCTGTTTAAGTATGGATTGGTGTTATGAGAAAGAAAACCCAAATAACAGCTGTGTTGTTAAGGGTCCACACAGAGCAAGATTAACTTTAAACACCGCAACTGGAGCACCAAGACCTCCTGTAAGCCCTCCCGGCTCAACTTATATTATTGAGTGCTTTAATATCTTAGAAAATCAAGAAATGGATACCATCTGCACAACTGGTGACCCAAATATGGATCTCGCTAAAGATTTGAAAAAACCAAACACAAATATTTCAAATTTTCAAAGATTATCAAATATTAACCAATATGCCGTTTCTCGTGATAATGATCCACAATACGGGAGATATAAGGAAGATGGAAGAACGCCATTAAATCAAAATGAAATCAGAACTACTGTGGATGGCATGTCACCCTCTGCGGTTGAGTGGGGTTCGTATACAAATAATTCATACCCCAGAAGTTTCCTACTTGTCACCGTGCTACGACCTCAAGACACTTCTTCAAATATAACTGATTCAGGATTAAAACAAGAGATTCTATCTTTTATCGGCAGTTGTCAAACTGAGTCTTGGGACCCCATGGGTTTTGCGTATGATATTTCAACAGGTGACCCTATCCCAGACGTAAATATTGATGTGTCATATAGTGATAAACAGTCAGGCCCATTTAGTCAGGCAACAGATGGTATAGGCCCAACTGATGTCTTGCCACCAAGCACCCTGCCAATTAAAACTGGAACTTCAGGATTTTACCAATTCTTTGGTAAGCCGGGTTGGTATAAAATGCTTTTAGGGAGTAATTTTACTCATATCTCAAGAGACGAATCAACATCAATAAGCACTGGTGTCAAAGCTCTTTATCCTGAAAGTCTTAATTATTATTTCACTCCGGGTGGCGAAGCATATTATGAAGGACGAGAGTTAAAAATATTACATCTCCCCCATAGAATAGACCCTGCACAAGTAAATCCATATCAGTTTAAAGTTCTTTCGGCAAGCTCTGAAGCATCTGGCAAAACGCTGGTTTTTAAAATTCAAACCAGTGGCCCGGCAAACGTTGCAATTAGCCGATGCTCAACTCAAAACGGAGTTAAAAATTGCTCGCTCTATCAATCCATCGACCCAACAAAAGGTGGTCCTGCTCCAGTAAATTTTTTTAAGTCAACTTTTAGGTTAGATCAAAGCATCCTTTTACCGGGAGAAAAATTTGAAGTAACTGCAACTCGATATGATGCAGCAGCACCACAATCAAAAATTCAGAATAGTATTTCTAAACTAAGCAAGGCTTTAAATCAAGCTGTATCAAATATATTAACTTTAATTGCTGCGCCGACTTATGCTCAAGAATCCGGAGTATCATTTGACTTAGAGCCGATACCAAGTTATCTTGAGGGTTATTTGTATGACGAAACTGGTAAAGTTTTACCAAACTCTGATTTTGGCGTTTATCTTAGCTCAATGAACCAGCCACTTTACTCCTCAAAAACGGATGCAAATGGTTTTTTTAGGGTTACATCAGAATATCTTCCGACATCTAATTTTACGATCTCCTACATTGAAGAAAGCACAAGTTTAAGGAAAGATGTATCAACCAGCGTCTTTCTTTCTCAAAACAGTGAGTTTATGAAATCTGAAAATGTAAATCCTTATCTAAAAACAACAGTAAGCTCCAATCCAAGGCGAGATATCACACCATCTTTTACCCCAAGACCAGTTAATCAGGCTCAGAATGTGGCCATTTCACCAACCACAACTCAAACTGATAACAACAATGCTCAAAACCAAAACTCAAATCCAACAAATCAGGGTACAAATCAACAGACAGTTTTTGCGGTTGTTGCTTTTATAATATTAGTCCTTATCTTGACAGTGACAGTAATTATATATATTAGAAAGAAACGCAGCTTAAACGCTGAGCAACCAACATTGTGATTTTACCAGTTGACAAAGATATAAAAAAAACACATAATAAATTAGATTACAAATTGAAAAGTTCAATTATCAAACAAATATGAAAGTTGTCATTTACACCACAAACGATTGCAAGTTTTCACAAGAAGAAAAAGCATATTTACAATCAAATAATGTTGCCTTTGAGGAAAAAAATCTTGAGGCTAATAAAGATTTTTTGACAGAGATGCTTTCAATTTCAAATAACTTTGCAGGCACCCCTGTTACTGAGATTACGAAAGACAATGGTGAAAAAGTTGTGCTTAAAGGATTTACAAAAGAAGATTTTGACACAGCCTTAGCGGTCTCGCCAGCAGTTTCCCCTGCCTTAGAAAGCACAAACACGCCAGTTGTAGAAGCACCTGTTCAACCTCAAGTTGCAGACCTTACAACCCCACAATCGCCTCAGGGAGAAGTCGTCGTGCCACCAGTTGAAATGCCTGTTGTTACTGCCTCGCAAAATATGCAGGAATCACCGTCTGACTTGGGGGTTGTTGATTTGTCTCAATCTGTTGATACATCAAGCGTTAACACTTCAAATATTGATGAGCCCGCACCTATTCTTGACACATTATCATCTGGAGCCAACACATTGTCATCCGAGCCACCTATGCCAGTAATTGAGCCTTCTTTGACTTCCCCAGTTGAGCCCGTGAGCACAACTGACCAGCCCCTGACTCCCTCATTTGCACCTATGCAACAAGGAGCTCAACCAACTCAACCATCAACAGTAGATCAAAATGACCAGCTCAACTCTGTCTTAAAGAGTTTAGAAAATCAAACGCAGCAATCAAGCAATTCCCAGTAATTAATTAATATCTGGTGTATTTTATACTTAAAGCTTTTAAGAGTTTTCGTCATAAAATACTTTCGACTTTGATTTTTTTTCTAATTTTTCTACTTTCTTTTCTTTACATTAAGTCTTATTTCTTTGGGAATACATTTATTGATGATATAGATATTTCAAACCACCATTTTTATGCCGTAAGGCAAAATATTCAGGAATTTGGTAAGCGAAGAATTCAAATTTTAATTAATGACCGAATATATTCATACTCTCCAGCCGACATTGGCATTTTTTTTGACGAAAACAAATTTTACAGTTTTGCCTCATTCAAAAACCGGCCACCACAGGCATTGTTTCTTGAGTACTTGCAATCAATAATATTTAAAAAAACAACTGTCTTAAGCTCTCCAATTTTATTTTCTGAACATTTTTATAATTATTTTTCAAGCCTAGAGTTTGACTTCTCAGGGGATAATCCCGGAATTCAGTTCAACCAAGATGAAAAATTGGCCACTTTTATACCTCAAAAGATTTTCAAAATAGACCCTTTAGCATTAAAAAAAGAGATTCAAAAAAGTATCTTTGCTGGCGATGACGAAGTCATCGCCAGCACAATTCTTAAATCTGATGTGTTAGGCGTGAAAGCCGAAAGCATTAATTTGCAAATAAACATGGCTTATGAAGCGCCTATGACAGTTATTGTTCCTGATAATATTGGCCCGGATATCTTTGTTTCAGTTTCTGATTTAAAGAAAATTTCTTCACTTGACCATGAGTTTGGCAGCTCTGATTTTAAATTTGGGATTAATGATGAAAATTTTGATAATTTTTTTATTGAAAAAACGGCTGACTTTAATCTACACGAGGACATGATGCTTAGCACAGATCAAATTAAGACTCAGATATTATCTCTTCTTAATCAAAGAGCGGCTGGAATTAAAGCTGATATTATTATTGCTGAAATTAAAAGCAAACCCAACACAGATGGTTTAAGAGCACAAAAATATATTGAAGTTGATATCTCGCAACAAAGAATGTATTTATTTTTTTTTGGCAAGATACATAAAGAATATCTTGTCTCAACGGGATTATATTACCCCACTCCAGTTGGAGAGTTTAAGATATTAAATAAGGCCAAAAATGCTTATTCAGATATCTACAATGTTTATATGCCATATTGGATGGCTTTTCATTATGGGCGTGAAGTTCAGGCTTATTTTGGCATTCATGAACTTCCATATTTCATATCAAGAGATGGCAAAAGACATCAAAGACCAAGAGAATTTATCGGCTCCCCAAGAACAGGTGGCTGTGTCGCGCTTGATATAAATGAAGCTC
>JBIKWE010000040.1:0-6322 GCA_044356445.1 Limisphaerales bacterium | reverse complement strand
AAGAAAATTGGTGAATAGATTTTGAGGTCGAAAATTATGTGCTTCTCTTACTTTTTCCAATAAATTTTTAAAATCAGGCCTTTCAAAGTACTCAATATCAAGACTTGATATTTTAGACAACAATAACTCGTTTATAGTAATTGGGAGCTTGGCGGCAATTAAAGTAATAAAGTAATTTTGGGCTTGATAAAAAATATTAGAGGTAATGTACGACACTATTCTTAATGCAATGAGTAAATATAAATAGTTAAAGTCAATAGCAGAGCTTTTTGAGATGTAATTTATCAAGACGTCAATAATGAGCTTGTAGATGTAGGCATCTATAAATGGAATAATGGACAGCAGGGTTGTTGTGAAAACTGCCATTACAAAAAACCGCTTTTCGGTCTTATAAACCAAGCCAGCCACTTTTAATGTGGTTTTTATAGAATTATTGAACATGTGCAAATTATACATTTTTTACCATTTTAAGATCAGTTATTGGAAATCTGGATTTATGCTAAAATTTGACTTTACAAATATTTAAAAATCATGATTAACGATACAATTTTATTTATAGAACGTTGGCTGCGCACATTTAGTAACGCCGTTCCAATTGAAGTTTTTGCGTCACTTGGATCTCTTATTGAAGAGATAGTAGCTCCAATCCCTTCACCTCTTGTAATGTTTTTGGCAGGGACAATTATTGAAGCCCAGTCCAAAGGATTCTTTGTGCTTTTATACGTTAGCTTGATTTCGGCATTCTTTAAAACATTGGCTCAATGGGGATTTTATTATCTGGCAGACAAAACCGAAGATATTGCCACATCAAGATTGGGTAAATTTATAGGAATATCAAATAACATGATTGAAAAAATAGGTGGAAATTTTAAAGGAGGCTTTAGAGATGAGATAATCGTAATTCTTGGTCGAGCTTTGCCAATTTTACCTTCTGCCGTTATATCTGTTGGTGCTGGATTTATTAAGCTTAATTTAACTGTTTTTTTGCGAGGTTCTTTTATTGGAAATTATATAAGAAGCGTATTTTTTGGGGCCATAGGTTTTTATGGAATTGCTTCATATGAGAGCTTTAATAGTGGCTTTTCAACAGTGGAGGATTTTTTACGAATAGGGTTTTTGATTGTTGCTGCACTTATTGCTCTTTTTGTTTTGTATAAAAGAAGGCAGAATAAAAAGATAACGGGGTAATTTATTTGTTCTCAACAGTTGTCCAAGCTGTGTATTCAGGTGCTGTCCCTTCTGACGAATTAATCTTATATGCATGCAATAAGCTTCCCCCATCATATGTAAGGTTTTCTAGTCTTAAGCGTACGTATTCACTTGTGCATACGTACGGATGTGCATCTTTTACATTTACTAAATCAACCTTTTTTATACCTCTGTCTGTTTTTGTGATATCAAGCATATATAGCGAGCAAGTCACATCTATCATCTCTGATTCACGCCCCTCTTGTACTTTAGAATCTGTGTAAAGATAAAAAATATTGCTGTCTTTTGGTAAAAGGCCGTATGAGTCTAATATACCAATATTTGTCGCTGTATTTGCCTCTATTTTAGCAAGAACAGCGCCATTATTATCAATTATATAAATAAGGCTATTAAAGTTTGTAGGAGGCTGATATGCCTCATCGTATGCACAGCTTGCAATAATTTTTTCTCCATGCCATTCAAACCTATTTAATGAACAATCTTTAGTATGGGGCAACATTATGTCGGTAGCAGTGTTAGTTTCTATGTCAATTATTCTTTTTTTGAAAGTCCAAGAGCCATCGACGTTAACAGAATTTAACAAAAACAACTTCTTGCCATCATTAGAAAATGAATAGTTAGAAACATGAGTATATAAATCCTTTCTTATACCGTCTTTGTACAAATCCAAGACGAAGCTTCCAGGGCCTTCACAGCGAAATTTATATACAGTTACATCATACCCTTCTTTTTCCACCTTATCAATCATCATTACACCTTGATTTTCTGTGCCATATCCTTGAATTGCATATAATTCTGAGGCCGTCTGATCGGCATTATTGACTTTATAAATATTGCTAGTTTTAGGATCAAAGAAATCTGGCTGGCATGGCAAAGGTCCATCTTCTAAAGAATTTACTGATTCATTTATATTTTCAACATCAGCTGCAGCTAACTGAATTTTAGAGCTTACATCTTCCGGTTTTAAGGCTTCAAAAGTGGCATTGGGGACTGATTCAAATTGATTGAGTTCATCATTAAAAGAAAAGCCATCAATCACAACCTCAGTTGTTGGGCTGACTGGGTCCACTTCGGGAGCTACATTTACCTGTTGAGCAAAGTTGCTAAAATATCTTGAGTATATAAAAAAGCCCGCACCAAAAAGAGATATTAGGAGTATAAAAGATATTACAATTTTTAACCCGCTTGATTTATGAGGGGGCTTATCCTCTATGATTTGTGTTGTCTCCGTGGCAGGGGTTGGGGTTTGGTTGTCCATATTAAAAATATAGCACTTTTTATATTTTTTTGCTGCCCAGCTTGGATTTGAACCAAGATAAACAGATCCAGAGTCTGTTGTCCTACCATTAGACGACCGGGCATTATAAGACATTATTTTACCACAGCAGATTCTGGCCTTCGGGCTTTTGAGATAATGTTGACCGCTATTCCAAGAATGCATGGCAAAATCAACAAGTTCTGTTGAATTGTGAGCCAGTAATGATCAAACATACCAGTTAAAAAGACAGCCAACATCAATGAGTTAAAAAGAGGGTTGTTTGATACAAATTTTTTTATACGATTTAGACTCCTAAATAATGCAATTATTAGAAAAAAAATAAATATTAAGCCCATCTCAGAAGACAAAAGAAGGAATATGTTATGCACGGGCTGTAAAAAAACGTATGGAAAATTATGAGTATACTTTGCCTGCTCAAAAATATAGTTACCGGCTCCTACTCCAAAAAACAGATTATTCCAGATAATGTCAAGCGCCGAATTATTAAGATAAAATCTTTTCGAGAGACTTTCAGGATCTCCAGTACTTGTGAATATGAAAATAGTAAAGAATGCGGGCAATAAAACCTTTGAAAGACGACATATAAAACAATCAATGGACTTATCTTTTAAAGTATTTAATATTATGAATAAAAATAATATTGCAAAAGTAAATTTAGAGAAAGTAAAAAATATAAGCAATAATAAGATTGGTTTTAAGATATTTTCCAAGATTATGCCACCATCTTTATTATCTGGTTTATATAGGTAAAAAATATAAATTAATAAATAGAATCCAGCCAATGCGTTTGGATGGGGAAAAGTTCCATACCCTCTTAATATTTCCCGCCCTTCAACTGCAATTTTGGCAATACCGGGTGTTGCTAAATTAAAACTGCGCTCACCCAACATGTAAAGCAGACCGTTTGCAGTTGAGCCCGAAAAAACTTGATTTGAAGAAATAGCAAGCTGAATTAATCCAGAAAAGATTAATACTTTGGTCAAGCTGGTTATTTTTATCTGTTTTTTTGAGAATATGAAAAAAATTATTCCTATTTGAATGAATTTAAACCATTTAAAAATTGCAATGTGAAATGATGTTGACACATATATGTTGATTGAAGCAAAAACTATTATTGCAAAAACCCATATAAATGCATTCTTATTATGCAAAGATTGATTAATTACGCTTTGCAACAATCTGATATGTGTTGCAAAGAGTGCGATAAAAGCAATATCTGAGATGAAAAAAGAAAGAGCAAGATAATCAACTTTTAATCCATGTATATAAGAAAACGGCATAAAAAGATATACACCAAGTTGAAAAGGTAAGGAAAATATGAAAAATATGCGACTAATTTCTGCATATTTTTCATATTTTAGAAGATGTTTAAAAATTTGATACCTTAATTTTTTTACTACAAAAAGGATTTGCATAATTTACTTGCATTATAATGAACTAATTATTACTGTATAATAATATCTAAATCATTTATGGAGTTTAATGAGAATATAATATTTGTAATATTGGGAAGCATCCTTATTGCGGTCGAGATAATTCTTGGGGCTGTAACAGGTTTTGAGCTTTTAATCTTGGGCATAATATTGATGGTTTCAGGAGGCATAGGATATCTTGCCGGGTCTTTTATGGTTACATTGGGTTTGGCATCAACTTTAATTTTCTTATATATTTTTTTGGGCAGAAAAAGACTTCAGAGCTATCTTTCCGTTAAGACATCAAAAACAAACTTTGATTCTTTAATTGGAGAAAAAGCTCTTGTTATTGATAAAATATCTCCAGATTTAGTCGGTAAAATTAAGATAAACGGTGAAGTTTGGCGAGCCGAAAGTGAAAGCTTGTGTGTCGCGGGTTCATGGGTTAAAATTAACTCAGTGTCAGGTGTGACTTTGAATGTTAAGCCTTTAAATTAAAAATTATATAAAAACAATATGCCACTTATGCTACCTATTTTCATAATTGCAGTTATAACTCTTTTTGCGTCTGTTAAGATTGTCAACCAAGAGGAGAGAGGGGTAATTATGCGCCTTGGAAAATTTAAATCACTGGCACAGCCGGGTTTAAACATTGTCTTGCCGTATATAGATACAATTGTAAAAATAGATGTTCGTGAAAAAGTCATAAATGTGGATCCGCAAAAAGTTATCACCAAAGACAACGTCTCTGTGACTGTTGATGCAGTTATTTATTACAAAGTCGTTGACCCTGTTAAATCTCAGTTTGAGGTTGAAGATTTTGACACAGCAGCGACAACACTTGCTCAGACAAATTTAAGAAATATAGTCGGAGACAAGACGCTTGATGAGACGTTAACAGCGCGAGATGTGATAAATACCAATTTGAGAACTGTGCTTGACGAGGCAACAAATGGTTGGGGAGTAAAGGTAACCCGTGTTGAGGTGCAGAAAATTGATCCACCACCAGAGATTACAGAAGCTATGAGCTTGCAGATGAAAGCTGAGCGTGAAAAAAGAGCGAGAGTTCTTCAGGCGGAAGGAATTAGGCAAAGTAATATTCTTGAAGCCGAAGGTCAAAAGTCAGCAGATATTCTCCAAGCTGAGGGCGAGGCACAGGCCAAGCTATTAAGGGCTCAAGCCGAAGCAGAAGCTATAAAAGTTATCGCCGATTCAGCAAATAAACACTTTGATATCAAAGCTCAAGCATGGCAGAAATTACAGGTTGCTAGCCAAGTTCTTAAGGATAATACCAAATATGTTTTGCCTACAAACGGAGAATTGGTAAGTGTTTTGAATTTGGAAGGTACCAAAGATGCATTTACACCAATTCCCAAAAAAGGATAATTATTAAAAAGCAGCTTAAACTTTTATCTTATTTAAAATCTTTAATGGTAAAATTTTATCCATATGAAGATTATAAACAGATATTATCGGCACGATTTTGAAACCATACAAATTTATGAAGCGGGGATTGTATTAAATGGTGCAGAAGTAAAATCGATTAAAGCCGGCAATTTTAAATTGGAGCAATCATTTGGAAAAATAATTGATGGTGAGCTTTTTTTGTTTAACGCCGAAATTCCAAGCTATGCATTTTCAAGAAGTGAAAAATATAATCCTTCAAGAAAGCGCAAGTTGTTACTTCATAAAAAAGAGCTAATAAAAATTGAAACCAGACTTAAAGCAGGTGGTAAATTGACTTTAGTGCCAGAATCATGCTATACTAAGGGGCGTCGTGTCAAGATTTCTCTTGCTTTATGTCGAGGTCGTGGTGAGATATCTAAGAAGAAACTTGAGAGACAGGAAGACATTAAACGAACGCAAAAACAGGAAGCGAAAGAATATATCAAACAATAAACAGTAAGCAGTAAGCGATAAACAGTAAACAGTAAGCGATAAACAATAAACAGTAAACAATAAGCAGTAAACAATAAGCAGTAAGCGGTAAACGGGAAGCGGCAAACAGGAAGCAATAAGCAGTAAACAATAAACAGTAAACAGTAAGCGATAAACAGTAAACAGTAAGCGATAAACAATAAACAGTAAGCAATAAGCAGTAAACAATAAGCAGTAAGCGGTAAACGGGAAGCGGCAAACAGGAAGCAATAAGCAGTAAACAATAAACAGTAAACAGTAAGCAATAAACAATAAACAGTAAACAGTAAGCAGTAAACAGTAAACAGTAAGCAGTAAACAGTAAACAGTAAGCGGTAAACGGGAAGCGGCAAACAGGAAAAAGGAGTTGCAATAAATAAACAACTCTGTAAAATTGCTTAATGCTTAATGCTTAATGCTTAATGCTTAATGCTTAATGCTTAATGCTTAATGCTTAATGCTTAATGCTTAATGCTTAATGCTTAATGCTTAATGATTAATGCTT
>JBIKWE010000039.1:0-6398 GCA_044356445.1 Limisphaerales bacterium | reverse complement strand
TTTCTCGCCCACTATCTTTGTATCTTAAAGCAAATGTACGAGTAGCAACAGCCTGAGCTTTTAATGCTTCAGGGTGCCAGCTTGCAGGCATCTCAGCAATGCCGTATAAATACGTTGTCTCAAAATCCATTTCTCCATGTTCAGCAACTTTTATATTACCTCCTGTCTCTTTTTTGGAGACGTCTTTTTTATAATATGCTTTTAAAATATCTTTATAATTTTGACCATTTTGTGCGCGCCCTCTGGCGCCATACTGACTCATTCCTTTACGGTGTGTATAAGCTCCAAATGAAAAAACTGCAAAATATCCACTTGGAGCTGACTCTCTGAAGCCGCGAATTGAAGCATTGTAATCGTCTGCCAGCTCAATATCACCCAAATTCACCGTAAAACCGCCACTTCTTGCGTTAATTATTTCTTGTTGTCTTGCTGATAAAGCCGCAATCTCTTTATTCAAACCTGCTTGATACTCTTTTGATTTTTGAATTTCACCGCTTAAAATACCCGATTGCTTGTTGAGCTCTTCTTTTATCGGGATTATCCTTTCTCTATCACTTTCAAGTTGTTTCTTTCTTGACTCAAACTCGGTGACCAGAAGCGCCACTCTTACAATCTCTTCCTTATCTTTATTAAGTAGATTTTGTTGATATGAATACTGCTTTAGGAATGTTGAAAAATTGTTTGAAACAAGAACCTCCAAAACTGAGCTTGCTCCTTGTCCGGTATGTTTATAAAACGAGACAATCCGAGCCTCAATTCTGTCTTTTTGATTTAAAATTCTTTCTTCTCCTTCTTTTATCTCAGAGATTTTTATAGCAATATCAGACTCAATTTTTGAAACGGCTGCTTTTAATGACACAATCTGTTGATTAAGCTTATCAAGCTCTTGCTGGTTTCTTTCGGTTGTTTTTTTGGAGTTTTCAAGTTCCTTTGATAGTTGATTTATCTTTTCAGCAATAACCGCGACTTCATCTGCATAAACTGTATTTTTGTATGGAAAAATAACAGATGCGAAAATAAATAAGATGATTATAAAACCCCTATATATACCCATATAATAATTATACATTTTTAATGCTGTTTATTTTTTTTACGTAGTTTTTAATATAATCTAAACTATACTTAAATTAAGATATGGTAAATATTTTTCGCTTAACAATTTTCCTTTTATTTTTGTCTTTAAGTGCATGGCTTACTCCAGCTCAGGCTCAGACCCTTCGTTTTGCAGAGTGTGATGCTTGTGGTTATTGTCGCGGAAGAGAAATCCCTTCAAACTGGGAGACGTGTGCCAAATGCGTTTACCCTCATGTTGTTGTTGCGCCAATTACAAATACTAGTGCAAATTTAAACAGCACTCTTAAGATTCAAACTGACCCAACAAAACCCAACTATAATAGGCCCCCACAAACATTAGGTGGCAGAATTTATACTCAGCTTGGATGTTTTGGCGGTAATCTGCTCTCTCTTAGCGACTCAAACGCAGGGGGTGAGTTAACAAATTTCATACTTAATAATCTGATTTTTCCAATTGTTGGCACTCTTTCTTTTGGAACCATAATCTGGGGGGGCTTTACACTTGCAACCGCACAAGGTGATGTTTACAAGATACAACAAGGAAAAAGGTTGATTGCAAGCTCGCTTGTGGGGTTAATATTTACATTGTCTATTGTTTTGATTATAAACACAATTGGTGCTGATATATTAAGGATTCCCGGCTCAGGCCAAGGAGGGGACAAGATCACAATAAAAGCAAGAGCGTTGTCGTGTTTTGATAATTCTCCGGAAAGAGGCATGACGCCCTGTCCAAACGTTGAGGCACAAATCAAAGACGGTGCTAAAATTATCACCAGATACAATCTGGGCGAGCTGTCATTAAGTGAAAAAGAGTATGTTTTTTGGACTGGAATAAGCTTTAATGAAAACAGTCATAAATTGCATATATATTTTAAAGATGATGATTATATTGAAGGTGGAGATAAAAATGTAAAAATTACAAGCGTTACACGGTCATCTAACAGCACTAATAAGACGTGTCAGAACTTTCAATATGGAAACAGTAATGTAGGGGCTTCGATAAATATGAACTGGGGCGGTACGATAGAAAACCCATATGATAATCCCGCAATTTGCACCCAGTGGCAATAATTACATTCGTCTTAAAACACATAAATTAACGCAAAAATAGTCAGGCTCCATAAAAATATGGTGATAAGTAGTGGCTTGTCGGTTGTAATAATTTTCTCCGGTCTTTCGCCCTCCTCTTTTTCATACAGAAGCTGTGCATATCTTGAGATGCCATAAACAACAAAAGGTATTGTCAGCATCATAAGTTTTCGTGCCTCAACATCGGTAAACCTGTCTGTTAAACCAGATATAATATTTTGATCTTCACAGTTTTTAATATCTTTTTGTTTTTGATAAAGCTGAGTGCAGATTGATTTTGACTCAAAACTGCTTTGTTGGGTTGGATCAATATAAAGTGTATATGTATAAAGAGCATAAGAAACAATTGTTAATGTGGCAAATGTGGTTGCCAAAAAATACAACATGTGGCCCTTGTATCGATATAAAGACTCCCGAGTATCTTTGCCTTGCGTTACAAGCTCGGCATGACGCTTAACAGATGCCATAAAAAGAGAGATAAAAAATATTGTCATTAAGAGCCAGACCGGGATATGAAAACCGGTGGCAACAACACCTGCCACTGTTCTTAACACAAAAGATAAGGAGATTGTAAATATGTCAATTACGGGATATTTTTTTAGATATAAAGAGTAATAAAAATGCAGGATTAAAAATACTAAAGACAAAAAAAAGAAATTTACCGAGAACAATAAAGAGGCAATAAGTGACGAAACACTGAGTAAAAATACAATAAATGTTGCTTGCTGAATTGATATCAATCCGGCGGCAATCGGTCTGTGTTTTTTTGTGGGATGCTTGATGTCATATTGATAATCTATAATGTCATTTAAAACATATGATGTTGATGAAAGAAGACAAAAAATTAAAAAAGCAGTTGCCGTTTTAAGAAAAATTGCCCCATTAAAAATCTCTCCGGCAAATAAAACAGCGGTAAATATAACAAAATTTTTAATCCATTGATTAACTCTTAAGGCGTGAGCATATATGTATAATGTTCTTTTCATCTTTGCTTGATTATACAGGAAATATATGTGGTTAAAGCCAATATCTTAAATCACCTTCAATAATCTAAACAATAAAAAGCTTAGGAAATAAAAGACAATAACATGAAATATTGGTATATACAAAGTTAAGAAAACAGCAATAATTGCCAAGATAAAAAAGGCTTCATTATGAATTGCGGGAAGCAGACCTTTTGTGATAAGCATTATAATAACAAGTGTTAGAAGACTTTGAGATTCAAACCATAATAGACTCCAGCCAAAAAGCATGGCAAAACCAAGCAAAAAACTGGCAACAATTAGAAAAATTTCTTTTGTGTCAAAGTAAAATGGTCCAAAATACATGATTTTATATTACTTATATTTTTGATATTACTCAAGTGGTATATAAACCGTTACTCGCCTTCCATCTCCAAGAGTAACATCTCTCTTCTCAAGCCTTGTACCTTCTTCTATTTTTATAAATCGATTCCCTGTTTCATTGGGCTCAGAAGCGTATACACCCTTTGCTATCTGATTATAAACAACTCCTGATGGGTGGGGCGTTTTTTTGATTTCGCTGGTAAGCTCAATATCTTTTGGATTTTTTTGGTTGCCCTGACCTTGAATTGCCAAATATATGTTTGTTGGAATATCGATTATATTTCTAAGCGCTTGCGGATTTATTCTTGGCGTATCAGATAAGAAAACTTTTGGTGAAATAAATGTTACCAATGAAAAAGATATAATCATTGCCAGTAAGATATAAATTCTTTGTTTAATTTTTTTCATAGTTATATGGAGCTAATAATAATTACATTTAAGCCTTCAAAATCCACTAATTGACCGACTGTTTCTATTGGCTGTTGTACTGTAAAGGTGTTGTTTGATGAATTTGTGATGGAGACGGTGACAGGGGTATTTGTATTTTGAGTCTGTGTTAACGAAACTGTTGAGGTAGTGCTTTGAGTTATTGAGGTTGAGGGTAATGACGTTGGTGTTGTTGTGGTTGTTGTGGGTGTTCTTGTTGGAGGGGGGGTGTTGGTTACCGCACCTTCACCTTCACATTCAACCGGAGCTGTCACACAAAGATTTGTATTTGGGCATCTTTCTTTCTGAGGCGGGCCTGTGGCGGTGGGGGTGGGGGCGGGGGTATCATTCGCTGAACCTTGGCCTGTGGTTGTTTGTGGGGTTGGGATTCTTGATAAGGTTGGCGTATTTGTTGTTGGCGTCGCAGCTGGTTGTGATGATGTTACAGTGGGTACACCCTCCCAATATACTGGCTTTGATGTTGATATAAATGGTCCATTATCCCGGACCCCAACAATAACACTTGCTCCAGTTGCTTTACCCAATGTTTGACCCGGTTTTACCATTGGTAATTGTATTGGGCTCTTGTCTGCTCCCGCTGCTTCTTGAGCGTTTTTAACGCTGTTATAAGCATTTAATATCCGTTTATCAACACATATATCTTTTACATAAATCCAGTAGCCACCACTACATTCCCCACCATTACAATTTTTACCACTTGGAGTTCCAACGAAATACTCATGTCTTCCGATGTGTATAGTTACTCTATCCTCTGCGGCAAACACCACCATTGCCTCATATCCTCCTCCAATATCATAACTCGTGGAAGGAACTTTTATCTCTGTCACATTAGCCGTAGTCGGAATTTTTAAAACTGGTGCGTTGCCTTTTATATTTGTATCTTTCCCTTGGGGAACACTTCCTCCATAGAACACATCATAAGCAGCGCTCAATTTTGTGGGTTTGTATCCAAACATTGAACCCATAAAATCCTTCATTTTAGAGTCAACTGTACCTCCATCCTCTTTGGTAAGGCTCAACACATCCGGATCCGGATTCGATTTCAGTACGTAGTAATTGAGACCAAAAATATCATACTCATGGCGATGCTGGCTTATCGGCCACCTGTTCTCCATATTGTTCGTATTCGATTCAGTGCTCCCCAAAGGCACATTTTGCCCTGAGTCATAATTACAAGTTTGTGGTGTCTCGGTTGCTTTGGCTCTTTGATCTTGAGGCTCTTGATTAAGTGTTGTTGTAACAATGGCGGCAACGGCCATTACTGCCAAGAAACCCATGGCAATAAGCGTGCTAATTTCTCCACGAATAGATTTTTGCATATATATACTCACTCTATAAATTTACTATATTTAAACCTCAACTTCAATTGATTTAAAATTTTTACTCATGTAGTATGTGGGGTATAAAAGTATGTCCAGACCCTATATCGTTATTCCAAAAATTATAAAACAGCCAACATGGGGTGGTGATTATATTCTTAAACTTAAAAACTGGCATAATTTGCATGAATATAAAAATGAAAAAATAGGTCAAAGCTTTGAACTATCAGGCACTTCACGTCTTGCAACTGATATTTTTTCATCAAAAGACCCTTACTTCTCTCCAGACTCGCCGGGCATTAGTGTCGGCTCTGTTTTGCCAAATGGTCAAAAGATGTCCCTTCTTATTAAAATAAATCAGGCATTAGGGAACTCTTTTCAACTTCATATTAAGCCGGGTCAAGTATATAAAAATTGGTTGCCAAAACCGGAAACATGGTTTTTTTTGGAAAATGGGAACATAACTTTAGGGCTTAATGACAATACAAAAATTGATGATTATAAAAATACTTGCTTGGAGATTGAGTCGTTTATGAAAAATTTAAGCAAAAGTGTTTTAAATGGTGAGAAAAAACTTGAAAAAGCCCGTTTAGAAGCCTCTGATTTTATAAAAAATAAAAATCCGTGGCAGTTTGTAAATTCATATAGTATTAATAAGGGCTCAATAATAGATCTTTCTGAGGGCGCACTTCATCATTCGTGGGAAGAAAACAGAAATGAAAACCCTTTAGGAAATATTGTGTTTGAGGTTCAACTTGATGCCTTAGATGATGTTGCCACAATCCGCAGCTTTGATCAAGGTAAAATTCAAGATGACGGAAAAATTAGAGAGATTGCAATAGATGATTATTTTCAGGTTATAGATACTGATAAAAAAAACAACTTACTTGAAAGTCATTTAAAAAAAGCAGATGGTATAAAAATAATCAGGACTAAGTTTTATTCAGTTGACCGGTATGAAATATTTAAAGAGAATAAAATTACATTTAAAAGAGATGTTGGTGGTGAGGGTGCCGGTTCTTTTCATCATTTTTATGTTCAATCAGGTGAAGTAAGTGTTTACTCTAATGGTAATAAAACACTTAATGTTTCAGCTGGTCACTCTTTTTTTGTGCCACAAGAT
>JBIKWE010000005.1:0-23592 GCA_044356445.1 Limisphaerales bacterium | reverse complement strand
ATAATCTTTTTGAGTCTTCTACTTGCTTACTCAATCTCAACAATTAAAAAAGAGAGTATTAAAAAAGCTGTTTATATGGTAACTTTTTCAGGATATTTATTTTTTTCACTACTTTATCTTTTAATTCCAAATTTTCATAGGGAAGATTGGAAAAGCTTAACATTAGAAATTGTTAAGGAAGATTTGCCAATTTATATGATTCAATCTTCATCAGATCCTTTGAAATATTACAATAAAAATCTCAATTCCCTTCCCCTTCAAGATCTGCTCTTCTCAGAAAAAATTAAAGATCAATTTGTAGTTATTCCATATACATCAGAAATTCACGGAGTAAATTATCAAAGTAGTTTAAATGCTTTAAACTTTGAAAAAATATCTGAAAAAAGTTTTAGAGGTTTGAGTTATGAGATTTGGAAGAAGTAAATATATTTTTGGCAGATAACATTATCCCAACAAGCTGAAGCGTAATAGCTAATATAAAGCCTATACTCAAGGCAACTGGTAATCCAAACATACCATACTTTGGAATAAGAACATATGATCCTAAGGCAACTGTCAAAAGAAGCACAATATTGGAGTAAAAAATATAAATTGGTTTTCTTGCTGTGTATAGTAAAAATAAGTGAGGCACAGTGCCTAAAGTATTTAAAATAAACGGTATTGCTAAATAATTTGTTATTAAGGAGGAGCTTGAGAAATCTTTGGTGAATACAAAAGAAAAAACTTTTTCTGGTATAAAAAATAAAATAATAAAAAGTGCTGAAGGCAACGCCATGTATGAAAACCCTGTTGTAACAATTTTTTTGATTTCTTGACTGGATTTTACCGCTGCAAATTGAGGCGATAAAACTTGTGAAATGCTTATAGCGGATGCTGAAATGGTAAGAATTATTTTTTGTGCGAGGCCATAATACCCAACTTCCGGTTTTAATCCAAAAAAAGACAACATAAACAAATCCATTCTTAACGCTAGGTTATAAAATTGTGAGGCTAAAAAATAAGTTAAAGTGTATTTAATCTTTAGAGTTTGCTTATCAAATGAAGCTTTAAAAATATTTTTTAATAGTTTATATTTGCTTATTAAAATAATGCTAAATATGCTTATTGGACCAATAATACCAAACGATAAAATCACAGTTTCAACAGAGATTTTTCCGTAAAAATATAGTATTAGCACAACTACAAGCTTTACTAAGTTGGCAATGTTTAAATAAATATTTGCTGTTAGAAATTTTTTGGTGGCAAACAGAGAGTTAGTAAGAAAGTTTTGCCAGATATAAAAAAATATCGAAAAAGCAGTCAGCGAAAGTGCGGTGAAGCTCGCTTCTGTTTTGAAAAAAACTTTATCAATTTGTGGAAAGTAAATCCATAAAAACAAAACAGCTATTGTTGCAAGCCCTGTTTGAAAAATAAAAATACTTTTTAAAAATCTGTAAAGAGATTCGGATTTTGTTTCAAAAAATTTTGGTAAAGAAGAGTAAATTGTAGCGGTTGCCCCAAAATCAAGAATATTTGCCATAACGTATGAAATTGCCAAAAGCACGCTTAAGACTCCGTATTCAACAGGTGGCAAAAAACGCACTAATAAAACGGCAAAAAAGGCGGTGAAAAAGACGTTTAAATAATTACCTGCTGTATTGATAAGGACATTGATACTGGTGTCTGTTTTAATAAAAGACAGTAATTTCTTGTGCATAGCAAGAAGTAGTATAGCTTATTTAAGTTTAGCTAACCAGTTTGGCGGCACCAAAAAGATCTGAGTGCAGAACATTTTCATACGATGCTTTGTACTCAGGCACTAGTTCGTTTACCAACCGCTCTACTATTTCTTTGTAATTACTACCTCGCCAATATAAGCTTCCCTGCATGATAAATACCAAGTCTCGCTTGGAAAATTCTAAGATTGCTGCAATCTGAGCCGCGACCATTTGAGCGGAATGATTTAGAATTTCTTTGGCTAAGCCCGAAATTTCAGGGTTTGGGTTGCTAATTAGACTGTCAAGCTCTTTAGTAGACTGTATTTCATTAATATTTAGACCCCACTTTTTGGCCTCGAAGTTAAAATGTCTGTAAAGATATGCTCCAGATACCTCTTTCTCATAAACGCCATCTCCGGGCGAAGCGGATAATTTGTCAATTTCTTTAGCCGCATCAGTAAGTTCAAATTTATTAAAGTTGGCAGATTCCAAATTTACAGCTGTGTTTTCGTTTAAAAAAATAGCAAAATTTAGACCTGTCCCCACAATTCCGGCTGATAAATTATCCCATTCATGATGAATTAGACCAGATAAAAGAAGACATATCGTGTCATTTGCCGTTGAGACGCGAATATCTCTGCCTTGCTTATTCTTAATATGCTTTTCAATCTCCTCGCCAACATTCTCCCCCACCAAACCTGTGAAAGTATTTTCTTTTGATCCACCTTGTAAAGTGCCATCTAAAAGCCCATCGCGATTTATAGGTTTCATGGGATAAGCAAAATTTAATGCCACAACAGATACTTCAGGATCAATATGTTTTTCTATAAATGTCATGAGGTCATCTTTTGACAAAAATGGTGGCTGATCACCCTGCTCATGTTTTAATATGCGAATACTGCCATTTACCTTTTTCATTATGGCTTTTTGATAAATACTGCCACCTACGACGAGGGTTTGAAAGGGTTGGTTCTGTTTAATGATACTATTAGAAGCAAGAGAGTGTTTGATAAAAGGGAGAGAGGTTTTTTCGCCTTGTGATCCTTTTTCAAGTTCGTGTACGAATGAGTTTTTGATTATTTTAAGATCTTGAATATTCATATTAATAAGAAAAATTTTATCCTAATTGTTAAAATTATACTATAATTCCTGAAGTCGTAACGCAGCCCATTCTGGCGTGATATCTCGCTGTGCTTCTCCAAGCATTTCGTATCCGACAACAAATTTTTTAATAGATGCTGATCTTAGAAGCGGTGGATAAAAATGTGCATGCATTAGCCAATGATCATTCTTTTTTCCATTATATGGAGCAAAGTGCCAACCCATGGTATATGGAAAAATAGTTTGAAAAAGATTGTCGTATTTGTTTAGAATTTGTTTCATGATAAGCGATAGATCTTGCAGAGACTCCTCATCTAATTCTTCAAATTGTTGTATTTCTTTTTTGGGCAAAATCATTGTCTCAAAAGGCCACAATGCCCAATATGGGACAATTACTGCCCAGTTAGCGTTTTGTAGTACTACTCTTTTTTTTTCTTTGAGCTCATGCTTTAAATACGTTGCAAGAAGATTATTGTTTGTTTTTTTAAGATATATTTTCTGATTTTGATCTTCTTTTTGCACCTCTGAAGGTATTGTTGAAGTTGCCCAAATCTGGGCATGTGGATGCGGATTTGAGCAACCCATGATTTCACCTTTGTTTTCAAAAATTTGAATCCACTCATATTTTTTTGAGAGCTCACTTATTTGTTCTTTCCATGTAATAAGTACTTTAACAATTTCGTCATCTGACATATGTGTTAGTGTTTTATTGTGTTGTGGTGAAAAACACACAACTCGACATTCTCCCGTAACACTTTTCATCTGAAAAATACCTTCAAGTGACTCCTCATGGTATTCAGGAGTGCGAGGTTCTACTGCCTGAAAATCGTTGGGAAAAACATATGTTTCTTTATACAGCAGGTTGATTTCGCCACTTATTCTTTTGTTTCCCGGGCATAAATAACATTTGGGATCGTAGGAAGGAGTATTTCTAATCTGAGGTTTTTCAACTGCACCTTTCCATGGGCGCTTGGCTCGCTGTGGAGACACAAGAATCCATTCATCTTTCAATGGATTATATCTGCGATGAGGATAATTGTATTGCTTCATTGATGTTACTGTACAATTCGAATGCCAAATCTGCGAATAACTTCTTCGTTAGAAGAAAGAGTGATAAGTCCCAGCCCATTATTAAATGCATCGGGCGCGCAGGTCATAGGTTCTATTGCAATAGAGTTGCGGTCTTCAGGTGTATAAATCTGAAGATACTTCATGCTGTTATCCATATACATTTCAATATTTTCAAAACGTACCGATTGATCAACTAAATCTACAAAACAGGTGTCAAAAGTTTCTGTACCAATGTTTTTAAAATTGGTCCCAAATGTATTTGGGAGATGTTTTCCTGTTGGAATGAGCTCTTTTGCTGGGTCAGTTTCCATGATGCTAAGAGCTGGAATACGGAGCTTGCATTCATCAATTTTTTTTCTGACTGTAAAATACGGATGCCAGCCTATTCCAAAAGGTGCCTCAGATTTGCCCAAATTCTTTCCACCCATCTGAATTTCAAGACTGTTTGCTTTTAAGGTAAAAGTGATGTTGATATCGATTTCAAATGGGTATCCTTGAAACTCATCTTCATGGATTGTTGCTTTAAAGGTGGCTGTGGTAAATTCTTCAGATTCTTTTTGTGCCACGATCTCAAATGATTTTTTCATCACAAAGCCATGGAGCGCGTGACCCCGTGCTACTTCATTTTTGATAAGTTGATGCTCTACATCTTTAAAAACATATGTTCCACCAGATATTCTGTTGGGAAATGGTGCAAGGAAGTCTCCTTTGCACAAAAAATCAGCTTCAAGCTTCTTGATTTCATCGTTACCATCAAGTACTTGTTGCCCATCTAAAATTAGGCGAATTGGATTGCAACCAAAGCCAGACACAACTTGTAGTTGACTCTCTTTAAATTTGAGAATATATGATTGATATGACCCGAATTTTTGAGCTGTAATTGATGAATTTTTCATTAAATTATTCTATCATACTTTATATGAAAACTGATTGACTAAAATATGCAAAAGGTCTATAATACAAAAACAGTATGATACTGTAATATAACTTATCAAATTTATGAAAGTGTTATTCGGCATGATTTATGCACCTGATAAAGGAGGTAGCGGTGCACCTATTTATACAGATAATTTAATGAAGGGTTTAGTAGCACGGGGCGATCAGGCTGGGATAGTGACTTCTGTACATCATTCCTACAAACCATCAGCTGATCTAACATATAAGGTTTATCCTTTGTATTTTGATAATCCACCTATTTTTGATAATCAACCACAAGCGATTGGCTCAATTCCCTTCAAAGACATGACTAAAAAACAAGCTCAGGAGTATATTAAAGCATTTTATGCTGAGTTTGAGAGATTATCTCAGCAAGATTATTATGATTTAATTCATGTTCAGCATGGGATGTATATCGGGTATGCCGCTTCACTTATTAAGGCTAAATACCGCGTTCCCTATTTTGTATCTCTACATGCAATGGAGCTCAACTTCCTCGAAGATTTTCAGGATCCAATTTTTGCCATGAAGGCAATGACGGATGCAGACAAAATTCTTGCATTATCTCAATCACAAAAAGATAGACTTCTTAGTGAATATACAAAAAAGCGAATAATTGAAATAGATATGAGGCAAAATGGTTTTTCTTGGATTGAGTCGGAAGCAAGATATAAAAATATTATTGGAAACCGCGAAATTGAACCTGATAATGTGGTTATTTGTCCTCTTGGAATTGATACAAGCCACTATAATATTCGTAAATACGATTTTAAGAAAGATTTTGCAAAGATTTCCTCAATAAATAATTCCAAAGTGGTGATGTACGCAGGACGATTAATTGAAATGAAAGGCATCAAAAATCTTTTGGAGGCTGAAAAAATATATAATAAAAAAGATGACGTGCAAACTATTGTTTTAGGAGGTGGAGAGCTAGCTTCGTATGTTGAAAATATCGCCAGAACACGCAAGAACGTGAAATATCTTGGCTATAAAGAGCAAAAAGAGATGCCTTTTTATCTAAATTTTATTGCAGAGTATGGCGGAGTGTTTACAGTTCCTTCCTCAAGTGAAGGAATGAGTCTTGTGTATCTTGAAGCTATGGCATGCGGTGCAAGAGTGCTTGCATCTTGTAAAAAAGATATGTCAGAAATGGATTTTATGCAGACTCCTTTTGCACGATTTACTACATTTGGAAATATTGAAGAGTTGGCCGCAACAATCACTGATATGCTTTCTGAAAAGCCTCTCACGAGGAAGATCATTCGGCATAATATGAAAAAATACAATCTATCAAACTTCAAAAAGCGTGTATTTGATCTTTATGAGGAGTACTGTTCACCACGTGAAGAAACATTACAAAACCAAGCTTCATTTCTATGAAGAAAATCATTCTGACAAGTATTATCATTATTTTTATCTGTGCAATAGGATTTAATGCCTTCAAAAATTTATCACCTGAAAAAAAAGATATTATTACTATTCGAATCGGATACCAAAGTCAATGCACGCAGACATGGTCAGCATTGATAATCAAAAACAAAAAGCTTATTGAAAAAAATATTCAGAGAGAATTCCCTGACAAAGAGGTACAGATCATCTGGGAGGATTCTCCATCGGGACCCCCCATCACAAGCAACATGATCGCCGGAAAGACACAGATTGGCTTCATGGGCGACATGCCACTTCTCATAAATGGAAGCAAAGGACAATCTCATCCGACTTATAAAAGCATCCTTCTTGCGATGGATGGCAAAGGCAAGGCGGGAAAAAATCAAAGCATCATGATTACCTCAGGTGAAGTAGGTATGAGTATTTCAGATTTAAGGGGCAAGACTGTCTCTGTCCCTGTCGGCTCAAGTGCGCATCGTATGCTTCTCTTAGTCCTTGAGAAAAATGGATTAACAGATGAGGTTGAAATTGTAAATCAAGATGTCTCAACCGGACTTATTTCTATAGAAACACAAAAAATAGATGCACATGCCACTTGGGAACCCTATCCAGCATACATGATTCATCGTGGTAAAAGTGCCACGCTTGTCGATGGATCAGCAAGCGGTGTAGATTATCTCACTGGTATTGTCGTCGACCGCGCTTGGGCAGAGGCAAATCCTGAGCTCGCAGTAGCTGTTGCTCAATCGCTCCTTCAGGCACATGCTTTTATCACCCAAAATCCTGAAGAGGCAGCACGCATTTTTGAGAGAGAAAGCTCTTTTCCGATTGAAGTTACTCAAAAGCTTGTATCGTCTGTGAGATGGGATGCATTCGTGTATCCTCAAGATGTCGAGACATTAAAAGGAGATGTTACATTCTTGCGATCACTTGGAAAAATTGAAGAAATGGATGTAAACGCTTTTGTTGATAGTTCGTACCTCAAACAAGCAGCTGAAAAAGAAGGTATCTCTTATCCAAGTGATAAAATGCTTGCACAAGGTTGGCATGAAACTAACTGACATATGAATGTATCTTCTGTCCGAGCGATTGCGATTAAATCAGTTGGTTTACTCACATTTTTGGGTGTATGGCAACTACTCACCCAACTTCAAGTGAGTACTATCCTTTTGTTTGTCAATATCCCCTCCCCTCTTGTTGTGTTTGCAAGCTTGCTTGAAATCCTTCAAACACCGGATATTTATCTTGATATGTGGCAGACGATACTTCGTGTCAGTTGGGGTGTTATTATCGCATCTTTTATTGCAGTCCCTTTGGGGCTTCTTGCCGGAGCAAAAAAGTCATTTGAAGATTTATTATTTCCAATCATAGAGCTTCTCCGTCCAATTCCCAATATTGCATGGGCTCCTCTTGTCGTGGTGCTTTTTCCTGTTGTTGAGCATAGTATCATTTTTATCACGTTTATCGGAGCATTCTTCCCAATACTGCTTAACACTATTTCCGGCGTACGATCGATCGAGCGGAAGTATTTTTTCACCGCATGGACTCTTCATTTTTCACGAAAAGATAAGCTCATGCACCTCGTTCTTCCTGCATCGCTACCCATGATACTGACAGGTGTTCGTATTGGTCTTGGTGTCTCCTGGCTAGGTGTGATCGTCGCCGAGATGCTTTCAGGGAAAAATGGCATTGGATACTACACATGGCTGGGATATCAGCTTGTGGACTACACCCAGATACTTGTCGGAATTGTACTCATCGGCACACTGAGTGCTCTGTCTTCTGGTCTTATCAGTCTTTTAGAAAGTCGAGTCCTCATATGGCGAAAACTCACATAACCCCTATTTTACAAATTCAAGATATCTCGTATCACGTCGGTGATCGGGAGATTTTGTCTCACGTATCTCTTGATGTATCACGTGGTGAGTTTGTCTGTCTCACTGGTCCATCAGGATGTGGCAAAAGCACCCTTGCTTCAATTGTTGCTGGCTTGACACAACAGAGTGCGGGTACTGTGCTCATTGATTCAGATACAATAAACAGAGTCACTCTCATCTCTCAAGAGAACACTTTATTCCCATGGAAGACGATCAGGCAAAATATGCTGCTTGGCATGTATGGTCAATCTGGGACAAAAGAAGAGAAAATGGAAAAAGCTGAAACAGTCCTTCAAGAGTTTGGATTGGTCGAGCATATTGATTTATATCCAGGACAGCTTTCAGGAGGCTTGAAACAGCGAGCTCATATTGCACGATCACTTTTATACGGCGCAGAGATTGTGATCCTTGATGAGCCATTTAGTGCACTTGATGACCAGACTCGCCGTCACATGCAGCAAGCACTTCTTGCTATTTGGCAAAAACTTGGACTTACAATTATTTTCATCACCCATTATCTCGCTGAATCTATCATCTTATCAGATACAATATATGTTATGAAGCCACGCCCGGGAGAGATTGTGGAGAAAATCGAGGTTACGCTCCCTCGCCCCCGGAAGCGTGAAGATCGTGCTAAAAAGTCCTTTCGAGACATCGAAGATAGGCTTTTTGAAAAACTCAAAGAATTTGTCTGATATTATTATTTTATTTTAATCTATGTCATCTTATCATGCTGATCGCAAAAACAGAGCCTCACAGGCATTTACCCGAATTTATGGCACTGAGCCCGAAGTTATCTCTCAAGCTCCAGGCCGCGCCGAGATAATAGGCAACCATACCGATTACAACAGCGGATATGCTCTTTCTGCTGCAATTGCTCGCATGACTGTGTCGGCAATCTCAAAGCGTGATGATCGTATGATCCATGTATTTTCCGAAGGCTACTCTTCAGAGCCTTTAATATTTTCCATAGATAACATGATTAAGGGCGAACACGGAAACTGGCTCAACTATGTTAAGGGCGTGATCCATGAGATTATGAAGCATAGTGATAAAGTAACAGGTATGAATATTCTTATTGATTCAGATGTCCCCAGCTCCGGAGGTGTCTCAAGCTCTGCAGCACTTGAGCTATCATTATCCACTGCCATGTTGCAACTCTTTGGCATTTCTATGGATCCTGTCAAGAAAGCCCATATGTGTCAGCAGGCCGAAAATGGTGATCTCATTGGCATTCCGTGTGGATTTCTTGATCAAGCCTCATCTGGTCTTACGAAGAAAGATCATCTCTTATTTTTGGACTTTCTCCCCTCAGGTGACATGCCAATATCAGACATGAAACATATTCCCGTGGATCTTACAAAATATGATATGTCGTTTGTGGTGATTGTAGATAAAGATGTAAAAAGAAATCTGGGAACGAGCGGATACCCTGCAAGACGCGCACAGTGTGAAAAAAGTGTCCCGATTCTTTCAAAAATGCTGAATCGAGAGCTTCGAGCTCTTCGTGATGTTTCGGTGGACGAGTTTACGCGTGTGCGGGATGAGCTTGAAAAGATTGATCCTGAGATGCGCATGAGAGTCGAGCATATTGTTTACGAAAATCAGCGGGTACTTGATGCTGTAAAAGCACTTGAAACAGGTGAGATTGAAACATTTGGAGAGATTCTCACAGCCTCTGGAAAAAGTGCCCTTGAGCTCTACGAGCTTGATGCAGAGACGCCAGAATTGACTAAACTTGTCACAGAAGGCAGAAAGATTGATGGTGTTGTTGGGATGCGTAATATGGGCGGCGGATTCTCAGCGATAGCACTTGCTTTGGTTCGAAACTCTGAGATGGAATCATTCAAAAAATCACTCGATACAGCTTACGGACCCGGTCTTGAGTATTTGCCGTTTGTGCCATCAGATGGGGCGGGGGTGATGTGAGAGTTTTAGTTTGTGACAGGAAGCGGTATTTCATAGAGCTCACTTAGCTGATGAGCAAACTGCAGTTTGGTTTCAGCTTTATCACCCTGTGCATAATATTCTCCTCTGAGAAAGTCTACAATTCCCGCAAGTTCATTAATAAATGTGGAGAGAACGATATTCTCACGTGGAGAAGTTCCATATACATGTTTTAGCCAGAGTGAGGCATATCTTCTTCCTTGTGATGCTGTTTTGTCCAGTGCAATAATAATCTCTTCAGCAGTCAAATGAAAGATATCAATATGACTGTCTATAATTGTTTGAAGATTTTCTCTCAGATTAGGTGCGCAACGTGCGAAAGTTTCTTGATAGCGTGGATGGAGATACAATGTATCTGAAGCACTTTTTACACTGTTAGGATAAGTAATAGCATCAAGATTATCATCTTCGAGCAAATACAAAGCTTTCAGTACCTGGGTAGTGTCTGTGATTTCTCCACGCTGTGCCATATCTATTATCTCCTCACGGTGTCTTTGGAGGTACTCCCTAACAGGTCCTGTTCTAAAAGTTTCTCGGAACATCTGGAGTTTGAGTTGTGCTGCTTCCTGACCTGCAAGAGTGTCTGTATTTTGAAAAAACATAAGTGCTTCTAAAGCCCGCATGCGATCTACCTGATCTGTGCTTGAATACACAGTAAATCTGTTTTCTTGAGCTGGATATGTGCCTCCATTTTCTGCCAGGAGTCCAGTGATAAGACCGGGCATAGCAAATACTTCTCCGATCGTATCTGTTGAAAGTCCCTGAACACCAAGGGGTACTTCGCTACCATCTTTCCGGTGCAAAGTACCATTTCTGAGAAGAGCAGCATTCATTGTTTCTCCATAATGAGCTCGGCCTCCTGTTCTGATATCAACTTCGCCACTACTTGAGATGATACGATGGGGAGAAAAACCTAGTTTTTTTGCGCCTGCTGCATGTTGAAGTATAGTTGCACGAAGCTTTCCATTACCAGGCGTTCCATTGAATGGAGATATTGATACTCTTGAATAACTTGCAGGCACAATTTTTTCTGTTTGGTTATTGTATGCCAGAGCACGAGAAATCACATACAAAGGTGATGATAGTCCTTGTTGCACAAGCTCAACTACCACATTTCCATATATACGACTAAATGCTTCGCCACATGCTGTAATATGCGGAGGAATATTTGACTCGCGTGGGAGTGAGTCCCTAAATTGCTTTCTTGTATCAATATTTGTCATACTTAGTATGATACTTTTAGTATTTCATATACTATCATACACTTCCAGTATGCATCTGTCAAGAGATTTTATAAGCTTCACATATGGTACTCATATAAACCATTTACAAACAAATATTCATATAGTATCATACTCTCAATCTAAATTTTTTAATCATTATGACAATAGCAATTCAGGAACAGGATCTGCAGATTACTTCAGAATTGGCGCCTCATGATAAAGCTTACTTCAATGGACTCGATGTGCAGCGGCGTGATCCGAAGCATCAAAATGTCAGGATCGGAGAGACCTTTATCCCCTCCTCTCTTATGACGGAGAAGGAACGTGCGGGTGTTCTGGGAGTTGTCCCATATGAACTTTTGAAAGGCAATGCGAATTATCTTCAGAATGCACAAAGCGTTCATGTCCATTTTCATCCGATGGATGCAGGCTTAGGATCAAGTGTCATTCGGGATGAGTATCTACAGGAAATGTCAGGAATAGTTAATAGACAAGCGTTAAACGGGAAAAAGGGATCAAAATCTACTGACTTGTATCTTCCCTATTTGCGAGCAGATGGCAGTATCGGATACATGAATATTGCGGAAGTGAAAATTAATCGCATTATCTCTGAAGCTGCAAAATACGTCGGTATTTCTCTCACACCGATTGTGAATGAGGATAGCCATCCTGCGATGGCTGCTGTGTATGCTCAGTATGAGTCACATTTTCAGTATCACAATATCCTCAATGGACGCTGGCTTAAACAGGGCGATTTGCCAACTTGGGATATTGCTGAAGGACGTTTTTCAAAAGAACATGTCGCGCCGGGAGGTCACGGACAGGCAGGAGTGATGCTTTTACATGAAATCATGCATGCAGAAGATCAAGGTGTACCGACTGTGCGGGCAATTTTTAACGGTGACGGGCCAAACAATTTCGTAACTCCGGAAATGGTGTCATATACGGCTGAGGAAGCCGGTATCGTGATGATTACCACCACCAGGACACAAGCCGATGTGAAAGGTGGCATTATCGGCGGAAAAGTCCATGAGGACGGCTCAATGACGCCTGACATTTGTGAGCTGGCACAGGCAAAGAAAGCCCATCAAACTGACCTTTTCATGCAACTTGGATTAGCTGAAGACATCTCAGCTGATGCAATCCCCGCTGACCGCGTTCATACGGTAGGTGAACAATATTTCAATACAAACACCGCACTTATGAATGAAACGGTTCTTCGTCCTTTTCTTCAAGCGCTCAAAGAACAAATGTCCCCGGAAGAATTCGACGCACTTTTGACACCTGAGCTTATGCTTAATACCAAAGAAAAAAACGGGAAGCAATTTGATCAGCTCGAAGGAGCACTCGGTTCCTTGATCCTCAGGCTGAATGAATCTGTCCAGAACGACCAGTTTGTAGGTCTTGTATGGAAAGAAGTATCAGGCGGCATAGCGTTCCTCAAAATCATCAATACCAATCCTCAGGATCGTGATGAGACATTCACTCCGAATAAATTTCCGGTTGATTTCATGGTCCAGAGTAGCTCAGATCATTTCTTATTGAACACAGATACCTGGATGCTCGAAAATCAACGACCTGGTCATATCCCTCGAATGGAGGGTGACTTGTTACAAAAAGGCTACTATGCCGATTTACAGAAAGTCAGACGAACATTTGGGCAGCCATCGATCCGGGATCTTGACATGCTGCATATGGAAGGAGCGTTCATCTGTCCGGATGTCGTCTGGCGAGGAGATGTTCGGTTAAAATCTCATAGAAAGGCGCCAGTCGAATTGACGAGTGAAGACTTCAGAAACTTCCTGGGTCAGAACGGAGACGCTCCGCTTGTTCTTGACAACATAGAACTTGAAGTCTTTGAGAACGGCAGGGTTTTGATGAGAAACCGGCAAAAACCGGCGCGACAAAAGCAAAATTAACTTGCTATAATAGATTAATTATTGAATTAACAAAGGTTATGGCAAAAACAGCACTTATTACAGGAATTCTTGGACAGGACGGTCCGTATTTAGCAAAATTACTTCTTGAAAAGGGGTATAAAGTTTATGGCTTGCTACGAAGATATTCAAATCCCTCTTTTTCAAATCTTGATTATGTTGGGGTTACTAAAAATATCGAATATGTTGAGGGAGATCTTACCGATGAAGCATCATTAATAAATGTAATTAAGAATATAAGGCCAGATGAGGTATACAATTTGGCGGCTCAATCTTTTGTTGGTTCTTCGTGGGAACAGGCAAAATTAACAACGGAAGTTAATGCTTTGGGAGTTTTATATCTACTTAATGCTCTAAAATACTTCTCCCCTACTGCCAGATTTTATCAGGCATCAACAAGCGAGATGTTTGGACTTTCAAATGATGGTGGTTTTCAGGGAGAAGATACTGTATTTCATCCAAGAAGTCCTTATGGTGTTGCAAAAGTATATGCATACTGGATGACTGTAAACTTTAGAGAATCCTACAATATGTTTACTTCAAATGGAATTTTATTTAATCATGAATCCCCTATTCGTGGAATTCAGTTTGTAACCCGAAAAATTACAGATGGAGTGGCCCGAATAAAATTGGGACTGCAAAATGAGCTTAGACTCGGAAATTTAGATGCCAGTCGAGATTGGGGTTTTGCTGGAGATTATGTTGAGGCCATGTATTTAATGCTTCAACAAGAAACACCAGATGATTATGTTGTTGCAACAGGTGAAACACACACTGTGCGTGAATTTGTAACCGAAGCATTTAAATCAGCAGGCATTAAAGATTGGGAAAAATATGTGGTCATGGATCCAAGATTTCAAAGGCCAGCAGAGGTGCCACACTTAAGAGGTAAGGTTGATAAAGCCAAAAATAAATTGGGATGGACGCCGAAGGTATCATTTTCGCAGCTTGTTGAAATGATGGTGAAAGCTGATATTCAAAGATTAAACAGTAAACAATAAGCAATAAGCGGTAAACAGTAAACAGGAAGCAATAAACAGGAAGCAATAAACAGTAAACGATAAACAGGAAGCAATAAACAGGAAGCGGTAAACAGGAAGCGGTAAACAGGAAGCAATAAACAGGAAGCGGTAAACAGTAAACAGTAAACAGGAAAAGAATTATGGTTTTTATTAAGAATAAGTTGGCTGAAAAGGCTGATATAGTTGTTCGAAGTGTTTATTCTGTAGCGCTTACTTTTCCTCAAATTCATCAATTTTCAATTGGTGAGCAACTAAGACGCGCAAGTTTATCAATAGTTTTAAACATAGTTGAGTCAGGTGGAAGGATTCATTTAAAAGAAAAACAACATTTGTTAAATGTGTCTTATGGATCTTTAAAGGAAACTCAGTATCTCGTTGATTTTTCTTTTCAAATAAAATTGATAACAGTATCAACTCATAACGAATTAAGCCAAAAGCTTGATGAACTGGCCCGGATAATTTATACTATTTTATATAAGGAAAATAAAAAATAACCATAACGCTTATTGCTTATTGCTTAATGCTTAATGCTTAATGCTTATTGCTTAATGCTTAATGCTTAATGCTTAATGCTTATTGCTTATTGTTTATTGCTTATTGTTTATTGTTTATGAACGCCGATAAAGATTTAGGTTCGCAGCAAAATCAACTTGCTAATATGAAGTTTGATCTTCGTATTAGTAATCTTGCTTCTTTTATTTATTCTAATCTCAAAAATAATTTAAAAGGTAAAAAGCTTCTTGATGTTGGTGCTGGAAATGGTTTGTTTTTGAAATACTTTAAAAATAAAGGGTTTGATGTGTCAGGGTATGAGCTCGAAAAAGAGCTCGTCGCCAATATGAAAAAAGATCATGAGCTAAAGGGTGTTTTTATAACTCAAGGTGACATAACGCAAATGACTGGCAATGCTGAAAATGATCTTGTTATCGCCTCTGATGTCATAGAGCATATTAAAGATGACGTTTTGGCAATTAAGGGCTTATGGTCTTTTGTATCAAAAGATGGAATACTTGTCATCACAGTCCCAGCTCACTCTTTTTTGTATGGCAAGAGAGACAAAATGTGGGGGCATTTTAGAAGATATGATATGAAAGATCTTTTGGCAAAAATAGAAAAAGCCGTTGGTCAAAACGATAAAAATTATGAAATTGTGTTTGCTAAGCAATGGAATATGGTTGGATTCTTTGTATATGCTTTTTATGAAAAAGTGCTTAAAAAGTCAATAAATGAAAAAATGAGATACAGTAATTCGCCTATTAGCCAATTTGTAAGAATGATCTTAGACTTAATTTTGAAATTTGAAGAAAAAATAGGTGGCTCTTTTTTGGGTCTAACACAGGTTGTTGGGGTAAGAAAGATTGATAGATAGGAAATAAAAGATATCGGTAAATAATTCTTACAAAGTGTCTTAATTGTATGTATTTAGCTAAATTCAGCAACTATACTTGCCGAATTTAGCTAAATTTGGTAAAATAAGCTATGTTTTTACGTATTTATTCGCAAAAAAAAATTCTCGATTTACTACAACCCAATAGGGTGTTAATTATTTATGGTCCTAGACGAGTGGGTAAAACAACTTTGTTAGGAAAATTTCTTAAGGAGTATGTGGGAAAATACTTGCTTCTTTCGGGTGAAGATGTGACTTTACATGATATATTCAAAGATGCATCAATACAAAAAATCAAAGATTATTTTGGATGTTACGATCTTATTGTTATTGATGAGGCACAAAAAACAGAAGGGATTGGTCAGGGCTTGAAGCTTATTGTAGATCATATTCCTGGAATTAAAGTTATAGCAACTGGATCATCTTCTTTTGATTTAGCACAAGATGTCGGAGAGCCTCTTACTGGGAGGCAGACTGTTATTCGCATGTTTCCGCTATCCGTCTTAGAGCTTCAATCTGAGTGGGGAGGGTATGGTGTGAGTGCAAGATTAGAGAACCTTCTCATCTATGGTTCATATCCAGAAGCACTTACCATAGAGAGTCTCACAGACAAGATTTCGTACTTAACAACACTGGTAAGCTCGTATTTGTACAAGGATATCCTAGAGCTAGCAGATGTGAGAAGTTCAAAAAAGATTGTTGATTTGTTGCGACTTATTGCGTTTCAGATAGGAAAAGAGGTCTCAATTACCGAGCTTGCATCTAACCTTGACATCAGTAAACAGACTGTTGAGAGGTACTTAGATCTTCTTGAAAAAACATTTGTGCTTATTAATATCCGTGGATTTTCTCGCAACTTGAGAAAAGAAGTAGTAAAGACATCTCGATATTATTTTTGGGATAACGGCATCCGCAATGCCATTATCCAGAACTTTAACACTTTGAGCTTACGAGATGATATTGGCGTGCTTTGGGAAAATTTCCTTGTAGCAGAGCGAATAAAAACAAGGGAGTATTTGTCAATTCATGGAAACTCGTATTTTTGGAGGACATACGATCAGAAAGAGATAGATTTGGTCGAAGAACGAGACGGATATTTATTTGGATATGAGTTTAAGTGGAGTAAAAATTCTGGACGAGCTCCAAAAGAATGGCTGAAGACATATGCTAATTCTTCGTATACGGTGATTAATCGAGAAAACTATATTTCCTTTCTTCTTGGAAAAGAGGTTTAAAAATACCTCCCACCACTATCCCCCGCTTACCATCAATGTATCCTCTGTGCCAGAAGATCCATCTTAAAAAAAATATATGGTGGAAGAAAAATCATTTTTTAGATAAACACGGAGTATAAGCTACATTTGATGCATATGGAGTATCAAGAAGTACTGTATTTCGATGGAGATAAAAATTGAAAAAATCATATGAAAGGCTGGAGGGTCTGACATGATCTGACGGAGTACCCAGTCTGGTACAAAACAATGCAAGTTCATAAAGGATTGAATAACGCAACACCTATCAATCACTTGTTATCTATTTTACCCAAAGAGTGCCATATGTATGGAACTTATACAACATGTTGACAGATGGATTACTTCACGTATAATTTGTAAAGACCGAGTGGATGCCGACCCACAGGAGGTGTAGGCCCAGTTTTATCTGGAAAACAGCCCTGGCTTAAGCATTCTTAATCCGTTTTCTGAACTCGGTCTTTAATGTGCCGGAGATTTTTTCCCAATAAGATCGAATGAAAGGTCTGCCCTGTAATCTCCAAGAAACATATAGATGATTTTCTTGATCGTCTTCTCTCTCCCATAGTACTCTCTATCAATTACTACTGCCGATGCATGCATTTTGCGGATTGTATGAGCAATGAGTATCGAAAATACAGTGATTACAAAATTCCTTATTTCACCTTTTTCTCGAAAGTATGATTGCAAGCGTCGCTTCTCGTGTCGAGGAAGCAGAATGACATACTGCTTTTGTTTGTTTGCTATACAAATGACCGTATCTTTAGACGTATCCTCAACTTTCCCAGACTGGTCGATCTCATATATCATTGAGTAATGATATCACATGAAATAAATTTATTTACTGCCTATTTTTTTTAAAAATCTTGTATAATTTAATTAATTTCCAAAGGAGGGCTAGCCTAAGGTTTCGACCGACCGCAAATGCCTCCTATTTTTTTGGCATAAACCAAAAAATCATAAAAACCTCTTAAAATTCCAGCCACTATCCCCCGCTTTCCGTCAACAAATCCTTTGTGCCAGAATGTCCATCTTAAAAAAATATATGGTGGAAGGAAAATCATTTTGAAAAAAGCCTCACTATTGGAAATTTTTAAATTTTTGGCTTCCATTGAGGTGTAGATATTGAATTTCCGTAAGACGTCGTTTAATGTAGGGTGGGAGTAGTGAAGTAGAGCATGTTTTAAATTTGCAGTTTCTCCCTTTATTACAAATTGTTCGTGAACTGGTACAATAGGCTCATATTTGGCAACATCTTTTTTGAATAGTCTAATCAAGCGATCATAAGCCCAATCCCCTCCCCTTAAGAAATCATCAATGAAAAATTGTTTTCGAGGAACGCCATAAGCAACTATTTGATCGTCATTTTTATTTAAAATTTCTAGAATTTCTGCTTTTAATTCTGGCGTCACAACTTCATCTGCGTCAATTCTCAAAATCCAATCTGTTTTTGCATTTTCAATTGCAAAATTTATGTTTTCCTGAACGGCCTCAAAATCGGAAATTTCACGCTTATTTCTTTCAATTACTTCAGCTCCAAGCGACTTAGCAATTTCTCCTGTTTTATCATTTCCCATAAAAAGAACTTGCACTTTATCACACCACATAAGGCTTTCAATACATCTTTTTATGTTATGCTCTTCATTTTTGGTAGGGATGATGGCGGTTATTGTTTGGGTCATAAAGATGTTATTTCGGCTTTAAAATTTTTAGTTTTTATTTCTTTTACACCTTCATTATTAGAAATTTTTAAATTATTTGAAATATATATTAATATTTTAGGTGCTTCTTTATCTTCTTTATTATATATCCATCCAAACATTTCATCCGATTTACTATAAGAAGGAGTTATTCCATAGGCTTGAAATAAATACCTCCAACCCTCAAAGTCTCTGTCTGAATTAAAATCCAAGTAAAAAGGCTCATTACCAATTTCATTTTTGATATTCAATATTATTTCTCTTTTTTCTGATAGACCAACATAACTATCTCTAAAAAAATAGTTTGTGTTTTGAAATACAAAAAAAAGCAATAAGAGTGATAAAAATACTTTATTTAAGTTGCTAAGGAATAGGCTAAATGCCATAAATAGAAACGGGACTAAGATGACTCCATAATATTCTTGTAATGGCCCAGGATAAATAGCAATTATAGATATTAATGCAGCTAATACTAAGAAAAGATATCTTTCTGCAATATTAATATTTCTAAAATTTTTTAGTTTATAGAAGCTGAAGGCCAGTATAAAAAAAATTAAGAATAAGCCTAAAACAGTGCCATTACTTCTAAATGAAATAAAAGAGCTTGTAATATTTGACAAAAAGCTTAATGTTGGCAATCCTGAGCCAGTTCCTGGATTGTAATTAAGCAAGTACCTAATTGGAAAAAGTAAATTATCAAAGTTATGATTAAAATCAAAAACTATAAGTGGCGATATAACGCATAGGTAAATCGCACCTCCTACCAAATAATTTTTTAAATTTAATCTCTTTTTTAGAAGAAAAATATTTATCAAATAAAATGGCCAAAAAATAAATAAAGACATATGTATGTGGTGAGATAAAGCCATAAGAAAAATTCCTAAATAAAGCCAATTTTTATTTTTCCAAGATGAAACTAAACTAAAATAAATTAACAACGAGATTAAAGGAATGGCAAATGGCCAGTAATGTCTGTCATAAAATACAACAAAGTACGAAAATGTGTTAAGAATAAGGCCAATTATGGCGACTTTATAATTAAACAATTTTTTTAATATAAAGAAAAATAATATACTGGTAGATACACCAATTAAAGATGCAAAGTACCCCAGAATTATTGGGTCGCCATTTGAAATTTTAAGTAATATTGCCGTAACATAAACAATTCCGGGGCCAAGGTAATAGCCTAAATTTGATGCACTAACACCAATCCAGATGGGGTGAAAATTTTTTACCTGCTCCCATGCGAGCAATGCTTGATATTGAACATCTATATCAAATATAAAGCGATCAGGTATTTGGTAAAAGCGTAGAAAAATTAAAAAGATTGTTATAATGATTAAAAGCCAGTGTTTAGAAAATATTCTCATTCCATAAAATTATAACTTAATAGTGAAAAGTATTTTTATGCAAAAAATTTTCCTTCATTTAAAAAAATATATTTTTTTGTATCTTTTTTTATATTCTTTTATTCTTTCATGGGCTTTAGCCTTTCACAACATTCCGCTATATCATTACAAACATGGTTTTGACGGTGCAGGGCATATAGATTATATGACTTATATCGTTCAATATAATAAATTACCACCCGCATCTCATGGTTGGGAAACGCATCAGTCTCCGCTTTATTACCTTATTGGATCTGTTTTGATTTATCTTTTTGATATTTGGAAGGCGGCTCAATACATAAATATTTTCATTTTATGGATCACAATATTTGTTGCCATGGCAACTTTTAAACACATTTTTCCAAAGAAAAATGACGGAATGTATCTTGTTGGGACAGCTCTTTCAGCATTACCAATGCTAAATATTTTTCAAGTAATGGTAACAAACGAGCTTATGAACACGATGTTTAGCTTAATAGTTATTTTGTTTCTAATTGCACTTTTAAAAATCAAGGAGTTTCAAAAATACTCAATTTATTCATTTTTTGTAACACTATTTTTCATTTTAGGATTTTATACGAAAGTTTCAATAATTATGATCGCACCACTAATTTTTGGGGCATATATGTATATTTTTTTAAAATCAAAGTTCTCTAAGGTTAGGCAAATAGCTGTGGGTTCTTTAATGTTACTTGTTGTTTTTGCAAGCTGTTATCCACTGTATTTAAGAGCCACAACCTCTGTTGGCCCCTCAAACCTTGGAGCAATTGCCGCATCTCCAAATGCTCCACACACCTTTGAATTTTATACACGTCTTGATTGGATTTATAAAATTGATATGTATAACACACAGTATTATTCCATGTTAGGCGGTGCATATAATAGCTTCTTTAATGATGGTCATAATGCGGTTACGCCATTTGTTCCATTTCACAAAAAGGCATTTATTTTATGGAGTATGGGTTTTATACTTATGCCTCTTTCTTTATATGGTCAATACTTGATTTATAAAAAGAAAAAGATTGAAGGAATTTTTATTTTTTTAACAGGTATTTTAATGTTTGCCGTTTTTGTTTTTTATAACACAAAAAGCGGGCATTACTCAGCGGTTCGCTTAACTTACGAAACACCAATTGTCCTCCCCTATGCTTTGGGTTTGGGAGCTTTGATTTTTAACAAATATTTAAAATATTTAATTGCAATTCTTTTATTTATCCAGATGACAATTCTGGTTTCTTTTTATTGGATAGAGCCATGGTGGCATGTGACGAAGGGGTTTTGAGGCGGTGCTCATTTTTTTTTGAAAAAAAATATTTGAGCATCAAATTCCTGTATTTTAATGAGTAAATACATTACAATACATGGATGAACAAATATCTCTTTATGGATGAGTCTGGCGACTTGGGGTTTAGTGCGGGTAAAAATTCTTCAAAATATTTTGTTATTACGGTTTTGATTACAGAAGAAAGAAAGTCAGTAGAAAAAATTGTAAAAAAAACTCATAGTATGATAAGAAGAAATGTGAAAAAGTTAAGCGGTGGAGTTTTGCACTGCTATAAAGAACACTCGAGAACAAGAATCTGGATGTTGAATAAAATCTCAAAACTCAATATACAAATAGCTACAATTTACATTGAAAAATCGAATTTGTCAAAAAAATTTGACAGTAAAAAACACGAATTGTATAACTATTTTTCAAAGGCTCTGATAGATGTGGTAATCAGTAAAAAAATTATAGATCTTAAAAGTAATATTAATATTTTTGCAGAAAGGAGAGAGACCAGCAAGTTTTTAAACTCAAACTTTAAAAATTACATTAAAAGTGAATTATCAAATAAGCATTCTTTGAAATTTAATATTCAGATAAAGTTGCCTAGCGAGGAGAAATCATTACAAGCTGTTGATTTTATTAGTTGGTCAATTTTTAGATATTTTGATAGAAAAGATGATATGTATTACAAAATAATTAAGAAAAAGATAATTTTAGAAGAAAAGCTATCTTTTTTTGAATAAAAAAACAAAACCTCAACCGCTTTTTTTGAGGAACCATCCGGAACCCCACGATTGAGGAATTACTTGTAACTTAATTATAACAAAAAAAATTAAATTCAGAATTTATTTTAAAATTATTTGTTGTAATTTAAGTGCTTCTGTTGATGCTTAATGGTTTTTAGGTAAGTTTTTAGGATAATCTAAATAAGCCTTTAAAAAAATATAAAACAAAAATAAAAAAAGATTTTGGACTGCTTTTAATTGCTGAAACACATCTAATACCTAAAGAAAGTATATTAAGAGGAAAAATAATATTTTTTCCTAAGTAATATCCATAATATTTACAAAGTAAAAAAGTATCACTTTCTTGAATTCTGCTTCCTCCAATTTTAGCTTTATGGTGATAAGCAAAAGCATAAGGTTCAAAAATTATTTTTCCAAATTTTTTAATTCTAAAGCCAATATCTATATCATCAAAAATTCTAGGAAAAACCTCATCAAAACCACCAACGGACTCAAGCACTGTTTTTCTAAAAGACATATTGCAACCGTATGGAAAATCAATTTCTTGTTTTAAGGTACTCCAAAACTGTTGAGTAAATTTAGTTCCTAAAAAATTTGTTTTTCCGGTTATCACTTTGGTCTCTGAAGGAATTTCCTCACCATCATTTAAAACTCTTCCAGAACAGCAAACCACGTTTGTGTTAGAAAATGCTTCAGTATGCTTGTCAATACTTACTTTGCTTATTTCAATATCATCATCAATAAAAAGTATTATTTCGCATGTTGAGTTTTTTATTCCGGCATTTCTTGCTCTTGCAATATTCCCTTTATCAAGATTTATCAGTTTTATTTTATTTTTATTTATCCAATCTATATCAATTTGTGAAGTATTTTCTTGATCAACAATAATAATTTCATATGGTTTTTTATGTTCAAGTAAATTACTTGCTAATTTGAAAGCAAGTCCTGGTCTTTTGTAACTTGCAATTACAAATGATATTATATTTTTTTGAGATTCTTCCTGTGGTATTGCCATAAAAATTCACTTCCAATTATGCCAGTAAACAATAACGCAATCAATCCATTGGTAATCGCTTGGGTTGGACCAAAACTTAAATTTGTAAAATATGAAATTACAATAGCTATTAAAAACCCAACCCCGTTTATTAAAGCAAGCTCATTATATTTTTTTAGCGCATAAAGAGGCTGAAAAAATACACCGCTTAATCCCCAACCAAGTGCAGGAATTACAAAATAAGGTAAGAGCCTAGAAGTTTGCAAAGAATCTTCTGCTGTAAATTTTCCACCTTCAAAAAGAAGCTTTATTAAAAAAGGTCCTATTAGTAAGATAAATAAAACTATAAAAGAAGTAATAATAAGTGCAGATATTTTGGCCTTGTTAATTATTCTTTCCGCCTCATTGTATTTACCAGATCTTATGTGGTCAACTAAGTGAGAAAGTAACACTATTTGTAACCCTATCGTGGTAACACCTGCAACGAGGGAATAAATTCTATAAACAAGATTTAAATGCACCAGAGCTCCTTCTGGCATCTGTGCCCCATAAGTTCTTATTAAAATAGAGTCACTCCTTAAGAAAAATTCCCCCACCAATAGAGGGAGCCATGCTAATACTAGAGGTAAAATTCTAATCTCCAATAAATTATCTTTT
>JBIKWE010000038.1:0-6608 GCA_044356445.1 Limisphaerales bacterium | reverse complement strand
CCTGAAGTTTTAAAAAAAGGTAATCATAAAGATATTTATACTTGGCGGATTAAAAAGGCATATAGCACAACCAAACAAAAAAGACCGGATTTACTTATGATTAAGCCTTGACTTATTAAGCTAAAAAGTGTTTAATAATACTCATTGAATAAATTTATATACATTTAAAAATATTGATATGTCTGGAAATTTAAAAATAATTAAACACGGAACGACATTTTCACCCCATGTTCTTGAGGATTTAGAAACTGGTGAAAAAGTTCACTTATGTGCTTGTGGTGGCACTCATAATGCCGAAGGAAGATGTGATGGAACTCATAATAAAAAAAAGCCATCCGGTTGCGATTGTGAGTTTTGTGTTGAGAAAAAAGAAAAAGATAATCCATGATTTCATTAAAAAACATATCAAAAAAATTTGGTCATAATGACGCGGTTAAAAGCGTTAATTTAGAGGCTAAAAAAGGAGACATTATTGGATTTTTGGGTCCAAATGGGGCAGGTAAGACAACTACAATGAGGTTAATTCTTGGTCTTTTGGCACCAAGCTCGGGGGAAGTATTAGTAAATGGAGTTAATCCTCTAACAAGCCGCATGATGTTGATGAAAAATATCGGTTATCTGCCTGAAAATAATCCACTTTATGCCGACATGAAAGTTAGCGAATATCTAAATATGGTTGCCGGTATAAAAGGTGAGGTGAATAAAGAAAATGTTATGCAAATTGTAAAAGATGTATCACTCGAAGACAAGTATCTATCAAAAGTAGAAGAGTTATCAAGAGGTTATAAACAAAGAGTTGGCCTTGCTGCTTCTTTGATTTCAGAACCCGGAATATTAATTCTTGATGAGCCAACATCAGGTCTTGATCCTATTGAACAAGAAAAAATTAAGAATCTCATAAAAAAAATCTCTAAAAATAAAACTATCATATTTTCAACACATATCCTCTCTGAAGTAGAAGACGTAGCAACAAGGCTTGTTATTATAAATAAGGGGCAAATTGTATATGATGGTGAAAAGCCAAAACAAAAAGGTGGAACTGAAAAATTGTTTAAAAAATTAGTTAAATAAATATGACGTCGTTATTAAAAAAAGAGTTAGCTTTTTTCTTGAATAATCCTTTGGGATACATTGTTATCTTGATATTTTCCATATTTGCAAATTTTATGTTCGTTAAAGATATCTTTATAACAGGATCAGCCTCAATGCGACCATTTTTTGAAATTTTGCCATGGCTACTTATGATTTTTGTCCCAGCTCTTGTTATGCGAATGATCGCTGAGGAAAAAAGAACAAATACATTAGAGGTTCTTTTAAGTCTGCCAATTTCTGAAATAAGCATTGTTGTTGCAAAATTTATATCAGCATTGATTATAACCAGTCTGGCGCTTCTTTTAACCACAGCCTTACCACTTTCTATGTATGCATTAACGGGTGAGGTTGGAGGCAAGCTATATCTTCCTGAAGTGATTGTTGGATATTTTGGGAGTCTGCTTGTTGCCTCATCATTTATTGCATTATCATTATTTTTTTCATCATTAACCAAGAATCAAATAGTGGCTTTTTTGACCTCCATTGTTACACTATTTTTCCTAGTAATATTTTCAACGGACTTTGCTTCTAATGTTTTACCAGCAAATATTCAAAACGTTTTAAATTATTTAAGCCCTATTACTCAGCTGACTAGTTTTGCCAAAGGTGTCCTTGACTTTAGAAATATATTTTATTTTGTAAGCTTTACGATGTTATTTTTGATATTAACAATTGTTGATTTGGAGCGCAGAAGTTAATTTATTTATATGAAAACAAAAAGCAAGAAGTTAAGGTTTGATGTCAAGAGAATTTTAAAAAATATAAAAAATTTTCCTTGGCGTGAACTTAACCTTGTCCAGAAATTTAGACTGCATAGATTTACTAAGGAAGCAATTATCGTTGCTTCAATTGCAATATTCCTAATTACAAATTTTATATTTTCGCTTGTCACCTTTAGACTGGATTTATCCAAAGATAGGGCTTATACGTTGTCTAAATCAACTAAAAATCTTGTTTCAGATCTAAAAAAACCGGTTAAAGTTACTTTATACAAATCAGACAATGTTCCAGCAAGAGCTAAGCCTTTTGAGCGAGAAGTGATTGATTTATTAAGAGAATTTGATCGGGCAAGTAGAAATATTAATTTGGAGATTGTCACGTTTAATCCTCAGGAAGATTCTGATACCTTGAATAAAGTGATGGCAGCCGGAATTTATCCTTTGTCTGTTAGTCAGCAAGACCAAGGAGAGGTTTCTTTATCTGAAATATACTTTGGAGTTATTGTTGAATATGATAATAAAACTGAAGTAGTGTCAAAAAATTTGGGAGTTGCTGATCTTGAGTATAACTTGACATCTGGAATTTATAGGCTCTCAAGTGAAGTGCTGCCCGAAATTGGGATTATGGGTTTTGAGCCTTCACCGCTTTCCAACAAGGATCCAATTTCAAATGTGAGGAGTATTTTATCAAGCTTTTTTAAGCTTACAGATGTTACAGACAAAGTGCCACAAACTTTAAAAACTTTAATCGTAAATGACAATCCTAGCTCAGAATTTTCTGCAGAGGAGTTAAAATTAATTGATTCGTATTTGCAAAAAGGTAAAGCTATAGTTTTGACAGATGGAATAACAGTTAATGAGCAAACTTTAGAAGCTGCCTCTGGGGAAGCAAAACTTCATGATATTTTAAAAAAACGCGGAATTATTGTAGATAGGAATTTGATTTTATCAGCCCAATCTGAATTGGTGAATATGGGGGGCTCAGGATTTAATGTTCTCATACCATACTCTCTTTGGATAAAAACAGATAATTTTTCCACCGATACATCATTTTTCACAGGTGTTTCCAGTTTAACTTTTCCATGGGTGTCGCAAGTGAAACCTGCAAATATTAAAGGTTTTGAAGCAAGAGCAATAGCTTCAACAACAAAACAATCATGGGAACAAAGAACTTCGTTTGCTCTTTTTCCTCAGCAGATACCAAGACCCAATGAGTCAGATTTTAAAGACTTTTCGGTGATTGCTGAGTCTGTTTCAAATGATTCAAAGTTAATGGTTATTGGATCATCTAGGTTTTTATTTGATCAATATTTGTCTGCTGAGTCAAGTAATTACAGTTTTGTAGTAAATGTATTAAGTGACTATGCATCTGATGGAGCTCTAAGCGGGATAGCCAAAAGGGCAACTCAAGTATATTCTTTACCCATTCTGCCAAAGAGTGTTGAGGAGATATATAAATACGCAAATATCTTACTCTTTCCAATAATATTTGGCTTATATGGTGCCTATCGTATAATAAAGCGCTCTCGGGAAACGCAAGCTTAAATACCAAGAATTTGTTTTATACCGTCTGAAAGACTTTTGAATGCAATTTTTTCAAAAGGTATACTCTCTTTTTTATAGAAAATATAATCTGCAACATCATCCGCCGGCTTAATTTTTGCATTTTTTGGCAGTTTGCCAGAAAAAAGCAGGCAAATTGTCCGGCTTTCAAAGTTATTAAACTCATAAATATCTGATGATGATGTTTCATATTTAAAATCTTTTAAGTTAATTCCTAGCTCCTCTTTAACCTCTCTTTTCAAAGACTCTTCAGCCGATTCGTCTTGATTTAAAAAGCCACCGGGCAGATCAAGCATGCCTTTTTTTGGCTCAAATGCTCTTGTGACAAATAGATACTCGCTTTTTTCATTTTGCAGCAAGATGGCATTTGTTGGTTTTGGGTTAAGATAATAATGCAAATTACATTTTTGACATAATAAAAGTGTCTCATCAATCTTTTGAAAAGTAGAGCCACATGCAGGGCAGAATTTAAAATTTTTCTCTTTTATCATACAATGTGTATTGTATACTATTTGGTAAACTTTATATAAGAAACAAAGCATTAAAAATATGATTAGAACAAGAATAGCACCATCCCCAACGGGCGAAGATATACATATAGGAAATTTGTATACAGCATATTTAAACTGGGTTTTTGCCAAAAAACACGAAGGTAAATTTATTGTCAGAATAGAGGATACTGATAGAACTAGATTAGTACAAGGATCTGAGGAGAAAATCCTATCATCTTTAAAGGCATTTGGTATTGAAGCTGATGAGGATGTTCTAAAAGGAGGGGAATTTGAGCCCTATAGACAATCTGAAAGACTAAGTATTTACAAAGAATATTCACAGAAACTAATAGATAATGGTAAAGCTTATTATTGTACATGTAGCAAAGAGCGCTTAGATAAGATCAGAGATGAGATGCAAAAGGCTAAGCAATTACCTCGTTATGATAAATACTGCCTATCAAGACAAGATGAAATTAAAAAAGAAATTGAAAAAGGAGTCTCTTATGTTATCCGCCTAAATGTACCAGAGCAAGAGCTTGTGGAGTTTGAAGATCTTATTAGAGGGCCGATTTCCATTAATACTACTTCCATAGACGATCAGGTTTTGCTCAAATCAGATGGCTTTCCAACATATCACTTGGCAGTTGTAATTGATGATCACTTAATGGAAATTTCTCATGTCATAAGAGCTGAAGAATGGATTTCATCAACTCCAAAACACATCTTGCTATATCAAGCTTTTGGCTGGGATTTGCCTATTTTTGCCCATTTGCCGATTTTAAGAAATCCTGATAAATCAAAGCTCTCAAAAAGAAAAAATCCAGTTTGGGCTGCGTGGTACTTGAGCGAAGGCTACTTACCCCAAGCAGTTTTAAATTATTTGTCGCTAATGGGCTGGTCTCATCCTGAGGAGAAGGAGATTTTTGACATTGAAGAGTTTATGAATGTTTTTACATTGGAAAGAATTCAACCTGTTGGACCGGTTTTTGATATTAAAAAACTAACATGGATGAATGGTCAATACATTATGAGACTTAATGATGAGGAGTTGTTACAAAAACTATCAGAGTTTTATAAAAATGATAATCTTGATTTGGTAATTTTGGAAAAATCAGTACCACTTGTTAAAGAAAGAATTAAAACTTTAAAAGATTATTTACCTCTTGCATCTTTTCTTTTTAATAAACCTAAGGAGTTTGAGGTAGATTTAACAGAACATAATAATATTTTAAAAGAGATAGCAACCGAATTAGAAAATTTATCTGAATTTAAAGATTCAGAAATTGGTAACAGAATGCAAACTTTAGCTCAAAAACTAAATGTTTCAAATAGTCTCTTTTTTATGATCTTGCGAGTTGCCATTTCAGGTAAAAAAATTACACCACCACTTAATGAATGTATGGCACTTCTTGGAAAAGATGAGTGTGTTTCAAGAGTAAAGGCTTTAAGTTGATAAAAAATTTCTGATAAGATCTATTTTTTTTAATTTATCCATTTTTTTTATTTGATACTCTATTTTTTGGGCTTCAGAGCGATTTTCGGCCTCAATTTTATATTTTAAAACCACCGGAGATTTACCTTTTGTAAACTTGGCGCCGCCTTTTAGCTCGCCATTATGTTGCTTAAGGCGGCGCTTAATATCAGTGGTTACTCCAGTATAAAGATCGCCGTTTTGACACTCAATGATATAGACATAATATATTTTGATTTTTACCACATTATTTTTCTATTTAATTTATTGATGATTATTTAAAAATTTTTATAAAGTCTAATTGCATAAAGGATGAGATTAATTACTCATATTATGTAATTTTTACAATATAGTTTTTTTTAAAAAAGAATATCAACATATTTTATATGTTTTTATCATTCAATAAAATACTTTTAAATTAGTAATAAATAATTGATAACCGTTTTATAAAAAGTTTTTAGATTATAATTTCATAAACAATGACAAATAATAAAATAAAATTATATAAGCCTGAAAAATATAAAGTTGTAGTTGGAAACGCGAACTCCTCTGTTGCACTCTGTACTTGTTGGAACGACCCATCCCTCCTTTGTCAAAAATATTCAGATTTAATGCAAAATTTCGCCTTAATTGGCTCATTATATAGTCGTGAAGGGGCTTCAATCTTAATAAGAAACTTAGCTCTTAATCCATTTATTAAAACAGTAATATTATGGGGAAATGGAAGACTTTCACAAACTGCAATCGGCAGTCGTGGAAAAGATATTTTAAGAAATCTATGGAACGATGGACGAGAGATGAACGTTTCTTATATTGACGAAATTCAAAAAGAAATTGATCCAGTGATTTTGGCAAAAATTATGCGCAACATTCAGATTTTAGATATGTCTGATCAAAGTATTGAAACAGTTTTGGGAGTAACCAAGGAGAAAAACGAAAGTAAGGTGAATCAATATATGGAGCCTAAAGACTTTCCAGATCCTACCAAAAAAGAAGGTGCCACCATGCCGTCAGAGCTTGCAAATTTTTCTGTCCGTGGTAAGAATATTATTGAAGCATGGATGAAAGCGCTTGATAGGGTTTACAGATATGGTTATGAAAAAAACACCCAAGCTGGAATAAGACAAAAAGAGTTGGTGGCAGTTTCATGGACAATTGAAACTTTAAATACCGATGAGCTTTTAAATTTTGAAGCACCTGACAAACTTAAATCTAGAGTTGGTTTAGATAAAGCAATACTTGAGCAATATGCTAATATCTTTCTTGATG
>JBIKWE010000037.1:0-6749 GCA_044356445.1 Limisphaerales bacterium | reverse complement strand
TTCAACGGCTCTTACTATCTCCATTACAGAGTTTCCAGTTCCAGTACCCAGATTTATAATCTCGCTTTTACCGCCTTTAAATAAATATTCTAATGCTTTAATATGGGCATCATTTAGATCGACAACGTTAACGTAGTCTCTTATCGGAGTTTTATCTGGTGTGTCAAACTTACCGCAGGTAAGGTAAAAAGGTTCAATATTAAGTGCGCCACGAACAGCATTCTGCATTAAATGTACTGAAGGATTTTTACTATCACCAATCTCGCCATCATCTGTTGCGCCACAAACATTAAAGTACCTTAATGCAACATAGCTGAGTTTATTAAGCTTTGAGTACCATGATAAATAAGTTTCAGAAATTAATTTTGATTCTCCATATGGATTTGCCGGATTAGTTGGATGAAGCTCATCAATGGGCACGTATTGAGCCTCTCCATAAACTGCACAAGTTGAGGAGAAGACAATCTTATCAACCCCCGCATCAAGCATCGTGTGAAATAATCTTTGAGTGGCAACAGAGTTATTAGTAAAATATTTTTCTGGTCTCTGCATTGATTCGTTAACGCTACAGCTTGCTGCATAATGCAACACTGCATCTATCTTGTTTTCAACAAAAATATGCGAAAAAAAGCCTTGTAAGTCAACATTATAGATTTTTATTCTTGAAGATCCGTATTTGGACTGTAGAAGTTTTAACGGCGCTTCATACCCAGTTGAAAAATTATCAATCGCAACAACATTGTAACCATTTTCAAGGACTAATGATGTTGCCACAGAACCGATATATCCACCTGCCCCAGTAATTAAAATTGTTTTCATTAAAGTAATTATACAGGGTCCGACCCTTTCTTAACACCAATTGCAACAAGGATTGACCCAACAATGAAAAAAACATCTGGCATCTCACCAAGCAAAGGCACAGCGACCAATAACGAGGCAATGGGCATAACATAATGAAACATGCCTATTTTTGAAGCTGACATTTTAGTTAATGCATAATTATTGGCAAAATATGCCAAAGCAGATGAAAAAAATATACCGTAAATTATTCCAATCCAACTTCTAAATGTGAAATCGTCAACAGAGATGTTTTGTATCTCGCCTAAAACAAACGGCACAAACACCAGAGATCCTATCAAAAACTGAAGTCCGGTCATGGCTATTGGATGAATTTTTTTAGAAATTTTTTTATTCTCAATAGCAATCATAACGCTCCCAAGGGTCGCAATAATAAAATAAATGTTGCCTAAAAAAATGTCGTAGTTTGAAAACTCATCAACTCCTTTTGCTTGAACATAGACCAAAAGAGGAGCTATAGTTATAATCATAACTCCTAAAAAAGCAATCAAAATCCCTTTTAAAAGCTCAGGATGAGGCTTTTCTTTTAAGAATTTCAAAGATAAAAAATACAGCATAATTGGACCTATGCTTCCGATTATTGTGGAATTGATACTTGGTGCAATCTGAAGTCCCAAGAAAAAAAATGAAATATTCACAGATATTCCCCAGAAAGCTCCTAAACTTAGATGCCAAATAATAGAAGGGGTAATTTTTTTTGGCCAGAATTTATATACCAAAGGCAAAAACAATATACCTGCACCAAAAAAGCGAATAAAAGCCAGTAAAAAAGGGGGCATATCAACAAGCGAATATTTAAAAATTGGAGCACCCGCACCCCAAACAATTGTGGCAATTATGATTGCTATGACGCCTTGCATTAAATGATGATAACACAAAAAGGTCGGACCCTACAATTTGTTTTTTTTGTGATGAAGGAACACGATAAGCTCGCCAATAATGCCAGTAGCTAAAATCTGTATGCCCAATATGACTGAAAAAATTGCATATTGAAATAAAGGACGCCTATACAACAATACACCCTCAAAGATTCTTTCATATGTCACAATACCAAGTGCAAAAAATCCCATTATAAAAAAAACAGCGCCTGCCGGACCAAAAAAATGCATCGGCCTTTCAGCAAATTTATAAATAAAATAAGCTGATAAAACATCAAACACACCAATTAACAATTTTTTTGCGCCGTATTTAGACACTCCATATTTACGAGGATTGTTACAGACGGCAACCTCCGCCACTTTAAAACCTTCATAAAAAACAGCAAGTGGTAAAAATCTAAAGTTATTTCCATAAATCGGCAGAGAATCAAGAATGCTTCGTTTAAAGAGCTTAAAACCGCAGTTAATATCATTAAAAGGTGAGTTTAAAAAATTTTTTAAAAAAACTTGAGCGGTTTTTGAATAGGCTTTTACTAAAAAATTATCACTCCTTTTTTCCCTGTATCCATTAACCAAATCATAGCCCTCATTAATTTTTGTCAAAAATTTTGACAGATCACTTGGATTATCCTGAAGGTCCGCATCCATAAACGCAATTAAATCGCCTTTGGCTTTTTTGACACCTTCCGAAAGAGCTCGACCCTTACCCATTTGCCTATTTAATACTAAAATTTCTACATTCTTATCTTCAATGTTTTTTAAGACTTCTTGATAGCCGTCATTTGAACCATCATCAACTAAGATTATCTGATTATCAATTTTTAACCCACTCAAACTTTCTTCAAGCTCTCTTAATAACACTGGCAAATTTTCTTTTTCGTTATGAAACGGAATTATGATTGAAATCATTCTCATATTATATACGACCTATTCGTTTATATATTTTAAGTCCATCCATGTCCTCAATAAGGATATAGTTTCTATCAACATTTAACCTCCCATATTCTTTTGCAACTTCTTGTCGTTGAAAGCTATTACTCAAATCATTTTCATAAATAAAGATATAAGAAGATTCTCCATAGCCTCCTGCAAAATCATAAAAGTATCTTCTTGACGCCAAATATGCAGATATCTTTCCTGTTGATGAGACTTTAACATCATCACCAAGCATTTGATTCCAGATCAAGAGCTCATTCATAATCTCCGACTGCCCTTTAAAAGGGACAATATCTTTTTGCATACTCCATGGTAAGGGTGAATATAAAAATGAGAATACAGATGCCATACAAATTACATATATTATTATTAATTTCTCAACACTTACAAAAAAGGGCTTAAATTTTAGTTTTTGTTTTTTAATTAAATTAATAATAAAATTTGCACCGTACATTGAACCCAAAAAAACAAATGCCGTTACTCCTGTGTCGTAATGGAAGAAAATATTTCTCATATTTGGATTTGCAGATAAAATATTTGCGCCAAATTCTGAAGAAGCGATAAATAAAAACTGCGGAGCAAATATTGCCAGAAACCCAACAGGAGCAAGCAGCAAATACATATATCTAAAACTCTCAGTACTAAATGTATACGTTAATATATTCAATGGATTTGCAAAAAGATGTGTATAGTAATCTGCGCCGAAATGCTCTCCGCCACGAAAATATGGGATAACCATAAAAACAGACGACACAACCCAAATGAACGATATTATACCCAAGACTAAAGGGTATATGAGGCTTTGTACTGCCTTAAAACCCTTTTTACCGTTATTTATAAAATGCAAAACAATCTGGTATGTACAAAAGCCCACAATGACAAACCCTATCTGTTCTTTTGTTGTAAGCGTCAGAACTGCAAATACTGTTTGCCATATGTAATTTTTTTTCAAGTAAAAATAATACATTCCAAGAAGAAATGTGACAGATAGGGTAACCGCGTGGAAATCAAAATTTAGCGCTTTTTGCAATGGGGGATACAAGAAATATGCAGTACTAAAGCTTAAAGCAATCCATTTGCTATATGCACCACTAAATACAATTCTTGCAATCTTGTAAACAAAAAACCCGCCCAATGCCACAATAAAAGACTGCATCACAAGCAACGTTTCTGGCCCTGAGTGAATAAAATAAAATATGCTTAAAAAACCAAGAATAATGTCGTTATGAATCGCCATGCGTTTAACTTGCATTAAAGATTCATGTGGATCTGTTATCTCCAGAAACCTTGTCAGATCAAGGTCTTTAATGCTTTTAAAACTATTAAAAGTAGCTTGATGCATGATACCTAAATCAAAGTAATGCGAATTCAAAGATTGCAACCTTAGTATTGAAAATACCGAAAAATAACCAAAGTAAAGAATAAAAAAAACATAAAGCAAAATCTTAGGCAAGTGATGTAATATAAAATATCTCATATTGTATTAGATTATAACAAAAGCAAGGCACAATTTTCCTAATTATTTTAAATATTACACCTAATTTTCTTCTTTTTTAACGTCTGAGTTGCCAGAATGAAACTTTTCATGAATCTCCTTTAACCTCAAATTGGTCACATGAGTATATATTTGCGTTGTTCCAATATTCTTATGTCCCAACATTTCCTGAACAGATCTTAAATCTGCCCCATGTGACAATAAATCTGTCGCATAAGAATGTCTTAAAACATGGGGACCTATTTTAAATAAGATATTTGCTTTTTTTCGATACTTATTTATCATTCTTTGAATGGATCGGACTGACAATCTAAGCTTTTCGTCAGTCAACTCATCATCTGGAGTTGGGCCAGAATACCTTAAGAATAGGGGAGAGTAGGGATCTTTACGCTTTGCAATATATGCAGTAAGCGTCTCAATTGCGCGGGTTGATAAAAAAACAACCCGCGCTTTACCTCCTTTTCCAATAACTCCAAATTCGCCTGATTTTAAGTTAACACTTTCCTTATTTAGCGCCGCAAGCTCAGAAACTCGAAGACCAGTTGAAAAAAGGACTTCAAGTATAGCCTTATCACGCAGTGTAGCCTCGTCATTCCCTGAAACCGCTTCAAATAACCTTTTAAGTTCGTCCTCATTTAAGAATTTAACAGTTCTATCATCTCGCTTTCCAAGCTCTATCATCTCAGGAGAAAATGCCGTAATCTTGTTTTTAACTAAATAGCGAAAGAAGCTTCTAAGTGCTACTAAAAAGTAGTTTTGTGTTTGGCGCTTCAGATCACCCTTAAAAGGGTTCCTGTAATTACGAGATAGATAAAGCCTGAAATATCTTATTGTCTCCTCGTTGATTGTTTCGACATCAATATCCTTCTTTGAAAACTCATTTATAATCCACTTATAAAAAAAATTCAAATAATACGCATACATTTTTATTGTTCGGGGAGAGAGGTTTTTATCAATCTCACAATAGTCTAAAAATTGAGAAATAGCTTTTTTTAATAACATATGGTATTAATATTAAACGACGTTATTGGTATTGTAAAGATGTAAATTAAAAAAAATATTTAATAATATGAAATATATCAAGAAGCTTATTATAAGAGGTTGTAATAGGGGAGTAGCGTATGAATTTATTTAAAGACACTATTGTCTTATAGTAGTAATGCTCATATCTTTATATTTACTTTATTTCAGGGAGTATAAATAGTTTATTTTAAATTTCTTACAAATATTATTTGTCTTATAGTATTTAGCAAAAAAGTTATTGTTTTACAAATTATAGCATCGTTTATTCATAATTTTGAAATAATGCTGCGTTTAGAAATTAAAATAACTAAAAAATACGATACGGCATTTTTAAGCAGACACGAACCACCTTTGCTAATTTATTAAATAATTATATATAGCTTGCTATTTCAATCTAAACCCCATTTTTTATTATCTATCTTTGCATTATTCTTCATATTTTTTTATTTTACACTTAGCTTTTTTATGAAAAAAATGTGTTTTTAATCGAATTAAATTTTATATATATTGATATTTATAAATATTGTTTTTATTCTTATTAATGTTTGTATAATTATTGTTGCAACAATATAAACCTTATTTTATGAAATTAGTATTATAATATTGCTATAAGATATATTTACAAATTCTTTATTGAAATTAATGGTCTTTATTTTTATTAATACGTCTTTGTAAAGAGGGGATTAATGTGCCGGAGAGAGGACTTGAACCTCCAAGAGTTTTACCTCACAGGTTCCTAAGACCTGCGCGTCTGCCAATTTCGCCACTCCGGCAAATTACACTTTTTTCTTATTATATCAATTTCTACCTCACTTTGAAACCATTGACATAAATCTTTAGACGATTATATTAAGAAGGATAATCTTATTACACTATATTTATTTGTAAGCTTAAATATTTTACTAAAAATAGAGAGAATATTATTTTAAAACTTAATACATCTTTTATGCAAAGTCAGAGCCTATATTTTATCATTATCGTCTTAATTTGATTTTATTCACAACTAAAGAAAGATTACGTATTGAAAAATATATATTTTTTATGTATAAAGTGAATACGCGCCCGGTAAGATTAGTAAAACAGTTTAAGAACAAGGCTAATTTGTTCCTAAACTGATCGTTATCTTACCGGGCGCTTTTCCTCGGGGTCTTTTTAGGGCAAAAAGCCCGTGAAGACCCCGAGGATCCCCGCTGTCCCTACCAGGCCCAATAATAGGGCCCAGTAGAACAGCGGGGAGTAACCTCCTCCGCTGTCCATAATTACTCCTTTTGCTCAGGGAACGCACCTGAGCACTAATGTAATTATACATACTCAATGCGTATTTTTCAATATACACATTGCTTTGGGTTATTTTAAAAGGATTTAAAACAATTGAAGATTGTTGAACAAAATGGATTAAATTTTTTTTTACTCCCTGATCGGGAGTAAAGCACTCCTCAGGATAAACTTCTCATCTCGCCATAATTGCGGAGGTGGCGAGATTTCCTACGTCGCATTTTTTACTCCCTGATCGGGAGTAAAGCGCTCCTCAGGATAAACTTCTCATCTCGCCATAATTG
>JBIKWE010000036.1:0-6947 GCA_044356445.1 Limisphaerales bacterium | reverse complement strand
TGCCACCCAACGAAATCTTAACAAACTCTCGTCCCAGAGCTCTTGCAATGGATCTTCCAAGTGAGGTTTTTCCAACACCCGGCGGTCCGACAAAACATAATATTGAGGGCTGAGTATCTTTTTTTTCAACCGCTTCTTTTTTATTCCCTTTTATCTTTTTAGTCTTCTTATCATTTTCTTCAGCATCATTAAGCTTTTCCAGTTTCATAACTGATAAAAATTCCAGTATTCTCTCCTTAACTTTTTTTAATCCAAAATGGTCTTCGTTTAAGATCTTTTCAGCTAATTCCAAGTCTATATTATCTTTTGAAGACTTGCTCCAAGGAATATCAGTCAACCAGTCAAGATATGATCTTATATATGATGCTTCTGGATTATATGGTGACATCTGCGCGAATTTTTTAAGCTCTTTTAATGCTTTTTCACGAACTGTCTTGGGCATTTGCGCATCATCAATTTTTTTCTTATATTCGTTTATATCTTGGTTATCCTTATCACCCAACTCCTCCTCAATTGTTCTCATCTTCTCACGCAAAAACGTATCTCGCATGTTTTTTTCAAATTTTTTCTGAGTTTTACTTGATATATTTTGCTCAATCTCTAAGACTTTTATCTCTTTATTAACATACTCAACTTCTTTTTCTAATCTTTTTTTTAGATCCAGCTCTTCCAATAAGCCTTGTCTTTGATCAGTTTTTATATCAAGAATCATGGCAACTTGATGCGAGAAATGTAAGGAAGATTGGATATTTAAAATATTCATTAAAAAAACAAAATCAATTGTTTTGCCGAGATTAATAGCCTTCTTAACCTGACCAGAGATATATTTAACAATCGCAAGCACTTCCTCGCTTTCATATGAGGCATCTATTAGATCTTCTGTTTCTGCCTCATAAAAAGGGGCATCCTGAATCATTTTTATAATTTTGACCTTGCCTATACCTTTTACAAGAGCATTTATTTGACCTTTTTCACCGGGAGTTACCTTATCAAGCTGAGCTATGACACCAACATGATATAAGTCAGAGAATTGAGGGTTATCATGCTCATTATCTTTTTGCATAACAAGCACAACGGTCTTATCTTTTTTCATTGCCTCCTCAACTGCCTTAACGCTTTTATCACGACCAAAAACTAAAATATTTTCAGCAGACGGAAATACAATGCCATCACGAACCGCAACCACTGGGTATACATTTTTTTTATCTTTTAACTCATTCATATATATAAAAGTTTCATTCAATATGTGACAATTAGCAGTATAGACAATTGTTTGCCAAATGTCAAACAGTATTTATTATATAACTTAAATAAATTCGTCTATAAACTCACTAAAATCTGTATGGCGAGCTCGCTTAACTAAAGGCTCATTTAATTGAGGCATAAATTCGTGATATGATCCTCTATCTCGTTTATACAAGACACCAAGAGGAAATTTCTCTTTGTTTGGTTCAAGACTTTTTTCAAGTGCCAAATTAAGATTATATGGATCAAAATCCTCAGGCAATTTATATGCCTTTTGCAAATAATATTGATACGTATTTATTTGGTTAAATGTTACACATGGTTGAAGAATATTAACCAAGGAAAATCCCTTATGATTAACCGCTTGTTTAATTAAATCAATGGTTAATCTTGCATCTCCGGCAAAACTCTGAGCAACGAATGTGGCGCCTTGGGTTATGGCAAGTGCAAGTGGATTAACGGGCTCTTCAATAATTCCTTTTGGTGTGGACTTTGATTTATAACCTTGACCAGCAGTTGGCGCAACCTGACCTGTTGTTAAACCATAAACCATATTATCATGAACAATAACAGTAATATCGTGATTACCCCGACAAGCATGTAAAAAATGATTACCACCTTCTCCGTATAATCCCCCATCACCCCCAATGACAATAACCGGCATATCATGTCTTGCAACTTTCATTCCAATTGCAGTTGCTATAGCCCGTCCGTGCAAACCATGTATGGCATAACCATTTAAGAAATCATTCATGTTGCCAGAACATCCAATATCAAATGATAAAAGAACTTTTGAAGGATCAAGATTTAGCTGAGATAGTGCGGTTTTTATACCCACTCTTATCCCCCAATCGCCACATCCCGGACACCATGTGGGCGTGTATCCATCAAATTGAACTTGAGACATATTTTTCTTTAAATATATTAATTTTTAAAAATACTAAATTCTAATAGCTTATTTTTTATACTGCTTAACATAATCCCTTATTTCCTCTGGGTAAAACGGTCTTCCATCGTATCTTAATAATTTATCTTTTATATTTATACCCGTTTGTTCTCTAAGTAACTTACCAAACTGAGCTTGAGAGTTATTTTCAATCAATATCAGATTCTTGGCACCTATATCTGAAAAATGTTTTGATACCAGTTCTTCGCTTAATGGAAAAATGTGATTAAAGTGTAAAAAACCGACTCTTATATTTTCGCTATCAAGCAACCTCAAAGCTTCAAGAATAACTCCCTTCATACTACCCCAAGAAACAAGTAAGATGTCAGGGTGCTCTTGACCATAAAAATTAGGTCCCGAAAAATGATTTTTAAGATAGGTTGCTTGCTTACGATTACGCTTTTCAACCTGAACTTTTCTTGGCGTGGCATCTTCGGTTGTATGAGAATCCTCAATATGTTCGTATGAATTGGCTTGATAATAAATTCCTTCTTTACCCGGTAATAACATTGGGGATACTCCGTCATCAGAGTTTTCATATCTAAGATATATCGGCTCAGCTATATTATCCTTTATTTTTCCCCTATCTGGTATATATTCGGCAAACATCTTCTCGATATCTTTTTTTAAGATTACTTGATGTGATTCTGATAATAATTTATCAGAAAGGAGTATAACTGGAGTTTGATATATATCTGCAAGATCAAAAGCTTTTAAAGTCATGCTTGCCATTTCGTGTACATCTCCCGGAGCAAGGACAATCTTGGGAAATTCGCCATGCCCACTATTTACGGCAAAAAGCAGATCGCCTTGTTCAGTCCATGTTGGCATTCCTGTGGCTGGTCCCGGTCTCATTGACAAAAAAACGACTATGGGAATTTCTGCAACGCCAGCAAAAGATAGCGCCTCAACCATAAGAGCAAATCCCCCACCAGAGGTCCCAACCGCACTTCTTGCACCCACAAATGAAGATCCAAGAGCAGAATTTATGACTGAAATCTCATCTTCAGGGTGTCTTACCACCATGCCATTTTTATACTGCCACGCAGCCAAAATACCTAATATCGATGAAGCAGGTGTCATTGGATATGAGGCATAATGTCGACAATCTGCAGGAATCGAAGCCAACGAAAAAACTTCATTACCCGTTATGACCAATTTTTTCTCTATATTTTCTTTGAGTGTCAACACTTTTAACGTGGCTAAGCCAGATTGCCGAACATATTCACGACCAATATTTGCTAAATTAAGGTTAAAATTTATCACATCTTCACCTTTTCTACTAAACTGTTCTTTGATCATATCATCATATATTTTCTGATCGCCACCAAGAAAATATATACTTCCTGCTAACGCCACTGAGTTTAGCATTTGTTGCTGTATGCTTTGTTCGCGCTTAATTTTGGCAAAGGGTACAGGCATTTTAACAACCTCAGTGTCAGGCTCAAACTGTTCTGGATCATACATCAGATATGCGTCTTTTTTTAATCTATGTTTATGTAAATCATACGTTTCCTTATTTAAACAGATTAAGAAGTCAACTTCAAAAATCGAAGCCGAAATCGGATTATCAGATACAGCAACTTCATATGTATTATGTCCGCCTCTTATCAATGAGGGATACTCAGTGTAATCGTAAATATAGTAACCCGAACGTGTTGCAACCTTTGAAAAAACAAGACCTGAAGTCATTATTCCAAATCCCGCCTCTCCACCGATTTTCCAGTTAAATTTCATTTATTAATAATTTTAAAAGTTTTAAAAATTAGTCATAACAACACGGATCTTTGTATCCGCAATTTGAACAAGTGGCATCTCTGCCTCCCGGCATGCCACTTATCGTCATTAGTCCACATTCAGGACAGGCTCTTTTCTCATTTTTTGAAATAAAATCATCTAAGTTGTTTTTATCGTCAAAAGAAACTCTAATACATTTCATCCTTATTGGGGAAAAATTTTGTTACCAGCATTATCTTCAATTAATATTGCTGCTGTTGGACAACCTCTTGCGGCGTCAATAATTTCCTCGTCAGTTTGAGAATCAGCCGTTTCAAGAATTATTGCTTTTGCTTCTGAATCCATCGTGAATGTGTGAGGAGCTATTGCCACACATGTCGCCGCACCAATGCAGAGATCTCTGTCGATTGTGATTTTTAGGTTTCTAACAGTAACTGGACCACTGGGATTTGCTTGATCTTTTACTTTATGACTTTCGTCCATTTTAATAAATATAATTTTTAATTTAATTAGCTTATTCTACAAGAAAAATTGTCAAAAAGACAATGTTATTTTTTGGCTTCAGATACAACTTTTATAACTCCCTCCCATGCTAAAAGAGCACATTTTAAACGATTAGGTGTTAGCTCTATCCCAAGCATGGAGACAACATCTTTGGAGGAAATCTTTATAATTTCAGATAATGACTTTTTTTTAACATACTCTGTTAATATTGAGGCAGAAGCTATCGAAATAGCACAGCCTGAGCCTGTAAATCCTATCTCCTTGATTTTAGAATGCTCTATCTTTGTAAAAAATTGCAAATTATCACCGCATAAAGAGTTTGTAACAGCAACTTTGAAATCGGGGTCTGAAATCTCTTTAAAATTTTTTGGTGATTGATAATTATCTAAAATCAAATCAGAATATATACTCATATTATCTTTTAGAAAAAACAGTTAAAACTTTTTTTAAAGCCGTGATTAATCTCTCAACATCATCTTCTGAATTATAAAGATAAAAACTGACTCTATTTGTTGCCGACACACCCAAAGCATCATGAAGTGGCATAGCGCAATGATGGCCTGATCTAATGCAAATTTCGTTGTCTGCAAGAAGCTGGGCAACGTCATGGGCGTGAATTTTATGAAAATTAAAAGAGACAATGCCAGATTGGACAACTGCATTAGACGGGGTATATATACTTACTTCCTCCTTAAACTCCTGATGCAACAACCTTATAAACAAATTTGTTAAATTAGTCTCATGTGCTTTGATTTTATGAAGACCAATATCTAAAACATAATTAACTGCCAAACCAAGTCCGATCACTTCAGCTATTGGTGGTGTTCCAGCTTCAAATTTATATGGCAGATCATTCCATGTTGAATTGTTGGTATTTACTGTTTTTATCATATTGCCGCCAAATTGATATGGTGGAATCTGATTAAGAATCTCTTTCTTGCCCCACAACACCCCAACTCCCGTTGGTCCCAACATTTTATGTCCTGAAAACACCAAAAAGTCACAGTCTAATTCCTTGACATCCAATATATCATGCGGTGCAAGCTGACAACCATCAACCACAACAATAATCTGCGGGTTTATTTTTCTTACTTTTTTAATAATTTTACCAACTGGATTTATGGTTCCAAGAACATTAGAGACGGCACTTAAGGCTAAAACTTTAGTATTTTTATTAATATATGACTCTAAATTTAAGGCAAGTTCAAATGACTCCAAAACAGGAATAACGTTGAGTTTGACATTGTTCCTTAAAGCCAACTGTTGCCAAGGGACGAAATTTGCATGATGCTCCATTAATGTTATTGCAATTTCAAAATCATCTCCGTGTAAATTTGAAAAAATTGAGCTTGCGACCAAATTTATACCTTCCGTTGCATTGTGAGTAAATATTATCTCTGACTCAGAATCCGCATTTATAAAGTTGGCAACCTTTTGTCGCGCTTCCTCAAATTTGTATGTTGCTTTTTCAGCTATTTTATAAATACCACGATGAACATTTGCTGGATAATGAGATAAGTAATCCACAACGCCCTCAATTACCATCTGAGGCTTCAGGGATGTTGAGGCAGAATCGCAGTACAATAAATTTCGGTTAGTTTTAAAGACTGGAAAATCTTTTTTTATTAAAGAAACGTCAAGCATTTTTTTAAATAATCAAAATGAAAAACTTGGATCCTTGTCTTGAACTTTTTCAATAATTTCATCTGTAAAACCCTGAATAATAAGCTTTTTGGCATCGTCAGCATTAATGCCTCTTGACTGAGCATACAAAAGCTGCTCCTTATTTATTTTACCAGTCGTTGATCCATGAGTACAAAAAACATCATTTGCCAATATTTCAAGAAAAGGTCTTGAATCGACAAAAACCTTAGGAGAAATTATAAGATTCTGATTTTTTTGATAAGCATGGCTTTTTTGCGCCCCTTTTTCTAATCTAATTAATCCCTGATAAACGAATTTAGAACTTCCATCAAAAACACCTTTAATTAATAAGTCAGACGTTGAACCGGGTGCAGTATGACGTTGAATTGTCTCAATATTAAAATTATCTTTTTTATCTCCCGTAAATAATCCGTAGATATATAGTTCAATGCCTGTAACATTTAGATCAAATACAAGCTTTCCTGATAAATTATGAAAAAATACCACAAACTGTCCCGGTTTAGATATTTTTAAATGTCGGTCTTCTATCTTTCTTAAGTCAATAAGCTGCATATTTATATTTTAATCCCTAACCCACACTACCTGCCATCTCTAATCTAATCAATCTATTAAGCTCTATGGAGTATTCAAGGGGTATTTCTTTGGTAACAGGCTCCATAAATCCCAAAACCAACAAACTTTCGGCATCGGCTTTTGAAAGTCCGCGAGACATAAGATAAAAAAGTTTTTCATCTCCTAATTTTTCAACAGTTGCCTCGTGTTGGATTTCAACATCATCTTCTTTAATTTTCATAAACGGATAAGTATCTGAACGCGACGCATCATCCATTAACAATGCGTCGCAAGACAC
>JBIKWE010000119.1:0-6979 GCA_044356445.1 Limisphaerales bacterium | reverse complement strand
TCAAAGGTTTTTTGCCCTGCCTTGTCCTTGGCAAAAAACGCGCCGTCGATGATAAACAGCAACGGGGCAGGGTAGACGCCTTGCTTAGCGTCCTCAATATGGTAAACGAGGCGCTTGTGAGCACTTCCGGCCACATCCTGCCCCTTGCACTCGTAGCAGAGTCCCCTGGGCCACGCTTCGCAGGGGTGAATGTAGCCGTCTACGACTATCTTGGCGTCGTCTATCGTGCTATGGGTGCCGGTGCGATATTGCTCAGTTACAGTGAAATCGCAAATAGTACGGAACATGCAGGCGACCATGTGCTCCATGGCATGACCGCGATTCACCTTTTCGGTGAAAGAGTACGTTTTTCTGGGCATAGTTGAATCCAACTAGTTGAGGGAATCCACCTCAGGTATTGGACTATTTTAACAACTGCATTGTTGATTTGCATTCTGGTTTTAATTTTGCAATAGTCACCCAAAACAAAGCCCCCAGCGAGGGCTAGGGGTGGAGGGTGGGGGGGTAACGCCGAATCTACCAAATAGTAGACTGGATAGGATGCCCTTCGGCATCCTGGTAACAGACTTCAAGATCTTCTCCCTGAATGTTCAGCTTCGTCACGTGCTCAAAGTCGTCGACAATCCGGCAGTGCTCCGGCAACCCCAAGCACTGAGACTCGGGAATGCGGGCAGCCGCAACGTACTGAAAATAGGAACCCGCTTCGGTACGGGTGCTGGGTATTTCCAACCATTCAATCCCGGGAATAACAGGAGAGTGCTGGGAAGTCAATTGCCCGTCACGGACGTCACAGACAACAAGCTTTACATTTTCAACTTTAGTATTCATAACCTTCTCCGTAAGTGGTTCAACACTTTCAATATACCCCCTACCCATCGAACTGTCAACACTTTTCGATAGGATATTTGCAATAGTCACCCAAAGCAAAACCCCCAGCGATCGCCGGGGGTCTGCCAACACCTAACGCTAAATTACTCCTGGCTTGCCGCCAGCATTTCGTCCCTTACCCGCTCCGCCCGGGACACGATCGCATCCCGGTCAACGGGCGCATCTCCACGCAGGACAGCGGCAAGATCCTCTAATTCAATAATCATTTGCTCAACAGTCATCGGGGTATCTCCAACACGACCTCTTTAGTATATATGCTCTTTTGGTCAAGGCTTATATTTTGAAGGTTTCCGCACTTAGCCATTGACGGTGGGTGATTCGCGGATTACAGGCAGAGCTATTGGTGCCTTGAATAGCGTAGGACCCAGGGGGTAAGTGTAGTTTCGCGCGCTCCTTAGCTTGATAAAAGAACCAGTAATGTCCTCTCCACACTATTTTCCCGGAGTCCAAGTCCTTGATTTCTACAGTTCTCATAGATCGCTCCGTGCGCAATAATTTATTTATAGCATATATGCTTTAGCTTTGTCTGTAGCGTATATGCTCTGTCAACCGGGATCATCCTCTTGCATAAACTCCGCGATCGCGGCGGCTAGCCCGGTATCGTCCAATAGTTCAGCATGACCCTGGGTGGCATCAGCACCCTGGAATAGTTCGCTGTCACTACCTTTGCGCTGCATCCGGGCCAGGGCGATCGCGTCCTCGGGGGCATCAGCGACCAGGGTATGTACGTCAACGTCCTCGGTCTGGCCCCGGCGATAGATACGGGCTGAGCGCTGGTCCCATGATTTTTGGGTAAGGGGAATATCGTAGTGGACTAGTAACTTACCCCGTTGCAGGTTAAGCCCGGTCTGGGCGGCGTCGGTGGTCACTAGAATGTCAGTCTCCGCCTTCTCGCCCGCGACGGGGGAGAACCGTAGGCGTTCTTTATCCTTTTCCGCTGGCCCCAGGGTGCCGTCGATATAGCCTACCCGGTGCCCCTCCTTGGCAAGCTGGTCCCGGAGCATCTGGGCGGCCCGGGCGGAGGCGGCAAAGATCACCATGGGTTTACCGTCTGCCTTGGCTTGGGCGGCCATTTTAACGACGTGCTGCGCCTTGCCGTTGTTGGCGTAGTCAGTCTGGTGGTAGAGCCGCGATAGGGCGGCGTACTTAAGCGCGGAGGCGCCTAGCAATTGCCCGCCTGCCTTGGCTTGCTTGGCGGCATCGTCTAGCTTGCCGTAGGACTCAGGCGATAGGGCGGCGATCGCGGCTCTAACGCCCTCATCCTCCCAAGCATGGGCAAGGTCTTTGGCATTGAGGGGCGAGTTATCGCCCCGCTCTCGCTTAGCCGCCATTATCTTGGGTAGTTCCTGCTCCCGCCAGGCTTGTAGGGTGTCGTAGTGCTTTAGTAGTTCTGCCCGCTGAGTCTTTTGGTGGTCAGACAGGGCGATCTTAGGCTGCTCCATCCGCATGGATAACTCCTGCCCGTCCTTGGTGGTAGGCTTGACGGCGATCGCGTAGGCGTACTTAGCTACCAATCGCTGTAAGCTACGGCGGCTTGCTTGGGTATTTTTGCCATAGCGGGCCATAAAGGCACTAACGTCCTTTACTTCAGGTGCCCCTACCTTTTGCAGGAAGTCGGCAATTTCAGAGGCATCGTTTTTCAGGGGCGTGCCGGTGGCGTTGATATGGTAGGCGCTATGGTAGGCCAGGGCATCAAGGACCAGCGATCGCCGGGATGGTGATACACCCTGGCGGCGGGATAGGTCGTGGGCTTCGTCAGCACTGAATAGCAGGCTACTAGGGTCGATGCCTTCTTTTTGCAAGGCGGTTAGGAGGAGCGATCGGCGATCGTCCTCGCTGCGGGCGTCGGTATTTTGAAAGTCCTCCGCCCCGATGCCAGTGTGCTTTTCTACTAGGTGCAATAGATCACCGGCAAGACTTTCTCTTGTCGTAAAGTGGAGGCTCATCTCAGGGTTGCGCAGTGCCTCTAGGCGCTTCTCCCGGTCCCAGCCAATATTGGCGGAGTAATTGTATTTGCCAGGTTCTAGGAAGGTGGCACATTCCCCCACCGCCTGCCCCAGAATGCCGGAGGGCACCGCTACCAAGGTACGAGTGACTTTACCCTGGCTGTGCAGGTGGGTGAAAGCACCGAGCATCCCCGCAGTTTTTCCAGAACCAGCACTATAGTGCATGCCGATCTTCTTTTGGCGTTCTAGTAGCTTTAGCCCGCGCTGATGGGCGACAAAGCCACCATTCCAGCGTACCTCGGGGTAGATGTTTACCGCTGAGTTGACTTGCTCAAAGCCCGGCAGGACGCTTTGGAGGGCATCGTTTAAGTCCTGCTCCGCCTGGGTGCCTAGGGTGGTGCGTTGCCATTGAGTATTATCGACGCCCTGCCGTTCTGTCTCGGTGGTGAGTAGCCCTAGCTGCCGGTCCTTGCCCTTTAGTTCGTGGTACTTGTCCAGCCAGTCATCCATCTCAACGGCAAACTTACCGCCCTGGCGGTTACGGGCTTGAGCCATTTCGGATTGGTCCAGCGATCGCAGGTGAGCCAGTAGTTCATCTCGCTCCGCTGGCGGTAGGCTAGCGGCGGCCAGGCGATCTACATGGGTGAGGGTTTGGTTGCCGGTCAGCAATGGCTTGCCTTCGATGGCGCTATAGGCACTAGCAAAACGGCTATAGAATTTACCCTTAATGCGATCGCGGATAGCGTCATAGGCTTTCTGTTCACCGCCCATGATGCGGCAAAACCGGTCCCACTGGGATGGTTCGCGGTAGTCGTTGGCGGGCTTGTCGCCGGGTTCGTCGTAACTGCCCAGGTCAAATAGGGAACCGGTCTGGGGTACGTCCTCCTCGGGGGTAGCTTCTTTCTTAGCCGGTGCCTCCAGCGTTTCGCCCATCACCTCGGTGATGGCATAGTCCCTCAGGTATTTGCGTTCCTGGGTAGAAAGCTGGTCCATGGGCTTAAGGACAGCCTTAGCCATGGGCATAGCGGCCAGGGCACGATGGGCGGCCTCCTTGGCGGTATCGGTGCTGAGGTTTTGGCTATGGAGCGCTTGCAGGTCATCGGTCGCCCGGGCGCTACGCTGAGCGGCGGCAGCTTGGTCCCCTAGCTCCTGGTAGGCGCTGCGGATTTGTGCCTGCCCGGGGGCGTCCTTGCCAAATAACTCGAGATCCATCGCCTGCACCGCCCCATTAACCCGTAGGGCGTCATCCTGGTTTAGCCCAAGGTTCAAGTAAAGCTCCGGTGAAAATAGGTCTCGGCGTACTGACAACGGATCGTCGCCATTGGCCACCCGGGCACCCAGGTATTGTTTGATCGCCTGCTCCACGCCGGCATCGTCCATCTCCGGCTGGTAGTTGAAGGTGGTGTCAAACTGCTGGGCTTCGGCTCGTACATCGGTGAAGGTGGACTCAGGGCGGTAGGCAAACCCGGCGGGAGTGAACCCGTCCTCGTCGTAGGCACCGCGCTTAATGGCGATCGCGTCCTCGTAGGCGTCCCGGTCTTCCGGGTTATAGGTGGCGGTGGCAAGCTTTTCCATGCCGCTGGGCTCGATGGATACCAGCTGCCCGTCCGGGCCATCCTCCAGGCTAAAGTCTTCGGCGGTTAGTCCGTAGCTGCTCCAGATTGATGGGCTGTCATCGGTAGACAATAGCCCGGGCACGTCGGCCACGTCGCCATGGCTACCCTTGACGGCAAAGCGTAGGCTACGGGGCTTGGACTCTAGCGCCAGGGTCATGGCCGCACTGGCCTGTAATTGCCCCAGTGCGGTGCCGATGGATTGCTGCAATGACTTTTGCAATGTCTCCGACTGGTAGGAGAGGGTATCCAATTCAATCAATTGGTCGGCGGTATAGTCGCCATCCTTGGCCGCTTCGATTTCCTGCATACGGCGGTGGATGTCGCGCAGGGCGTCCAAGCGGGGTTGGTTTTCAACAATCACCTGGTTGGCGTACTCGGTGGACCATTGGCCGTGGTGGGCCGCCTGGGCTGCCGCGATCGCCTGATACTCCCTATCCCCCACCGCCTGACGGATCTGGTAGGCAATCAGCTTGGCCGCTTCATCATGTCCCATCTGGGCGATGATTGCCGGATCAACCTGGGCTACCTTGAGCACGTCAGAGGCAATTTCCCCAAGTTGGGCGATGCCACCGGTCTGCAGGTGCTTGCTCATCGCTTGCGGGTCCAACAGCCCCGCCATGTCCAATAGTTTGCCGTGGGTAAGGGCATCCTCAATGGTCTTGGCGTCCTGGTCCAACTGAGCGATCGCGGCTTGGTCGTCGATGCCGCTGACCCCACCAATGTCAAACCCCTGTTCTCGCTTCCATGGCATTTTCTTTTTGATAGCCTTACCGGCTGCTTTATCAGAGCGATCAATCTCTTTGCGCTGTAGGGCCAGGGCTGCCATCTGCCCGGCTAGCTGAGGGGAGAAGTCAACGCCATCCGGGTTAGCGACCCATAGCTTCGGGTTATAGAAATCATCGGGCTGGCTGCGATCGCCGGCGGTGCCGTCGTACTCGTTGACATTACCCAGGTGATATTTAGCCGCCTCCTGCCAGGTGTCAAAGGTAGCATCTGCCTTGTCGTCGGCGGTGACCAGCCATTGGCCATTAGGCAGTTGGATGAGGTTAGAAATGGTATTGCCATCGGCGCTGTAGGCGCTGTGGTCAATGTCCTGCTGCAGGGGGTTGCCTAGCCCCTCTAGGGATTCATCGCCTAGCTTAGCGGCGGCCCGGGCGTCATGGTCCTGGACAAGGCGTTGCTCGTAGGCTTTTTGGATGGCGGCTGCCTTTTGCACCGCTTCTCTGGCTAGGGCTTCGACTTGCTTAGCTTCCTCCGGGTCGGTGTCAGCACTAGCGGGGGTATCGAGGGCGGCTAGGTGGTCTGGCGTTAGCCCGTGGTCTAGCCCTGCCTCCTGGTAGGCGTCTAAAGTAGCTTTGGCATTACGGTGCCGTTCGCCCCGGTGGTACTCCCGGGCTTGGGTGGTTTCGTCGTCCTCCGCTTGGCGATCGCTTTCGCTTAACTCCGCCCGGCGCTTTGCTTCCTTCTCCTGTCGTTTCTTTTTGCGTTCAGCGGCGCGTTCTTTCCATTCTTCCGGGCTGCGTAGCTTGGTCAGACGCAATTGGTTTAGCTTGCCGCCGGCGCCTGCAATCACACTGGCGGTGCCGTCTGAGTGCTGGCGGATTTTTACCCTGACATAGGAGTCCGGGTTGTCCTTGTTGGGGTGGATAGTAATCCATCGCTCGCCGGTCTGCGGTTGTTCCTCTGGCTTGGGCGGTGCCTTCGGTGCCCTGGGTGCCTTCGCCTCCGGCTTCATGCTGGTGACATTAGGACCTTTAACCGGCTTCTCTTCGCCCTCCACCAGAGCTAACTGGGTGCGTTGTACCGCCTTGGCTAACTCTTCCTCCCAGTGGTAGCCATAGCGCCCCAGGCATTGCTCACCCCGGTATAATTCACAGTCCTCGCCGACAAAGTACAGGCGATCGCCGGGCTGGAGCTCCAGCTCAAACACACCCTTGGGGCGCAATGGCTTGCGTTTTGACTTTGGCGTTAGGGTTCGCATAGCACTTGATGGATGGGCGGCAATGGGCTGCCAAGGGGGATAAGCGCGTGGCGGGCTAGCAAGTAACTAAGCCGTTCCTCGTCACTCATGGCCTTTAGCTTCAATAGTTCGGCGCGTTCAGGGCTGATGTTGATCATGGGCATACCTCAACTGCATAGCGGCCATGGCAATACCAGCCTGGTGCAATTGCCACAACAATGCGATCGCCTGCGGGTCAGCCGCCTTGGCTAGGTCATGGCCAAACACCTTACCCAGCATCGCTAGGTCATGCTTGCCGCGGCTAACCACCCAGTCTACCAAGGCGGTATGGGCTTTGGTCTTAGCGGTCGTGGCAACCGTCCCTAACCCTGCCCCCTTGCCCGCTAGGATCGGTCCTACCTGCTGGGCGATCGCCTGGGCGTTGTAGGTATGCAACCAATGCTCTGCCTCGTGGTGGGCCATCTTGCCAAGGGCTGCCGCCGCTGATTGTTGGACAAAGTAAGCCGCTAACCCTTCGGCGGTAAGGGTGCCTTTACGGGCTTGCTGGGCGGCCCATAGCGCTGTTGCCG
>JBIKWE010000035.1:0-6994 GCA_044356445.1 Limisphaerales bacterium | reverse complement strand
AAGATAATTGTTACACATGAGGGTTTATCATACGATCTGATAGATAATACTGATGACATTGCTTCATTAAATTTACCGGCTAAATATTTTTTATATGTTGGCAATTTTTATCCACATAAAAATGTTGAAACATTAATAAGAGCATTCAGACATTGTCGGTTTAAGGATACGAAGTTGGTACTGGTTGGGCCAAACAATTTATTTTCAGATGAATTAAACAATAATCTATCTGAGAAAGATAGGGCCAATATCATTTTTTTAAGTAATATAAGCAATAAATTAATGCCTAAAATTTATAGCAATGCCTTGGCACTCATTAATCCCTCGTTTTCAGAAGGATTTGGATTACCGATTGTTGAAGCAATTCATTTCGAATGCCCAGTCATTGCTTCGCACATTCCGGCATTCATTGAAATATTGGGGGAAAATGGTAATTTTTTTGATCCAAACGATGATTTAGCCTTGGCAGATAAGATGAAAAATTTTAATAATAAAATAGTTCACCTTGATAACACATTTTCTTTTAAGCATTTAACTGATAAAACATTTGAAATATATCAAGATGTCCTTACAAATGAAAACAGATAAGATCGCTATTGTTTATGATTGGCTAGATTCTTGGGGTGGTGTAGAAAGACTTTTGATTCATCTTCATTCCATATTCCCTAATGCTGATTGGTATTCGGCAAATTATGATCAAGAAAAAGCTTCTTGGGTTAGTCAAAGCGGGATAAAAAATATCAAAACCTCTTTTTTATCCCGCTTACCGAAATTTATCTTAAAACATAGGATATTTTTAACCATTTTTTACCCTTTTGCTTTTGAAAGTTTTGACTTTAGTAATTATGACAAGGTTTTAATTGTTTCTTCATCATTTGCAAAAGGAGTGATAACTAGGCCTGAAACAAAAAGCTATTTAATACTATTAACACCGACTCGTTGGCTATTTGATCAGCAAAAAAAATACGAAACGAGTAGTTTTTTATTAAGATTGCTTAGGCCTTTTGGTTTGGCAATATCGTCGAAATTAAGAGAATGGGACTATATCGCGTCTTATAGACCTGATTTTATTTTTTCAATTTCAAAAATAATTCAAAAAAGAACATTAAAATATTATAAGAGAAAATCGATGGTCTTATATCCACCTTTTGATTATAAGTATTGGTATAGTTTGCAAAATAAGATTTGCAAACCTAGGACATTTTTTTTAAACAATAACAATAAAAAATTTTTTTTATGTGTTTCAAGACTTGAACCATATAAAAAATGTGATTTGCTAATAAGTGCTTTTAACAAAAATAAAGAAAATCTTGTTATAGTTGGCACCGGGAGACAGAAATCAATGTTAAAAGCAATGGCTAAATCCAATATAACTTTTCTTGAAAATATAAAGGATGAGGAGTTGGGCTGGCTTTACTCAAATGCCTCAGCTGTTCTAATGCCACAAGAAGAAGATTTTGGTTATGTTGCTCTTGAAGCTCAAAGTTTTAATTGTCCAATCATTTCATATTCAAAAGGTGGAGTTAGTGAGATTATTCATGAAAGCTTGATAAAATATCAGTTTTTTAAACAAACTGAGTCAAGCATCGTTAAAGCAGTTGCAGATTTTAATAAAGACAAGTACAATGTTAAAATTGATGAAATTTTTTTTAAAAAATTTTCTGTACAAAAATTTCAAGATACATTATTAGAGTATCTTAAAAAAACAGAATAGTGTCTTATAAGTTATGAAGGCTGTAATATTTGCAGGAGGCGTTGGCACAAGGCTTTGGCCACTCTCAAGAAAAAAATCCCCAAAACAATTTGAAAAAGTTGTTGGTGAAAAATCCACTTTACAGTTGGCAGCTGAAAAACTCTTACCAGAATTTAAATGGTCAGATATCTTTGTTTCAACTGGTACAGCTTATATCGACTTGGTAAAAGAACAATTACCACTTTTGCCTTATGAAAATATAATCGGAGAACCGGCTAAGAGAGATGTGGGGCCAGCTGTTGGAATGGTGATGGGTTATATGGCCAAAAAATTTCCTAAAGATCCGGTTATCATTCTTTGGAGTGATCATTTGGTAAAAAAAATAGATACTTTCAAAAATATTATTTTATCTTCAGGAAAATTTGTAGAAAAATTCACGGATAAAGTTGTTTTTATCGGTCAGAAACCTCGCTTTGCATCCGATAATTTAGGATGGATTAAGTATGGCGCTGAGGTTGCAAAGGATAAAGATACCGTTTTTTTGAGATTTGAAGGTTTTTCTTATAGACCAAATGCTCAAACAGCTGAAATGTATTTTAAAAGTGCAGAGTATTGTTGGAATTTAGGTTATTTTGTGGCAATGCCCAAACATTTTTACAATTTGTTTAAAAAACTTTCTCCTGAAATTTATAGAATATCTGAAAAAATAATAAACGCAGAAAATTTTGAAGAGTTTAGTAATAATTTAAATAATTTTTATTCAGAGATGCCTGAGGTTAGTTTTGATAACGCAGTTCTTGAGAGAATTGATACATCTTCTGCAGTTGTGGTTATGGAGGATATTGGCTGGAGTGATGTTGGGGCATGGGAGGCTTTAAAAGAGGCATTGGAACATCATCAAGATGACAATATAATAAAAGGTCGCGTCCTGCTCGAAAATGCAACTGATACACTCGTTTATAATTATCAAGACAGTAAGATTATTGTTGGCGTAAATATCAACGACCTACTTGTTATTAATACTGACGATGTTTTACTTGTTGCAGATAAAAAAGCTGTTAAAGAGATTAAAAAAATTGTAGAGGGTTTTAAGGGAACGGAAAATGAAGGTCTTACTTAATTTAATTATGTTAAAAGATTTTTTTTACGGATATAAATATCAAATTACGTTTAAAAGAGTTATCGATGTTATCGGGTCATTATTTTTGTTTTTATTATTTTTACTCCCTTCAATATTAATAGCGATGTTGATAAAAATTACTTCCCCGGGACCTATTTTTGCTGACGTACCTCAGAGAATAGGTCAAAATGGTAAAAAATTTAAAATGTATAAATTTCGTTCAATGATTCAAAATGCACATATTATTTTGCGTGAAGATCCAGATTTTAAAGAGTTATACAAAGAGTACAAAAAGGCAAGTTATAAATTACATAACGATCCAAGAATTACTAAAATTGGTAAATTTATAAGACGTCACTCTCTTGATGAATTGCCTCAAATAATAAATGTTCTAAAAGGAGATATGAGCTTGGTTGGTCCACGAGCTTATTATGAGGATGAGCTTGAAAATCAACAAAAAAAATACCCAACAACCAAAAAGTTGGTTAAGAGGGTTTTAAATGCCAAGCCGGGAATAACAGGGCTTTGGCAGGTTTCAGGTCGTTCTAAAGTGCATTTTGATGAAAGGATAATGCTCGATGCTAAATATGTTAATGAAATATCAATATTTAAAGATATTGAGATAATTTTTAAAACGCCGTCTGTAATGATTAGCGGAAAAGGCGCAGTTTAAATTTTGCAACATAAAGTTTTTTAATATATAATCAAGTCTTATGAAAAATTTACTACATCTTTATAAGGGAAAACAGCAAAATAATTCATCAAATAAAAAAGCAAAAAAAATTTTTTTTGGAGCTTTGATTGGCTTTTTAATCTTGGTTTTGTCAGTTGGAATTTTTGGTTTTATTGCAATTTATCAACCATTGATGAAAGTGCAGACAGAGGCCCAAAAATTGATGGCAGAGGCCAATTTATTGAAGGATGATGTACGAGCAAACGATATTGACTTAATAAAGAACCGTATTAGCAAAATAAGCAATGCTTACTCTCAGCTTGAGAAAGAATCTAGTTCCTTGTATTGGGCACAGTTTATACCATATGTGGCTGACTTTAAACACGGAATTGAGGCGGGGCGATATACTATCGAGGCAGGTAAAAAGGGTGTAGATGCAATTTATCCTTATGCTGATTTGATAGGGTTCAAGCAAGGCGAGCAAGGTTTTCTTGATAAGACTGCGGAAGACAGATTGCAGACTGCGGTATTAACTCTTGACAAGATGGTTGCTCAAATAGATGATGTTTCCAAGAATATTGAATTAGCAGAAAAGAAGATTGAGATGATCGATCCAAGTCGTTATCCTGAAAGTGTCTTGTCAAGACCAGTCAGACCCGTAATTGAGGATTTAAAGTCACAATTTCAGGGTATGGCTAATTTATTTGTCGATGCTCAACCACTTTTGAAAGAATTACCAAACATTTTGGGCGCTAAGGAAGAAAAAAACTATTTAATTTTATTTCAAAATACCGCCGAAAGACGTGCAACGGGAGGATTCTATACTTTTTTTGCGGTATTTAATGTTAATAAAGGAAAGTTAAGTATTAAAGACTCAAGTGATATATATGATTTAGATAATAGTATTTCTAATCATCCCCCTGCGCCAGAAAAAATTAAGCTTTACCATAAAAATGTTTCACGTTTCTTTATAAGAGACAGTAACCTCTCGCCTGATTATGCGGAATCGTTAAAGCTTTTTGATTCTCTGTATCAAAAAGCGGGCAGGCGAGTTGATTACGATGGCGTTATCACAATGGACTCAAAAGTTTTGGTGGATATGCTTCAGATTTTCGGTGACACGCAGGTAAATGGTATTAATTTCTCGGCACAAACTGATAAGAGGTGTGATTGTCCACAAGTAATTTATTCCTTATTTGACATTGTTGATCGACCTGTAAACTATATCAAAGTTGACAGAAAAAGGATTTTAGGTAATTTGATGTTGGAACTATTTTATAAAGCAATTGGCTTTTCTCCTTCAAAATATTGGGGTCAGATGGCGCAAGCCATGTTTATCAATCTTGATCAAAAGCATATTTTATTAAGTTTCACAGATCCCAATGCACAAAAAGCTGTTGAGAAACTTAATTACTCAGGTCGCATTAGAGAGTCTGAAAGTGATTACTTACATATAAATAGTGTGAACTTTGCTGGCGCCAAATCAAATATGTTTATAGATGAAGAAATTGATTCCGAGACAAGTTTTGAGAATGGAAAGGTAAGGAGAAAGGTAACAATCAAATTTATCAATCCTCATAAACACTCAGACTGCAACCTAGAGAGAGGTGGGCTTTGTCTAAATGCCACACTTAGGAATTGGATTAGATTTTACGTTCCTGAAGGTTCGGATCTAATCTCGTTTAAGGGTTCTAAAACCAAGACTCTTACATATGATGAGCTTGGAAAAACCGTATTTGAAGGTTTTATGACTGTTAATCCTGAGGGTATGGCTATAGTAAGCATTGAGTATGAGTTGCCAAAAAATATTACTAAAGATAATTACTCTTTGTATATTCAAAAACAACCCGGTGTTGAAAATCAAAAAATTAACGTTTCCATTGCTGGTAAAAAAGTTTTTGATAAGCCACTTCTTGTTGATACCACACTTTAAGAAAGTTGATGTATGTCTGAAAAAATAAATGTTCGCGGATTTGTCTTAAAGAAAAAAAATCTTATTAATGATGATTTGCTGGTGGTAATTCTTAGTCGGGAACTAGGAAAAATTGCTGTAATGGCAAAGGGCGCGCGCAAAGCAAAATCACGGCGCGCGCCTTATTTACAAACTGGAAACTTAATTAATGCTATCATTTATCAAAAGTATGATATGTATTTTTTGCTGCAGACCGATCTTGTTTCTGCCTTTTCCCAAATTAGAGATTCATTAAGTATGAGTTATCTTTATCAATTTTTATTTACTATTGAAGGGATACTCCCTCAAAATGAAAAAGAGGAAAAGATTTTTAACCTGCTGCAGAACTATATAATTTCACTTCATAAAAAAGAAAATCATGAGGTGTATTTAAAAAAATTTTTAACTTTATTATTATCACAATTAGGCTATATTGATGGGTCCGATAAAATAGATGATATTTATAAACTCGCAGAGGAGGTTGTTGGCCGACCTTTGCCTAAACATGCTATAATAAGCTCTTATGAAAAATAGCGTAAGTCTTGAAAAAATTGTCTCATTATCAAAACGACGAGGATTTGTTTTTCCCGGATCTGAAATATACGGTGGTTTTGCTAATTCTTATACATATGGACCATATGGAGTTGAGTTGAAAAATAATATAAAAAATCTCTGGTGGCGTCTTTTTGTTCACAATAGACAAGACATTGTGGGTATAGAAGGTCCAATTTTGTTACACCCAAAAGTTTGGGAGGCTTCAGGCCATGTACAGGGTTTTAACGATGCATTAGTTGATTGTAAGAATTGCAAAAACCGCTTTAGAGCAGATCATCTGGTTGAGGAGGCGATAGGTGTTGACCTTGAAGGTAAAATTGATAAAATGAACGACGCCTTTAAAAATAAAAACATAAGGTGTCCGGTTTGCAACGAGTTCAATTGGTCTGATGTGCGAAAGTTTAACATGATGTTTAAAACAGCGCTTAATACCACAGATGCCAAAAATGAGGAAATTGCATATCTTAGACCTGAAACAGCTGGTGCTATATTTATTGAATTTAAAAACATAATAGACACTACAAGGCAAAAAATTCCTTTTGGAATTGCTCAAATTGGACGCGCATTTAGAAATGAAATTGTTGCTGGTAATTTTATTTTTAGATTAAGAGAGTTTGAACAAATGGAGATAGAGTATTTTATAGATCCCAGCTCTAATTGGGAAGATATTTTTGAAAAGTTTTTAAATGATCAGGCAAATTTTGCAAAATTACTTGGTGCAACAGAAGATAAGCTAAGAAGAAAAGAACATGAAAAAGAAAAATTATCACATTATTCAAAAAAAACAGTTGATCTTGAATATGAATTTCCATTTGGATTTAAAGAGCTATTTGGACTTGCGCATCGTGGGGACTTTGACTTGACACAGCATTCTAAATTTTCTGGAGTTGATTTATCGTATTTTGATCAAAATACTTCAAAAAAATTTATACCACATGTTATTGAGCCAACGTTTGGCCTTGATAGATGCGTGTTATTGGCATTATTATCTGCTTATCATGA
>JBIKWE010000034.1:0-7106 GCA_044356445.1 Limisphaerales bacterium | reverse complement strand
GGCTTTCTGCAGCATCATTTGAACAGACAACTGGTGTCTTATCAAAAGCTGCTATCAAAGGTCAAATAGACGGCTTGATGGGACTCAAAGAGAATGTTATAATAGGACGTTTAATTCCAGTAAACGAAGAATTGATTACAAAATATTACAACCAGCCAAAAAACTATGCCAACAATCAACCAGCTGATAAAAACGAAGCGCTTGAAGAAATCAAGCAAATCGAGAGCGGCAGCACTGAAATACAGCTTTAATGCAGTCAAGCGTCGATATGGTGAAAACGACTCACCGATGAAAAGAGGTGTCTGCACCATAGTCCGCACAATGACACCAAAAAAACCTAACTCTGCTTTACGTAAAGTAGCAAGAGTCCGTTTATCAAATCGTATGGAGGTAACAGCATATATTGCTGGCATTGGTCATAATTTGGCTGAGCATTCAATCGTACTGGTGCGAGGTGGAAGAGTAAAGGATCTTCCCGGTGTGAAATATCATATTGTCCGAAACAAATATGACACAACAGGGGTTGATAAAAGAACAACCTCAAGATCGAAATACGGAACTAAAAGACCAAAAACAAAATAAATTAATAATTTTAAGTTGCATTAATTAGCATCACAATAAAAAATGCCAAGACACAGTTACAAAAGGATTCAACCTGACTTAGACCCAGTTTATAATAGTTTTGAGATTGCAAAACTTATAAATTACATAATGTATGATGGTAAAAAAACAGTTGCTCAAGAAATTGTATATAAGACAATGAAGCATTTGCAAGAAACTGAAAAAGACGCTTTAGGAATACTCCATAAAGCTATCGTCAACGCAACACCTGAGAAAGAGGTCAGAGCCAGAAGACTTGGCGGCGCATCATATCTTGTTCCAACAGAAGTAAGATCAAGTCGCAGATTACACTTGGCATTAAACTGGATAGTGGAAGGTGCTCGCTCAAGATCAAATAAAGAGTTTCCAACTTTTGATAAAAAATTGACTGCTGAAATATTAGAAGCTTCCAAAAATCAAGGCTTTGCTATTTCAAAAAAACAGCAAACTGAAAAAACAGCTGAGCAAAACAAGGCTTTTTCACATCTTAAATGGTAAGTAAATTAGACTTTTAATCAAAAAAGCTCTATAATTCTTATTCATTGTTTTTATAAAAATTTAATAACAAATAAAAATGGCTCAAAACGTTACAACAAAAAATCGCAACGTTCCACAAGAAAAAATTAGAAATGTCGGAATTATTGCCCACATAGATTCCGGCAAAACAACTACAACCGAGAGAATATTATTTTATACAGGACGCAGTTATAAAATCGGTGATATCGATGAAGGCAACACTCAGATGGACTGGATGGAACAAGAGAAAGAAAGAGGAATTACCATTGTCTCAGCAGCAACAACAACCTTTTGGAAAGGGTACAGAATTAACGTCATTGACACTCCGGGACACGTTGATTTTACTGCTGAAGTTGAGCGCTCGTTAAGAGTCTTGGATGGCGGTGTGGTTGTTTTTGATGCTGAAGAGGGAGTCCAGAGCCAATCAGAAACTGTTTGGCGTCAAGCAGACAAATACAAAGTGCCGCGAGTAACTTTCATAAACAAAATGGATAAATTAGGCGCCAATTTTGAAGGAACAGTTGCTGAAATTGAGGAAAGACTTGGCGCAAACCCTGTTTGTATGGTTTACCCAATTGGTAAAGAAGACACATTCCGTGGTGTCGTTGACCTATTGACCATGAAAGCTTTAGTTTGGGGTAAGGATGAAAAAGGAATTGAGTATGATATTTTAGATGAAATTCCTGAAGATACAAAAGCCAAAGCTGAAGAATTCAGGGCAAAAATGATTGAAAAAATTGCCGAAACAGATGACGCTTTGCTTGAAAAGTATCTTGGCGGTGAAGAAATTTCAACTCAAGAGCTAAAAGATGCTTTAAGAAAAGCAGTGATAGGGTATAAGGTAATACCAATTTATGCTGGCACATCATTAAGAAATAAAGGAGTTCAGCCACTTCTTGACTCAATTGTTGATTATCTTCCTTCACCAAAAGATTTAAAAGAAGTTAAAGGCGTTAAACCGGGGACAGATGAAGAGATAACAAGACAACTTGATACAGATGAATATTTTTCTGCTTTAGCTTTCAAAATACAACTTGATCCGCATGTTGGAAAAATAACATATACAAGAATTTACTCAGGTCAAATAAAATCTGGATCATATGTTTACAATGTTACATCTGGCAGAAAAGAAAGAGTAAGTCGTATCTTGCTTATGCATGCAAACCAAAGAGAGGAGATAGCTGAAGCTTATGCTGGTGAGATTGTGGCGCTTGTTGGTCCCAAGGAAACAAAAACAGGCGACACAATTGCTGATGAAAATCATCCAGTTTATCTTGAGTCAATCTCATTTCCTGAACCCGTAATCTCTCTGGCGATTGAGCCAAAAACAAAGTCAGACCAAGAAAAATTATCTTATGCCCTTCAGAGACTGTCTGATGAAGATCCAACATTTAAAGTAAAAGTAAATCACGAAACAAACCAAACAATTATGGCAGGTATGGGAGAACTACATCTTGAGATTTTGGTTGACCGTATGAAACGTGAAATGGGCTTACAGGCAAATATCGGAGCTCCGCAAGTTGCTTATAAAGAAACAATTTCTAAGCCAGCAGATGCTGAAGGAAAATATATTAAACAAACTGGAGGTCATGGACAATACGGTCATTGTTTATTAAAACTTGAACCTCTTAACCGTGGTGAAGGTTTTATTTTTGAAAACAAAATTAAAGGAGGGGCTATACCAAATGAGTTTATCCCTTCAGTTGAAAAAGGAGTTAAAGCAGCTTTGGAAAAAGGAGTACTCCTTGGATTTCCTATAACTGATATTAAAGTTTCCCTATATGATGGCAGTTATCATGATGTTGACTCTTCTGATATCGCCTTTCAAATAGCAGGAACGATGGCGTTACAAGACGGTGTAAAAAAAGCCGATCTCACATTGCTTGAGCCAATTATGAAACTCGAGATTACAGTGCCTGACGAGTTTATGGGAACTGCAATTGGTGACGTCTCAAGTCGTAGAGGCAAAATTTTGGGCACTGAAAAGAAAAACAGAGTAACCGCCATTAAAGCATATGCTCCACTTGCTGAGCTTTCGGGATATGCAACAGTGTTAAGATCTTTAACTGAAGGTCGAGGTGTGTTCTATATGGAGCCTTCTCATTATGAAGAAGTGCCAAAAAATCTTATATCTGCAATGCAAAGCAAATAAAGATTTTTTAGAAAAATTTACAAAATGAAGATACTAATAATATCCGACTTACATCTTGATCCACCTTTTGAAGATAGAAAATTTAGATATCTTAAAAATCTTTTTTCATCTGTTGATCAGATAATTTTAAATGGAGATTTTTGGGAAGGCTTTGCCTATTCTTTTGATGATTTTTACAATTCTTCTTGGAACAAGCTTTTTCCCATTTTAAAAAATAAAAATGCGGTATATGTTTTTGGCAATCATGATAAAAAGTCATTTAATGACCTAAGTAGGCTAAAAATTTTTGCACATTCGTTTAGCGAAAGTTATAAGATGAAAATTAAGGATAAGATCTTTTATTTTGAACATGGTCATAGACTTTGGATAAATGATAAAGAAAATGTTGATACCAATTCAATTTTATTTAAGACACAGTTTAAATTTATGACATCGCTAGAAGAATTACTAATTAGATCTATTGGAAGTAATTATCAAAAAGGTTTAAAAAAAATAAATGATAGTGTTATAAATCAAGTAGCGCCTAAATTAAAATCCAATGAATTTTTTTTCTTTGGACACACCCATAGACGCGAATACTTGCATGATTTAAGAGTTTATAATTCAGGAGTTTGCAAGAAGGGATTATCCCAATATTTGATATTAAAAGATGATGAAATTACTTCACATGAAGAAAGGTATTAAGCAATAAAATTTAATGGGCAGTTTTTATGATCATGCTTTTTGGCTGAGCAGTATTTTCGACCATAAGCAATTAGTCTTAAAGAAAATTCCCCCCACTCATTATTCGGTAAAATCTTAATCAGGTCCTTCTCTATTTTTATCGGATCTTGATTCTTTGTTAAGCCCAGCAACTGTGTTAAACGCTTAACATGTGTGTCAACTGCAATTCCTTCCTGCTTGCCAAATGCTTGATACAAAAGAACATTAGCAGTTTTTCTGCCCACTCCAGAAAGCTTTAACAAATCATTCATATTTGATGGCACCTGCCCATTAAATTCATGAATAATGATACTTGCTGAACTTAAAATATGTCTTGTTTTTGATTTATAAAAACCAGTGGAAAAAATATCTTTTTGAAACTCCGCAACATCAGCATTGGCATAATCTTCAATTTTTTTATATTTTTTAAACAGATTTTTTGTTACAAGGTTTACCCGCTCATCAGTACATTGAGCAGAAAGAATTACTGCAACTAATACCTCCCAAGGATTGCTGAAATTTAAGAAAGGTCCGATATTTGGGAATAGCTTTTTTAATACCTCAAGAATTAAATAAACTCTTCTCTCCAGTTTCATTTGATAATAGTTTTTATATTTTTAAAGATTGTAAACTTAATTTATCTTTTTCGCCTTTTATAAAAAGAAGAATATCTAATGTGAAGACAATTAAACTCATAAAAATAAAAGGAATCGCTGAATCTAAACCTTGAAACAATATGAAAAAAACTGCTGTCACAATACTCATTAGCGACCATCCACCAAGAAATAAGGAAAATATCTCATGTTGAAAGTCATTGATAACTACCGCAAATTTAGATTTAAAGCGATTCATTAGGCCAAGTTTGACTAATCCAAATAATCCAAGAATAAATATCATTAAAACTTGAACAACAACTCCAACTGTATATAACAATCTTGTTCCAAAATATATCTGAACATCGGCAAATAATACTTTATATCCTAAAATAAATGAATCAATAACATATTTAAAGACATTACCAAATGTTAAGTTGCTATCTAAAAATATTATTGGATAACGCTCCACATCTTTGCCAAGAATAAATTCTGAAGCATCGTTATTATATCCAATAGCTGAAGTGATTATGCGATACTTACCTTCTGGCAAAGCAATGGGAAAAGAACCATCTGCTCTTGTTTGATATGGCATTGAAAAAGCCTGTGATGTTTTATTTAACGTAAAAGAGCTATTAAATGGTACAAATCTTTTAGTTGATGACTCGTATCTTTCAATACTTATATTGGCCGACTCTATAGGTCTACCCTTTTTATCAACAACAACTATAGGTGCCGTGACCTGAAAACTGTAATCAAAAACCGATTTGGAGTATCTTTTATCTTTGGTCTTTATCTCAAGCGTAAAAAGATAATCGTCTATATTTTTAGGCGAGGAGATCTCTGCAGAATAAAATCCTTTACCAAGCTCAATAAATCTAACTTTTGAGATATTTGACTGAGCAAGCGTTGAAACTCCTAATACCGATCTGTTTACAAACTCGCCATCAACCGATTCAATTTGTTCAGGATTTGATATTTGAGCTGTCAGGACAATGTCTTGACTTTCAGGAACATAAACTTTTTCTGTCTCTCTATAAGACAGAAAAATGCCGTTCCAGCTTGTTGTTGTGGAGATTAGTGCCAATTCAGCATCAAGCATGGCAGTTTCAAACAAAAACACCTCTGAGCTTTGAGACAATTTGGTTAATGGATTGGTTATATTAAACACAACACAATAAGGCGTTGCCTGTTTAAGATTTTGAAAATAAAATTCATGATATCTTCCTGTTGAGTTAGATATTAAAGTTTGCCCATACTTATTTTTTTCGCATGAGTCATATGTTGCCGAAGCGACAACATCTTGAGACGCAGTAATTGTAAATAGCGCCGATGTCGCGCTTATATTCTCAATGTCTATCTTTTGAAAAATTGGCGGCTCTATGATTATTTCCTCTACTTTGACAACCGTAGTAACTGTTGGAGTTGGAGAAACTTGGGCTTCTGTGATTGTTGGCGGTTTGGATGTGGGAGTTGCAATAACAGTTATAGATGGGACTACTGTTGGAGTATTTGTGGGACTTGGGATTGGTGTTAAAGTTGGAGTAAAGGTGGGAGTCGGGGTATTTGTTGGGGTGGGGGTGGGGGTAATGGTAAATGTAGGTTCAGGAGTATTTGTGGGGGCTGGTGTTGGCGTTAAAGTTGGAGTAAAGGTTGGAGTCGGGGTTGGGGTGGGAGTAGCAGCAATATTTGGATTAACATATAATTGATAACTTTTTTGGGGTGATGACGCTGAACCATATGTGGCATCAGCATAAACTGTGGCTAAAATTCGTGAAGTTGTTAAAAAACTTGGCTTGACTTTTAATTGAAAAGTTAATTCGTGTGGCTGCATCGGACCAGATTTAGACATTCCCGGTATTTGCCATGTTATTTCTCTGTTTAATAAATCAATTAAAATTGTTGTGCCCGGCAATGAGCTAGTTGCAGAAGATAAGACATAATCATAAACTGGAATATAATTTCCAGAGCTACCCTCCACCAAGCCATCTTCCCAAGATGCCTTTACCTCCAATGGAAAAGGAGAGTAAGACTCGCTGTCAACTGTGATAGTAAATGGAACAATTTCTGATGTGTATATTTCATCAAGCTCTGGCTTTATAGTTTGCAAATTTACAGTAAATGAGTTTGGTGTTGGATTAACAGTACCAGTTACTTGAATCTGTTTTTCAATAGCACTGACAACAGGCCAAGAACTATAAGAAAATAAAAGGTGAAAAATAATTAAAAATGAGATAATCTTATTTGAAATCATGAATTAAATTGTACTAAAAATTACGCACCAAATAACACCAACTCCTCCTCTGCTCTCGTTATCCCCGTATACAACCAGCGCCTCCAATCATCATCTGTCATTTTTGGAAACCTCTCCTCAAATAAAATAACTTTTCGTGCCTGACTTCCTTGTGCTTTGTGCACTGTTAAGGCATAGCCAAAATCAAAAAGATCAAATCCTAATGTAGCCTTTCTATCATTTTTAAAATTTAGCGGTGTTTCAGATGTAAATTGTTTTATAGCAATATCTCCTTCATACATACCTTCCT
>JBIKWE010000033.1:0-7131 GCA_044356445.1 Limisphaerales bacterium | reverse complement strand
CGATAAAAAAGAGGCTAAATATGTCAACTCACCCGAAACTGAGATTTATCATAAACGTGAAAATTTATACGGTATACATTTAACAAAAGAAAGTATTAGAAAAAAAGAAAATGTATATATTTTTGAGGGTGAATTTGACCTAATTACTCCATTTAGACTTGGTGTTGACAACGGAGTCGCAATTAAAGGCGCGGCATTTACGAATGAACAGTTGTCGCTTTTGAAAAGATACACAAAAAGAATTACGCTGGCGCTTGATATGGATGAAGCTGGTACAGAAGCAATGAAAAGAGGTATTAAAATCGCTGAGAAGCTTGGAATAGATGTTTTTATTGCAACTTTCACAAAAGGAAAAGATCCTGATGAAGCAGGTTTACTTGACCCTATACAGCTTAAAAAAGATTTAAAAAATGCGGTGCCGATTTATGATTTTCTAATTTCTGATTTATTAAAAAAATATCCGGAAAAGGCGCCATTTCAGAAAAAAAAGATTGCTGAGGAAATGGCGCCATATATTTCTGGGATTCAAAATCCGGTTGTGCAGTCTCATTATGTTAAACAACTCTCAAAGCTTCTTGAGGTGTCAGAAATTGCTGTATTTAAAATGTTGAGGAGTGAGTTTCAAAATCAATTCTTAAAATCGACAAATAAAACAACAAATAATTTAAAAACCGAAATAAATCGTTCAAAATTGCTTCAAAATCACTTAATTGGAACATTGCTTCAATCAAACTGCGATCAGTCTGAAATAAATCAAATTTTTACCATTGTAGAGGAAACTGATTTTGAAACACCTTCTTATGGCAAGCTGTACCAAAAAATTAAAGACTTCTATGTTCAAAAAAATAACAATTTAATATATGCCGATTTTGTAAAAAATATTGAACCAGAGATAAGATCTGTCTCTGACGAGATATTTATGAGAGTTTCTCATAACGGAGTTGAGGGCTTACCATCTTTGATTAAAGTTGCTCGTGAAATTAGAAAAAATTCGCTACAAAGGCAGATAAATGTATTGTTGCAAAAAGATAATACTGATGAGGCTGAGAGATTAAAAAAAATTACAGAAGAGTATAATTTACTGAGAAAAAATACTGAATAACCAATATTTTTACCAAAAGTAAAGAGCATGTGATAAGAGCTTTAATCATACAATCGGTATTGATATCTGCTGTCATTTTGCACATTTATAGACAGAGAGCCATGTTTCAATTTGTAAAAATGAAAGCTGCGATGACGATAATTTCGTGGGAAAGATGGCAATATCAAAAATATCCTCCTAATTTTAAAAGTGGAAAAATACATCAAAATAAGGTAAAATACAATGATGCTAAACCCCCGCATACCTAAAAACGTTAAAGATTTGTTAAAGCAAGGAGTGGATGAGGGCTTTTTGGTGCAAGATGATATATTATCGATTTATCCTGAGCCTGAAAATAATGTTGATAAGATTGATGAGTTTTTTGACCTCGCATTTCAAAAAGGTATAGATATTTTTGAGACAACATCATCAAGAGAAGATCAAGATGCGGCAAAAACTGCTGAAGAAATTGAACGTGAGCTTGAAAAATTAATCGGTGGCAAGTCAGGAGAGTCTCTTGATCCTATTAAGAAATACTTAAAAGAAATTGGTCGCACTCCACTTTTAACTTTTGAAGAGGAGATTGACCTTGCCAAAAAGACTGAAAAAGGCGATGAATCTGCCAAGGAGCGATTAATTAGAGCTAATTTAAGGCTTGTTGTTTCAATTGCTAAAAAATATTTAGGGCGCAGATTGTCTTTTTTGGATCTCATTCAAGAGGGAAATAAAGGATTAATAAGGGGAGTTGAAAAATATGACTGGAGACGTGGCTTTAAATTTTCAACCTACGCCACATGGTGGATAAGGCAAGCCATAACTCGAGCAATAGCCGATCAATCAAGGACAATAAGAATTCCGGTCCATATGGTTGATCAGATAAACCGCTTTTACAAAACACAGCGTAAGTTAATGCAGCTTCATGGTAAGGATCCTGACATTAAAGAGATTGCCAAAGATATGGAGATATCTGTTGATGATGCAGAAAATTTAATGAGAATATCTCAACAGCCAAAATCATTATCAACTCCTGTTGGCGATGATAAAGAAGCAACTCTTGAGCAATTTATTGCTGATAAATCTCGTCCGTCCTTGTATGATGCTGTTTCTCAGGAATTGCTAAAAGATGCGTTGCAAGACGTTTTAGAAACGTTATCTCCTCGTGAAAAGAAAGTATTAATGATGAGGTTTGGGCTTGAGGATGGAAAGCCAAAAACTTTGGAAGAGGTTGGTAAGGAATTTAAAGTAACAAGAGAGCGTATTCGTCAAATTGAGGCAAAAGCAATAAGAAAACTCAAGCATCCAACACGAGCCAGAAAACTTCGAGACTTTCTTGACTAAGTTTTTTTCAAGCAATTTTATTTTTGTTTGCGTAGATTGTTAAAAAAGTGTAAATTGTATATATGAAAACACAAATTTCACCGCTTCAGAAATCGTTAAATATCTGGGCTATTACATTAATTCTTTGGTCTTTGTATCGGGGATTTTTCAAAACAGAGTTACCCGTATGGTTTGATGAGTTAATTGCCAAGCCCTTAATATTTTTATTCCCGATTTATTATTACATTACTAAAAAAGAAGGTAAAGATTTTTTGAGTGCAATAGATTTAAAACTTAAAAAATCGGGGAGAGGCATTGCGATGGGTTTTGCATTTGGAGCAATTTTCTTTATAGTCGGGCTTTTATCACAGATTTTCAGAAGTGGAATTAATATATCTTTTATAATTAATTCAGCTCAGATATTTACAATTTTGCAGGTTATTCTTATTTCCCTCATAACTTCTTTTACTGAAGAAACTTTAGCCCGAGGATTTGTTTTGAAAAGACTTTTTGAGAATTCAAAAAATATGTTTATTGCGATTTTTTTTGCCAGTTTCTTGTATTTTTTTACACGCATACCAATTCTCTTTTCCGATCCCAATATTAAAGGGGCGCAGCTATTGCAAATTATGACAACTGATATTTTATTCAGTTTTGCGGTATCTTTTATATATCTTATTACTCGAAATTTATGGGTGCCTATAATTATTCACGCTTTTTATATATTAAGCATTCAGTTGTTCTTAAGCACTTCATAGATAAAAAATATATCTGTATCGTTTACTGATACTCGTTTAAGATTTGGTTTTAGTTCGTCTGGAAAATCTTCTTCGAAGCCTATATATGTGGCTGATACGGTCTTTTCTGGCTTCTTAAAATCAAAGATAAATTTATCAAACTTTTCAACTTGTCCAAATCCATACTCATCAGGAGCTGAGAGATTTGCCTGTTTTTGGTACTCCGTTGGATTGAACTTTGTATAAAAAAGTGTAAAGATGTATGGTTGACCAAGTTTTTTAGTAATGTAAAACTTATCAAAATTATCATAGTTTTCATTTATATATTTGCCAAGCCCTTTGTATCCACATTGCCAAGAAAATTGAGTCTCTTTTTGTATTAAATAATGATTGAAATAATAATCCCAACTCATTGCAGAGTAAAAAATAATACCTCCAAAGACTGTTAAGAAAATGATGTATTTAAGTATTTTATTTTTAAAGATATCTATAAAGTTTTTAATACCATAAGCACCAAAGAAAATAATGGGAATTATCAATAAAAAAGATCTTGTTATTGAGCTTCCTTGCCATGATAAAGATGCAGAAGCTGGAGCAATAAACAATAAAGATATAAGCAGATATCTTGATTGTATTTTTTTATGAAAGGCAAAATAAATGCCGACTATTGCAAATATATATTCTACTGCTGTAATCGGAGAAACCCCTTCGACACCAAATCTTCTGTTGGCATCACCTTTTATAACTAAAAATTCAGGTGAGAAATATGAAATGTATTGTTTTGTAACAAATATAATTGAATGCGTAATTTTATTGTGAAACAGCCTGTTATTATGCTCTTCTCTTTGGCTTTCAATATTTAGAGTAAAACCGGGGTTGTTTAAGAATAAAAGATTGCTAATTCTGCTTGATGGATTTTTAAACTCTGTAAATAAGAAAAATAAAATAGGAACTCCAAAAATTAAAATTGATTTTTTCAAAAATTTACGATTATTTTTTTGGTAAAAAGTCAGAAAGTATAAAATCCAAAAAAATACAAAAACGGAGAGAACTTTACCCATATGGTAGGTAAACAATGAAAGAGTTGTAAGAAATGATAGGGCTATCAATTTTGTTATGGTAATGCCTTTATATAAAGTAGAAAGTACATAAACAATAGCTATCGCCACAATAAGCATTATGATGTTTTCATGAATATGTCTTGACATAATTTGAATAAACGGAGAAAAGGAGACGAGAAACGAAGAAATAAGTGCGGTTTTTGTACTTTCTGTTAGCTTTTTAACGAAAAAGTAAAAAATTAGAGGGGAAAATATGCCAATAAGTATAAAAGGAAGTCGGGAAGTAATTTCAGAAAGCCCCAAAAACCCCACAAATGGAGCCATTAAATATATTGTGACAGGTAATTTATTTTCACCAAAAGCTAAAAATCTTGAAGGCAGAATAGAGCCGTATTCATCTTTTCCTGTTTTTGCAATAGAGTGTGCATTATAAGCAAAAGAAGCTTCGTCAGAATTAAAACACGGATACTCAATTTTTGTAAGATGTAATAAAATGCTGATTATGGTAAAAAAAACTAATCCCAAAAGGGTTAATTTATTTCTTAAATTTTTCAAGTATTTCATGATCTGTTAACTTAAGTTTAGAGTTAAATCTAAATTTTACAATAGCCGGCAATTTAATAAGCGCCAGCAATAAAGCATTCAAAAAATTAAAATCTAATTTTACCAATGATTTTATAGCTTTCTTAAATAAGTAATAATAATGGTTCTTTAGCATGTTTTTATCAGTAATGTTTTTCCATATACAAAGAAGCTGATTTCTGTATGCAATTTTTTCAATATAATTATTCTTGAAAGCGCTTTTTATAGTTGTTTCGTGATTATGATTAACAATAATTGATGGGTCAAAAATAATCTCATACCCTAATTTGTATGCCCTATAAGACAAATCAATATCTTCCCAATAAAAAGGGTTAAAATTTTTATCAAACCCGCCTAATTCTAAAAATTTATTCTTATCAATTAAACAGGCACCGCCTTCGGCCCAAGCATTGAGTTTTAATTTCTCAACGCTATCTGAATCATGTTGTAAAAAGCCGTTTTTAAAAAAAATTTTATTTGAACCTATTATTTTTCCACTATTTTCTCTTTGTGCAAAAGAAACCGCAAAAATATTTTTATTTTCTTGAAATTTTAAAGTTGCTTTCTCAAAACTTTTATCGTTAAGTGTAACATCATCATTTAATAGCATTAAATATTTACCAGTCGCCTCGTGGGCCCCTTTATTTACAGCTCCTGAAAATCCCAAGTTTTTTTTATTTTCAATAACTTTAATATTTTCATAATTCAATAACTTATTAACTAATGAGTAACTTGGATTATCATTAACAATAATCACTTCATAATCTGAAATATATGACAAATTATGTTCTAAGTTTTTGAAAAAAAACTCATTTTTATAAGTTGGAATTATGACTGAAATATTCATTTTTTTAATATAATTTTTTCGACTCTTTTCTTAAATGCTTCATAAGAAAAATTTTCAAATGTGTATTTTTTTGCATAATTAATAATCTCATCTTTATTATTTTGCAAACTTAGCATTTTGCCAAATAATTCTTCTTGAGTTTCAAACAAAAACCCATTTTTATTATCAGAAATTATTTCTTTTGGTCCCCCCGCACGATACGCAAAAGTCAAACAACCTGACGCCATAGATTCAATTGGTGTTATCCCCAGATGCTCAGTGTTTTCTGGATTTATTTTTTCATCAACCTCAAAACCAGCAAAGTGCCAGTAATATTTGGATTTGTGATAGAGTTCAATAATTTCTTTATAGCTGGGATTTATTTTAAAAACAATATCGCCTTTTTCTTTAGCCATATTTTGTAACTCTTCTAAATATTTGGAATCTTCCTCAAGATAGCTACCGGCAAGAACTAACCTATATTCTTTAAATTCCTGATATTTTTGTTTTAAATCTTTAAACCACGAAATTGCCACATCTTGTCTTTTTGAGTGTCTGTGGGCAAAAAATCTTCCGACATTAAGTATTATTTTTTCTTTAGCGGTGCTGTTTGGTGCAAAAAATAACTCATCAATGTAGGGGTAAATTATTTCTGCATTAATATGCCATTTTTTTAACCAATTGCCAGTAAATTGTGAATTTGCTAAAAAATCGAAGTTTCTTGTTTTTAGTTTATTGAGGAAATTAAGGTTGTAGAGATTTTTTTTAGGAACCATACAGAACACGTAATTATTTTTTGCACCTGAAAAAAAGTAACTACCATCTGTGACATAAAAAAAATGTTCGTATTTTTTTAACTTAAAAATATTTGATAAAGTATTTTTATGAGAAAAAATATTTGTCACAAACTTCAAATTTTCAAACCTCAAGCCTAATTTGGAAAGAATTTCTTCACCAAGGCCTTTATCCCAGAATACCTCTATTTGAAAGCCATTGTCCTCCAACACTTTTAAAATGGAAAGAATATGTTTTTCGCCACCACCCATGGTGTTTAGATACGGATCATAAAGGGCGACTTTTTTCTTTTTGGTATTTTTCATATAAAAAAATATATGTAATAGTTTTTGAATATGCTTGATAAATGGATTCAATAACGCCATATTTACCATCTAAAAAACCAAGTTTTAGTATTAATCTTCTAAATAATTCTCCGAAAAATTTTCTAAAAAATGTAATCGTGCTAACAGGCCGTCTGGCTTCATAAAGAAGCTGAGCTTCAATCTCTTCATAAATCATTGTTTTTTTGACCATTTCTTCAAGATTGCCGTGGAAAAAATGTGTTAATGGGTTTTTAAAAAATCCGCATGTCCCTTCAAAAATCGGAGTTGCATGAATTCTTGTTGGCCACTCTTTTAGATATTTTTTATTAAACAATCTAATTTGATAATCAGGCCACCAACCACCATGCTTTAGCCATTTTTTACGACCAAAAATGTTTTTCCGTGGTACTCTATAATAAGTTGGTAA